>JADILX010000081.1 GCA_017695025.1 Candidatus Cryptobacteroides excrementavium
TACCTGGGAGATGGATATGAGGGCATTGGCGTTTTCTGCCCCGAATGTTCCGGCAAACTCCGGGTTTGCCTTGAAACTTGTGATGAACGGGTTGGCATAGCCATTGGTTATCTGGAGCGCCACACCGAGCATCATCGAGAAGATGAAGAATATCGCCATATTCTTGTCTTTGAACAGGGCGAACGCCTTCAGCCCGAGGGCGTCCGCAAGGCCTTTCTTCTCTTTGGACACTTTCACCGGACAGTTAGGGAGGGTGAAGGCGTAGAGCATGAGCACAAGCCCGAGGATGCCGGATGTCAGGAACTGGTTATAAGTCGCCTGGAACTGCACACCGTCCCCGTCCCTCATGAAATTCACGAAGAGCATGCTGCATATGAAGCCTATTGTCCCGAAGACACGTATCGGAGGGAAATCCTTGACCGTATCATAGCCGTTGTCTTCCAGTATTGTATATGCAACAGAGTTGGAAAGGGCGATTGTCGGCATGAAAAACGCAACGCTCAGGGAATAGAGGGGGAACAGTATTCCGAACTCAACGGATGTGCCTGCCGTCATACCGTAATATCCGGCCGCAAGCATGGCCACTCCGGCTATCCCGTGGCAGAGGCTCAGCGCTTTCTGCGCCGGCATGAATTTGTCTGCAACTATGCCTATCAATGCCGGCATGAATATCGAGACGATTCCTTGCATGGAATAGAACCAGCCGATGTTTTCACCAAGGCCTGCCTTGCCGAGATAATTCCCCATGGATGTGAGGTATGCGCCCCAGATGGCAAACTGCAGGAAATTCATTATTGTCAGCCGTAGCCTTACAGAAGAACTGCTTTTCATATGTTTTAATGTCATTATGTTGCTATGGTCCGTCCACGGGGGTATTCTTCAGCCCATGGGAAGACAAATATACGAGTATTTATTCAACTTTTACTATCTTTGAAGTTTGAAATTTGTGTAACAGGGAATAATCGGGATGAAATTCGTCAGGACAGATTCAGACAGCCAGTCAAGCGCGAGGTGCGGCATCATCACTACGGATCATGGGACAATAGAGACTCCTATATTCATGCCTGTCGGTACGGTGGGCTCTGTAAAAGGCATATATCACAGGGATCTGAAGGATGACATAGGGGCTGAAATCATTCTGGGCAATACATACCATCTCTATCTGCGGCCCGGGCTTGAAATACTCAAGGCGGCGGGAGGTCTCCACAGGTTCATATCCTGGGACCGTCCCATCCTGACTGACAGCGGGGGCTTCCAGGTCTTCTCCCTTTCCCCGATAAGGAAACTTACTTCCGACGGCTGTGTCTTCAGGTCGCATATCGACGGCTCCAAGCATGTGTTCACCCCTGAAAACAATGTGGACACCCAGCGTATTATCGGAGGGGACATCATAATGGCGCTTGACGAGTGTACTCCAGGAGATGCATCCTATGACTATGCCCGTAAGTCTCTCACGCTTACGAAATCCTGGCTTGAGAGGTGTATCAGGCATTTCGATGCCACCCGGCCGCTCTATGGCTATTCCCAGACATTCTTCCCTATAGTACAGGGATGCGTATATCCTGACCTTAGGCGTGAAGCGGCCGAGCATGCCGCTTCATTCGACAGGGAAGGCTACGCCATAGGGGGGCTGTCGGTAGGGGAGACGACAGAGCAGATGTACGAGATGCTTGAGGTGGTATGCCCTATCCTTCCGGAGGACAGGCCGAGATACCTGATGGGAGTAGGCACCCCTGCCAATATACTCGAGGGGATAGCGCGTGGTGTGGATATGTTCGACTGTGTCATGCCTACACGCAATGGCAGGAACGGCATGCTTTTCACCTGGGACGGAATCATGAACATGAGGAACAGGAAATGGGCGGATGATTTCTCTCCGATTGACCCTAAAGGTACGTCATTTGTCGACAGGACATACAGCAAGGCCTACCTGAGACATCTTTTCGTGTCAGGCGAGATCTTTGCCGGCCAGATAGCCAGCGAGCACAACCTGGCTTTTTATCTTGACCTTGTGCGCGAAGCCAGAAAGCACATCAAGGCCGGAGACTTCAGGGCATGGAAAGATGAGACCGTCAGAAAAATAATGACAAGACTTTAAATCTACAGGCGATGGAATTGAAACCGAGACTGCTTGATCTGTATATAATCAAGAAATTCATATTCACTTTCTTCGTTGCCCTGCTTCTTATCATCGGCATTGTCATAATCTTTGACATAAGCGAGAAGATCGATGACTTCGTCAGCAAGGAGGCTCCCCTGAAAGCGATAATATTTGACTATTATCTGAATTTCATACCATACTTCATGAACATGTTCAGTCCTCTGTTCGTGTTCATTACGGTAATATTCTTTACCTCCAAGATGGCTGCCAACTCTGAGATTGTCGCCATCCTTTCCTGCGGCATCAGTTTTCACAGGATGATGGTCCCGTATATTGTGTCGGCTGCTTTCATCGCCATATTCTCTCTCGGCCTGAACCTTTTCGTGATACCGAAGTCCAACGAGATAAGGGTGGAGTTTGAAAGTAAATATATCAAGGGCCGCAGCAAGACGACAGCGCGGAACATACATTATCAGATAGCCCCCGGGGAGTTTGTATTTGTAGAGTCCTTCAGTTCATGGAACAATACCGCCTACCGTTTTACACTGGAAAAAATCAAGGACAACACACTCGTGTCCAAACTTTCGGCTGAGACGGCTGTATGGGACAGCACGCAGGGATGCTGGAATCTCAGGAAATATTTCATCAGGGACTATTCTACCGCACTTGGTGACCATGTCAGGACCGGGGCACAGCTGGACACTGTGATTGATCTGAGTGTCAATGACCTGTATATCCAGAAAAGCGCGGTAGAGACAATGTCATACAGAAAACTCAACGATCTTATCGACACCCAGAAGATGAGGGGTGATGAAAACGTAAAGGTCGCACTGATAGAGAAGCATACAAGATTTGCCCTTCCTTTCTCTGCCTTTATCCTGACTATCATGGGGGTGGCCCTGTCGTCAAAGAAGCGCCGCGGCGGGATAGGCTGGAATATCGGCATAGGCATTGCCCTGAGTTTTTCCTACATCCTGTTCCTGAGATTCAGCCAGATGTTCGTCTATACGGATTTCCTGCCGCCTGGAATAGCCTTGTGGGTCCCTAATATATTGTTTACGATTATAGCAGGGTTCCTGTACAGAATAGCCCCGAAATAATCCGGGGCTGTCTGAAGCATTTATTTATATCCGGGCCATTGCCGGAAGGCAGGCCCGGGTAGAATGTTATTCTACGAAGATGCACCATCCGAACGGGTCTTCGATTTCCCCGTACTGTATGCCTGTAATCATCCTGTACAGTTTCAGGCTCTTTGGCCCGCATTCTGTTTTTGAGCCGAATGTGTATGACTTGACCTGGTCAGATTCGAGGAACGGCCTGTCATCTATCTGGTATACAGGTGTTATGACTACCGCAGTGCCGCATTCTCCGGCTTCTTCGAAGTCTGCCAGTTCCTCCACCGGAATCCGTCTTCTTTCCACTTCCATGCCGCAATATTTTGCTGCTGCCTCAAGGGACTTGTTGGTAATGGACGGCAGGATGGAGTCCGATTTCGGTGTGATGTAGGTATTCCCCTTGATTGCAAAGAAGTTGGAGGAATTGAACTCGTCAATATAAGTCTTTGTGGCAGGATCAAGATACAGGACGGCCTTGTATCCCATCTGATGGGCAAGATTGTATGAGTACAGTGATGCCGCATAGTTGCCCCCGAGTTTGTAGCATCCGCATCCGTTAGGGGCCGCCCTGTCATAGTTTCTGGCTATTGCCACATTGATAGGCTCAAGGTTGCCTCCAGTATATGCCCCTACCGGGGAGCAGAGCATCATGAACATGCATTCTTTGGATGAATTGACCCCGAGCTGAGGGTTGACCCCTATGAGTGTAGGCCTCAGATACAATGACGCAAATGTCCCGTAAGGCGGGAGAAAATCCATATTCTCTTTTACAGCCCTTACGCACATGTCTATGAACATCTCGGTCGACGGGGCTTCGATGCCAAGGAATTTTGCCGACCTCTGGAGTCTGGCGGCATTTTCGTCCGGCCTGAAAATCCTGACTTTGCCGTCTTTCCCGCGGAATGCCTTGAGCCCTTCAAAACATTCTATGCTGTAGTGCAGGGCTCCTGCAAAAGAACTGATGGCGATGGTGTCATCACTGAAACTTTCCACCGGCCCCCATTTGCCATCCTTGAAATTGCATATGAGGACAGTGTTGGTCTTTGTGTACGAAAAAGTGAGTTTTGTCCAGTCTACATTTGCCATAATCATATCAGTATTTCAAAAAGGCTGTTATTGTTGTTGATATATTCGTATCTGATGTTGTGGGCGTCCATCCTTTTTATCAGGGATTCGTAGCCGTCTTTCGATGCCACTTCTATGCCAATGAGCGCCGGGCCCTCCTCTTTGTTCGTCTTTTTTATGTACTGGATGTATACGAGGTCATCGGTAGGCCCTATTACATCCCGGACGAATGAGAGTATAGCCCCTGACTTCTGCGGCAGGGTGATGATGAAGTAGTGCTTAAGCCCTTCGTAAAGCAGGGATTTCTCCCTGATTTCCTCCATCCTCGTGATGTCGTTGTTGCTCCCGCTGACAATGCAGGCGACCCTCTTCCCCTTTATCTTGTCGGCGTAGAATCGCAGGGCGGCTATTGACAGTGCTCCTGCAGGCTCGACAACGATTGCGCTCTTGTTGTACATCCCTATGATGGTGGTGCAGACAGCCCCTTCCGGGACGACGATTATATCATCAAGTACCTGCCGGCACACCTCGAATGTATAACTGCCGGCTTTTTTTACCGCTGCTCCATCAACGAACTTGTCGATGTGCTCGAGATCTACAATCTCTCCTTTTTCAATGGCGGTCTTCATGCATGGCGCCCCTGCCGGTTCCACTCCAATAAGTTTTACTCCTGGCCACACCTGCCTGAGATATGCCCCGACTCCGGACGCCAGCCCGCCGCCGCCGATAGGGATGAATACGTAGTCGAGCGGCTTTTCAAACTGATGCTCCAGTTCGAGCCCTATTGTCCCCTGTCCTTCGATGATCTTCGGGTCGTCGAACGGTGGGATGAATGTCTTTCCGGTTTTCCCGGCATATTCTATGGCTGCCTTGTTGGCCGCATCGAATGTGTCCCCGGTGAGCACTATTTCCACGTATTCCTTGCCGAACATCTTCACTTGCTCTATCTTCTGTTTCGGTGTGGTCGTCGGCATGTAGATGGAGCCGGTTATGTGCAGTTTGTTGCATGACAGTGCCACTCCTTGTGCATGGTTGCCTGCACTTGCGCATACAATACCGTTGCGGAGCATTTCCGGGGCAAGAGACCGGATCTTGTTATATGCCCCCCTGATCTTGTATGAACGTACGACCTGGAGGTCTTCTCTCTTCAGATAGACATCAGCCCCGTATTTGTCTGAGAGATTGCTGTCTCTTGAGACCGGGGTCGGCTGCAGTATTTCACCGAGCACGGTGGATGCCGCCTTTATGTCTTCGACGGACGGAAAATATTTTTTTTCAGACATTTACTTATAATTTTAACGTATATGTGTCCACGTGTTACAAAAATATGACTAAACGCGGGATTTTCCTAATAAAATCCAATCAATTTGGCGCATTCCCGGAATGTCAGTCAAGCATGACAAGGGCTATTGACCGGTGGCTGAATACGAGTCTTATCGTGTCATTCGCGGCCCTGTTGAGTGTCGCTTTCCACCAGTTGTCAAATACCACATTGTCCAGCGGCCATACCAGCCCTTCGGAATGTATTTTCAATGTGCTGTCAGGAGAGAAGACAGATATGCTGCGGCCTTCACCGCATTGCAGTTCGATGGTGTCTGTTACGGGGATTATCGTCTCCCGGTCAGAGATGATGTCGACGCTGATGCCTCTTGAGTCGAGGCTGTAGTCTCTGGCGTATTCCATCAGGAGTGACACGTTGCCTATGGTATGGTCTGTCCTGAGCCCTGTGGCCCCGATGATATGTATTCCTGTCACCTCGGGGAAGTTTTCCATGACATATCTGAAGGCCTTTGTCTGGTCATTGGTCTCCTGGTCTGCATCATGGACTATTATCCTGGAATATTTCTCCCTTTTCACGGAAGAAATCGAATCAAGGTCGCCTATCACCACGTCAGGGAGTTTCTCCTTCCCGAAGATGCTTTCCCCGGCTTTCATGTATTTGTCAAATGCCCCGTCGCAGCAGACAGTCACGTCTGCGTTGCGGATGATGTATCTGGGATATTCCTTTACGGGGAATTCTCCATTGCAGATGATAACCGCGTTCTTTCCCATTGCCCTCATCTCAGTTTATTCACAGTGTCCCGTTTCCGGTACTGTGTATCCTCCATTTCTCCGGTTCCCTGAATCCGGCAAGAAAATCTTTTATCTCCATGCGTCTCTTCCCGGCCATCTGGAGTTCCTTGATGGAGATGGCTCCGTCCGATGTGGTGACGGCGAGCCACTCCTTGCCGTCAGAGACCAGTTCTCCCGGGGCAAACGTACACTGGCCGGCACATTGTCCGGCTGCTGATGCCATGGCCCCAATCTGTTCCGGAGACAGCCTTTCGGATGAATATATTTTTACCTGTACTGTCTTTTCCCCGTCTGTCAGCGTAGTGAAAGCCCCCGGATACGGGCTCAGGCCGCGTATGAGATTGTAGACATCCTTTGTCTTGCGCGTCCAGTCGATGTCGCAGAGTTCCTTTGTGAGTTTTGGAGCAGGCTTCAGCACTTCATCCCCCTGTATGAAACTTTTCTGCAGTTTGAGTTCGACATGGCCTTCGATGATTGTCTCAACCGTCTGGACAACGAGTTTCGCCCCGGCATCCATGAGTTTGTCATGCAGGGTGCCGGCCGTATCGTTGTCTTCAATCCTGCACTGTTCGCGGAATATTATATGTCCGGTGTCGATGCCCTCGTTAATCATGAATGTCGTCACACCGGTCATGTGCTCCCCGTTTATTATGGCCCAGTTTATAGGGGCCGCCCCCCTGTATTGAGGAAGAAGGGCTGCATGGAGGTTGAACGTGCCGAGCCGCGGAATCTCCCATACTTCCTTAGGGAGAAGCCTGAATGCCACTACAACAAACATGTCAGGCTTCCATGCCTTGAGGTTTGCGATGAATTCGGGGTCTTTCAGTGAGAGAGGCTGCAGTACAGGGATGCCGTGCTCCTGTGCATATTTCTTTACCGGACTTTCGGTGACTTTCAGCCCTCTTCCGCTTGCCTTGTCCGCGACAGTCACGACACCGGTGATGTTGTACCCGTTTTTCCTGAGTTCTTCAAGCGGGGCAACCGCAAATTCCGGTGTCCCCATGTAGACTATGCGGGTCTTTCTTATTTTACCCATAATTTTCATCTGTATCTTTCTTATCAGCGTCTTCATGCTGTCTGCACTGAATATGGATGAGTCATTTATTGCTTTCCACGTCAGGAAGATGCCGATCGGGAACAGGACATAGGAAGATATGAACACCCCGGCCGGGGCAGAGATGGCCCCGTCGTTGGCCAGTTTCGTACCCGATATGTCAATGACCCAGTATGCCACGAAAAACAGTACCGAGATGATGGCCGGTGTGCCGAGCCCGCCTTTTCGGATGAGTGCTCCGAGAGGGGCCCCGATGAAGAAGAATATGAAGCAGGCGATGGCCACTGCAAATTTCTTCAGTTGTTCTACGTCTATCCTCCTTAGCAGGTAGTTATAGTATGATGTCTCTCTGCCGAACGTTGTCAGGGTGGAAATGTAGTCGTTGACTTTAGAAAGAGCCTTTTCGCAGTCCCGTATTTCTCCGTTTATACTGTCCCACTCGCCATAGCCTTCAAATGAGAACGGTCTTGTTATGCCGGTATTCCGGGATGTGTCCAACTGACGGTTGTACATCAGGGTAGTGCTTGTCCTCAGTCTTTCCAGATGGTCTTTCCTTGTCTCAAGGTTCAGCGCCCCGATTGAGTCTTCCCCGTGGTTCAGTTGCCTGAGGTTCATGGATTTGACCTGATCCCCGAATCTTGCCTCGTCTGATTTCTTGAAAGCGTAGTTCTCAAGCGGGATGACAAGTTCCTGCTGCGTGAAGTCTATTCTCTGTAACTGGAGTGTAGTATCCCGGTATTTCCTCGTATTGGTCTCCTCGTAGTTGGTCCCGTCATACAGGATGAATGTCAGGTAGGTCTTGTCCTCGGACATCTTCATGAGGGCGGAGTCTGCGAGGGTAAGGCTTGTATTGCCCCGGTGTCCGCTATGGTTGTAGACCATGACGTCATGCATGATGCCGGTGGCCTCGTCCCTGGAGTTTATCCTGAGCGTGTAGCCATCAATCCCGTCGTAGAATGTGCCCGTAGGTATCTTGATTTCCTCTTTCGTACGTCCGATATCGTCCCTGAGCGTATATATCTTGTTGTATGCTATAGGCACGAGGTCGTTGGTCGCGAAAAAGGTCCCCACACTGATGATGAACGATGCCGTCATAAGAGGGGCAAGTACCCGGCTCAGGGATATGCCTGCGGCCTTTATGGCCAGCAGTTCATTGTTTTCCCCCAGCGTCCCCAGGGTCATCATTGACGCCAGAAGGGTGGAAAGCGGGAGGGAAAGCGGGAGCAGGGTGGCACAGCCCCATCCGAGAAACTCAAGGATGACCTTCATGCTCAGGCCCTTGCCGACAAGTTCATCAATGTACAGCCACAGGAACTGCATCATGAGGATGAAGATGACGACAAACAGGATCGCAAAGAACGGTCCGATGAAAGATTTGAGTATGAATGTATCGAGTTTCTTCATTCCTGTGCTTTTCCCGGGGCCTGCCCGGATGTCTATCTGGTTGCGAGTTCAATGAGTGTGTGCAGGGCCTTGTCCAGTCCGGAGATGTCCTTGCCTCCGGCTGTTGCAAGTCCCGGCTGTCCTCCTCCTCCTCCGAGGATTGCCTTTGCCGCTTCCTTTATGTCTTTGGACGCATTGTGTCCTGCTTCTACCAGATCCGGCGAATACATCAGGAGCAGTTGCGGCTTGTCCTGATACTGGAATGCCCCGGCTATTACGATGTTTGTTGCGTCCTTCTGCAGCATGAGCGCCGCGTTTTTCAGCATTGCCGGGTCTATGGAATGTGTGAATGTTATCACGTTGACCCCGTTTATCTGACGGCTGTTGTCCATAAGCGCCTGCTTAAGGGCAGCGGTCTTTTCCTTGGCGACAGTCTCCATTTCCTTCTTGAAATGCTCGTTTTCCTCGATAAGTTTTCTGATGGAAGAGGCAAGGTCGGGAGCGTTGTTGAATAGTGACCGTGCCATCCTGAGCATGTTTTCCATGGCGTCCACCACATTTTCGGCATCTGCACCTGTAGTTGCCTCGATGCGTCTGATTCCGGCTGCTATGGCAGACTCCGATACTATCTTGAAAAATCCTATCTGGCCTGTTGCAGCCGCATGGGTACCTCCGCACAACTCGACGGAATCCCCGAATTTCACGATACGCACCCTGTCTCCATATTTTTCGCCGAAAAGCGCCATGGCTCCCATTGCCTTGGCTTCGTCCATCGACGCTTCCCGCTTTTCCTCAAGCGGACTGTTGAGGCGGATGAGTTCGTTGACCCTCCTTTCCACCTGGTCTATCTGCTCATCCGAAAGTTTCTCGAAATGCGAGAAGTCGAAACGGAAATAGGCCGGCGACACATATGACCCTTTCTGTTCGACATGCGTGCCGAGGATTTCTCTCAGGGCCTTGTGCAGGAGATGTGTCGCGGTATGGTTTGACGCGATGCGTCTGCGCCTTTCCCCGTCCACCGCGAGAGTAAATGTCCCTGTGCAGTCAGCCGGGATCTTTTCGGCAACGTGGATGGTGAGGTTGTTTTCCTTTATTGTGTTGAGTATCTGTATTTTTTCTCCATTTTCGGCAATGATGTATCCGGTGTCTCCCACCTGTCCTCCCATTTCAGCGTAGAACGGTGTCCTGTCGAATACCAACTGGTACATGACCTTGTTCTTTGCCTTTACCGTGCGGTGTCTTGCAAGTACAGCCCCGGAAACTTCAGTGCTGTCATAGCCGGTGAACACCACGTTGTCGCACTTGTGGAACTCAATCCAGTCCCCGGATTCGAGGGCTGTGGCGTTCCTTGCCCGTTCCTTCTGCTTCTGGAGTTCCTTCTCAAATCCTTCGATGTCTATCTTGTAGCCGTTTTCGGATGCAATCAGTTCGCTGAGGTCGACAGGGAATCCGTAGGTGTCGTAGAGGATGAACGCGTCTTCTCCCGTGATGACTTTTGTCTCTTTGGATTTCTCCATTATGCTGTCCATCAGTTTTATACCTCTGTCCAGCGTGCGGAGGAACGCCATTTCCTCTTCCTGTATGACTTTCTCTATCAGTTTCTGCTGGCTTGCAATCTCCGGATAGGACTGTCCCATGTCTTCCACGAGTTGCCCGACGAGCCTGCAGAGGAACGGTTCATTGAACCCGAGGAATGTATAGCCGTACCTTACTGCTCTCCTGAGGATGCGCCTGATGACATATCCAGCCTTGACGTTTGACGGCAACTGCCCGTCGGCGATTGAAAAACTTATGGCCCTGATGTGGTCGGCAATCACCCGCATGGCTACACCGGTTTTCTCTGACTCGTGGTATGAGTGCCCGGACAGTTCCTCTATCTTGTGTATCATCCCGGTGAAGACATCAGTGTCATAGTTGCTTGTCTTGCCCTGAAGTGCCATGCACAGCCTTTCGAAGCCCATCCCTGTGTCCACATTCTTGTTCGGGAGCGGCTCGAGATGTCCGTCGGCCTTGCGGTTGAACTGCATGAATACCAGGTTCCAGATTTCTATCACCAGATGATGGCCCTTGTTGACAAGTTCGCTTCCCGGTATGGCTGCACGCTCTTCATCGCTCCTGAGGTCGATGTGTATCTCGCTGCATGGACCGCATGGGCCGGTGTCGCCCATCTCCCAGAAATTGTCATGCTTGTCACCGAAAAGAATCCTGTCTTCCGGCAGATATTTTTTCCATTCCTCAAGAGCCTCAGAGTCCATCTCCGTGTGGTCAGCCGCATCGCCCTTGAAAACAGTCGCGTAAAGTCTTTCCTTGTCTATCCTGTAGACTTCTGTAAGCAGTTCCCATGCCCATGCTATAGCCTCTTTCTTGAAGTAGTCCCCGAAACTCCAGTTGCCGAGCATCTCGAACATGGTGTGATGGTAAGAGTCGTGCCCTACTTCTTCAAGATCATTGTGCTTTCCGCTGACTCTCAGGCATTTCTGGCTGTCTGTCACTCTCTTGTGCGCCGGGGTGCTGTTGCCGAGAAACCAGTCTTTGAACTGGTTCATACCTGCATTGGTAAACATGAGCGTCGGGTCATTTTTTACGACCATCGGCGCAGAAGGGACGACAACATGTCCCCTTGAGGCGAAAAAGTCAAGGAATGCCTGCCTTATTTCTTTGGAAGTCATATCGTTCATTATAATTTAACCGTATTCTTCAACAAATAACCTGCAAAATTATAACTTTTTTGCAAATAATGGAGTATATTTGCGGCATGTCAAAATTCAAGAAGTATATTTTCAACAGTGAGACCCTCTCCTATGAACTCATGGAGAAACCTGCCCGCCTCCGCTTCCTGAAAAGTGCATTCCTTTTCCTTGCAAGCATTGCGGCGGCAGTTTTTTATGTATGGATATATACTTCGGTCCTCGGCAACGAACTGCCCAAGACAGTCATCATCAGGAAGAACAATGCCAGATGGAGTTCCAGGTTCGAACTCATGAACAGGCAGCTCGACAGTTATGCGGAGGCGCTTTCCATCCTGTCTCTCCGGGACAATGACATATACAGATCGGTGTTCGGGATGTATGAGATACCGGACGAGATAAGGAACGCCGGCTTCGGAGGAGTAAACCGGTATGCATATCTTGACTACGGGGAGTCTTCCTCCCTTCTCCGGAATACTGCCGTGCGGCTCGACGTGCTCACGAAGAAGGCCTATGTCCAGAGCAAGTCTTTTGACGAGGTCTCGGCGATTGCAAAGCATTCGGGGGACATGGTTCTCTGCGTGCCTGCCGTCTCACCTATATGTCCAGTGTCGGGGTCATATCACATTTCCAGTTCGTTCGGGCGCAGGACAGACCCTGTCTATGGCCGTACTGCCTTCCATGAAGGGATAGATTTTGCCATGCCGTCAGGCAACAGCATATACTCCACAGCCGACGGGGTGGTCGTGAAGGTGCGTCATGAGTTCTTCGGGTATGGCAATTCCGTGATGGTCGACCACGGGTTCGGATACAAGACAAGGTATGCACATATGAGCCGTATCGCCGTACATGAGGGCGACACCGTAAAGCGCGGCTCTTACCTCGGCGCTTCCGGAAATACCGGCAAGTCTACCGGCCCGCACCTGCATTATGAGGTGCTGTACAAGGACAGGCCTGTAAATCCTGCCAATTATTTCGATCTGAAGATGGATCCGGAGGAGTATATGGCGCTTGTCAACAAAGTGCAAAACAATGCCGGGCTATGAGCAGCAGATATGTACTTGACAAGGACAATTTCAAGATAAAGAGACTCAGGACATCGTGGGCCTCCATATTTTTCAGGTGCCTGAAGTATCTGGCGGTAAGTGTGTCGCTGGCTGTCCTGTATTATATTCTCTTTGCCCTGGTTTTCAGCACTGATACTGAACGCCGTCTCAAGCAGGAGAACAGGATGTATGAAAAGATGTACCCCGGAATGAGGGAGAAGGAGGCCCTGCTGGGAGATGTCGTCTCATCCCTTGGTCAGCGGGACAACGGTATCTATGAGGAGATTTTCCATTCCCCGTCACCGTCTTCCCCTGATTTCGGCTATGCGGATTTTGCATCGGCGGGGGATTCCATTTCATCAGATGCGGGAATAGTGATATATACTGAAAAGAAACTCTCAGAGGCTGTAGCCGGTGCCGGCAGGGTAGACGAAGCCTTGAAGTATATCATGTCCAGGAGCATTGAACTGCGCGATTCCCTCCCTCCGCTTTCCCTCCCGCTGAAGAATCTTATATTTGACCATACGGGAGCATCCGTCGGGCAGAAAATCAATCCTTTCTATAAGGTCAATTCAATGCATGAGGGACTTGATTTCGTTGTCCCGTCGGGCACCCCGGTATATGCCCCTGCGGACGGGGTGGTGCTGTCTGTCACAAGGTCGACACGTGGTGCAGGCAACGTGGTGGAGATTGACCATGGCAATGGATTTCTCACCCGCTATGCCCATCTTCAGGAAATCCATGTGAGAAAAGGCCGTCTGATAGGGAAAGGAGACAGGATAGGCCTTTCGGGGATGTCGGGCAAGTCATTCGGGCCGCATCTGCATTATGAGGTGTGGAGAGACGGGAAAGTCATGGATCCCCTGAACTTTTTCTTCGCGGACCTGACGCCGGAGGAATATGCCGGGATGATGGCTCTCGGAACCAGTATCGCACAGTCAATGGATTGAATTTATGCAGAAAATATATTATTCCATAGGAGAAGTGGCTGAACTGCTGCACGAGAACGTGTCGCTGGTGCGTTTCTGGTCGGATTCTTTTCCGAAACTTGTCCGGCCGGAAAGAAACACCAAGGGCAACAGGATATATACTGCAGATGATGTCAAGGTTTTCAGGCAGATACATTTTCTTGTCAGGGACTGCGGATACAGTCTTGAGGGGGCATATAAGAAACTGCTCTCAGAAAAGGGGAAATTGGAGAAGTCTGTAGAGATGCTCGGGCTTCTGCGCTCCATGCGTTCGGAACTTGAAGATGCCAGGGACCATATTTCTGCAGGAGGGCCATTCAGGCACAATCCGGATAATTCAGACTGATTGCAATGGAAAAGTACAAGGTAAGGGATGTCGCTGAAGTGATAGAAAGTTTTGCCCCTCTCTCAATCCAGGAGAAATGGGACAACAGCGGACTGTGTATAGGTTCACCGGATGCCCCTGTGACATCGGTGCTGCTCGGGCTTGACTGTACACCGCAACTTGTGGACGAGGCTGTCGCATGCGGTGCGGACATGATAGTGACGCACCATCCGCTGATATTTTCCGGGCTCAGGAAGATAAGTCCGGAAGAGCCGGTGGGGCTGGCTGTGATGAAGGCTGTTTCCGCCGGTATTTCGGTCTATGCAGCCCATACTTCAGCAGACAAGGTGATAGCAGGAGTAAGCGGAGCCATGGCCGGGAAACTCGGGCTTGAGAATGTTGAAGTCCTCGATGCCGAGGGCGATGGCATAGGGCTTGGAGTCGTGGGGGATTTCCCTGTCCCGCTGACTGCGCAGGAGGCCATAGCGCTTGTAAAGGAGAGGTTCGGCCTGAAGTCGCTCCGTACATCCCGTCCGGCTGAATGCCTGATTACCAGGGCGGCAATGTGTGGCGGTTCGGGCAGTTCATTGATTGACAAGGCGATGGAGTCCGGGGCACAGTTGTATCTCTGCGGGGATGTGTCATACCACCATTTTTTTACAAGGCCGGGATTCATGATTATGGACATAGGCCATTACGAGAGTGAAATACAGATAGTTGATATTTTATTTTCGTTGTTGAAGAAAAATTTTCCTACATTTGCAGTCCGAATCACAGAGAATATTTATAGTAATCCGATATATTATTTCTAAGCGAAATGGCTAAAAAGACAAAAAAAATCGAAACTCCCATTGACCAGAGGGAGACTTTCGTATCCATCCAGAAAAGTTTCGCAGACTCAGATCTGAGCGTAGAAGAGAAACTGAAGACATTGTATGCTCTTCAGCAGGCTGATACGGAGATAGACAAGATCCTCCAGCTCAGAGGGGAACTGCCTGTCGAGGTCGAGAACCTTGAAAACGAGATAGCCGCCCTTAAGGCAAAGGCAGCCAATGTTACGGAAAAGATAGACGATGCCACAAAGTCGATTGCCGAGAACAAGCACAATATTGCCGAGTGTGAAGCCCAGATAGAGAAATACAAGGCCCAGCTTGACAATGTGGCCAACAGCCGCGAGTATGACTCACTTAACAAGGAGATTGAAAATCAGGATCTTCTCCGTCAGATAGCAGAGAAGAACATCTTTGAGACCAAGGATGCGATTGCTGCCAGAAAGGAGGAACTCGAGGACATCAAGGCCAGGCTGGCAGTGAAGAATGATGACCTCAAGGCCAAGAAGCAGGAACTTGCCACGATCGTGGAGTCGACTGCCAAGGAGGAGGAGAAACTCCGTGTCCGGAGGGATGCCTGTGCGGAAAAGATAGATGCCAGGACAATGAGCGCCTATGAGCGTATCAGGAGCAGTTGCCACAATCATCTTGCCGTGGTGTCAGTGTTCAATGGCGACTCATGCGGAGGATGTTTCAATACTATACCGCCGCAGAGGCTCATCGACATTGCCTCGAACAGAAAAATGATAATCTGCGAATATTGCGGAAGAATTCTTGTCAATCCGGACTTCGAATAGGTCTTGTCCATGGCGGAGGAAAGGAAACGCAGACAGGCCCGGAAGACCGGGGTTGATCTGGAGATGCTGGGGCTTGAGGTAGGCAATAAGCCGCCTCAGGCTCTTGACGTTGAAGAGGCTGTCATCGGGGCCATGCTCATCGAGCCGAATTGCGTGGACGAGGCGATGGAGGAACTCTCTCCCGCCTGTTTCTATGATGAGAAGCACAGGATGATTTTCCAGGCGATGTCTGCCCTTGTCAACGAGCATACATCCCTTGACCTGCTCACTGTCTCGCAGAAACTCAAGTCCCAGGGCAATCTTGAGATTATAGGCGGCCCTGTCGCCCTTGCACGCCTTTCCCAGAAGGTCGGTGCTGCCGCCCATGTCGAATATTACATCAAGATTCTCAAGCAGAAGTGCATCCAGCGTGAACTTATCACCGCGTCATATGATATCCTCAAGAATGCCTATGACGAGACTGTCAATGTTGACGACCTCATCGACATTTCGCAGACAAAGATTTTCGCAGCCATACAGAACAATGTCAAACGTGATGTCCAGGAAATAGGTTCAGTCATCAACCAGGCCATCTCCGACATAGAACGCCTGCAGGACTCCACCGGCTTGAGCGGAGTCCCTTCCGGCTTCCAGTCTCTGGACGCGGTTACTCTCGGGTGGCAGCCCTCTGACCTTATCATCATTGCTGCCAGACCGTCTGTGGGAAAGACAGCATTTGTGCTGAATGTGGCCAGGAATGCAGCCGTGCAGTACCATATGCCGGTGGCATTCTTCTCGCTTGAGATGCCTGCCATCCAGCTTGCCAAACGAATAATGGTCTCCGAGACCGGGCTTTCTGCCGACAAGATAAAGGGCGGGCAGAAACTCGAGCAGTTTGAATGGACCCAGCTTGAGACAAAACTGAAAGACCTGTCCAAGGCACCTTTATATATAGATGACACTCCTTCCCTGCCTGTGATGGAGTTCCGCTCGAAAGTCAAGCGCCTCGTCAAGCAGAAAGGGGTGCGGCTTGTCATAGTGGACTATCTGCAGCTGATGCAGGGTCCCGCAGAACTCAGGGGGATGAGGGAACAGGAGGTGGCTGCCATATCGAGGACCCTGAAAGCCACGGCAAAGGAGATGAACGTCCCTATAATAGCATTGTCGCAGCTTAGCCGCCAGGCAGTACAGCGTACAGGCTCCAACAACCGGCCTCAACTCAGCGATCTGCGTGAGTCCGGGTCTATCGAACAGGATGCCGACATGGTACTGTTTATCCACAGGTTTGACTATCAGGGCCTGTCCGAAAATACCGAGGACATAGGCAAGACACAGCTTATCATAGCCAAGCACAGGAACGGGGAGATTAAGGACATCGACATGATGTTCCGGGCTTCCGAAGTGCGTTTTGTGGACATGTCCGACACTCTTGTAAACAAGATGGCATCCCTGACAGTCGAGTCCGGGATGAATGACGATCCGTTCGACCCGCTGCCACCGGTATCGGGAGGCGGCCTGGATTTCGGCGGGAATGCTTTCAGCGGAAATACTGATTTTCAGTGATGTCAAGGCTTGTCGGGATATTGTGCGCAGCAGCGGTATGCTGTTTCTTCTGCATGTCCATATCCCATGCGGAAGAGAAAGGAGGATGTATCCCGGTAATGTCCGTGGAGGAGGATTCTCTCGCCTACCATGCAGGCGAGTATCTCAAGTTTACAATGCATTATGAGTGGGGCGCCATCGATTCGGATGTAGGTTGGGCCACGGTGCATCTTGATTCTCTGGCATTCAATGGTGAAGATGCTTTCCGCTGCTCGGTATACGGGCAGACTACGAGGCTGTTCGACCTGTTCTTCAAGGTCCGGGAGAATTTCAGTTCTTGGTTTACAAGAGACGGGCTGCGGCCGTTGAAATTCACGCGTGACACCCAGGAAGGGAAATATATTGCAAAAAATGAATACACCTATCTCTGGTCGGCGCCGGAGGCACCGTACATAGCGGCTGACGTGTATACTTCATCCGGTGGCCGGAAATATCTGGAACTCCCGCTGGATGCATGTACCTTTGATCTGCCGACCCTGTTTTTCCTGGCAAGGAACATGGACTTTGACAAGGTGGAGCAGGATGTAAAGTATCCCATGACATTTGCCATCGATGATGAGGTGTACAATGTCTATTTTATAATGAGAGGCCGGGAGAAAAAGAAGGTCAAGGGGCTCGGGACTGTCAATACGGTGCGTTTTGCTGCCAAGTTGCTTGCCGGCAATGTCTTTACTGGGGATGACGACCTGTCCATATGGATTTCCGATGATGACAACAGGATACCGGTGCTTTTTGAGGCCCCGATACTCGTCGGCAAGGCAAGCGGAAGACTGGAGGACTGGTCCGGGCTGAAACATCCGTTTTCGTCTCTCATAAAGCGGAAACGCAGGTAACGGTTTATTTTAACAGGAGTCTGAAAATGGCAAAAGATGAAATTTCACATCTGGGGAAGATAGTTGAGATAACCCCGGAACTGACAACGGTAGAGATAATATCATCGTCTGCCTGTGCTGCATGCCATGCGAAAGGGGTGTGTGGCGTCTCTGAGGAGCAGGTGAAACTTATTGGCGTCCCGACTGACCCATATACGCTACGGAATGTCGGGGATCAGGTGCAGGTGGTACTGAAGAGATCCATGGGATTGAAGGCTGTGTGGCTATCTTATGTGGTCCCGTTATTCATTTTAATGATTTTAATATTATCTTTGTCGTCCGTTAACGTACACGAACTCTATGTCGGGCTTGTATCCATCGGGGCTGTGGCCTTGTACTATCTGGTCATATATCTCCTGAAGGGCAGGCTGGCAAAGGATTTCGTGTTTTATATAAAGGATATGCCGCAGCAATGAATGGCTGGCATGACCATGGGAATGGGAAACAATTAACAAATCAAAATAGAGATGACATCAACAATTATCTGGACTATTGTGGCCGTCACCCTTCTTGGGCTTCTGCTTGCCGTGGTCCTCTACCTTGTGGCAAAGAAATTCAAGGTGGAAGAAGACCCGCGTATCGATGAAGTAGAGAAGGTAATGCCCGGAGCCAATTGTGGAGGCTGCGGATTTGCCGGCTGCCGTGCTTTTGCCCAAGCATGCGTTGAGGCTCCCAATCTGGACAACAATTTCTGTCCTGTAGGTGGGAACGAAGTTATGAAGAAAGTTGCTGCCGTGCTCGGCATGGAGGTCAAGGAAAAGGCCCCTATGGTCGCTGTCGTACGGTGCAACGGTACTTGTGAAAACCGCCCCAAGACCAATGACTACGACGGGTATAAGTCCTGCAAAGTCAAGGCTGCTCTATACAGCGGTGACACTGGATGTTTCTATGGGTGTCTCGGCTGTGGAGACTGTGTGGCAGCCTGCCAGTTCGGCGCTATCTCAATGGATCCTGTCACGGGGCTTCCTGTCGTGGATGAAGAGAAATGTACTGCATGCGGTGCGTGCGTAAAGGCCTGCCCGAAGAAAATCATAGAACTCCGGAATAAAGGCCCTAAGGGACGCCGTGTGTTTGTCTCTTGCGTCAATATGGAAAAAGGCGCAGTGGCACGCAAGTCCTGTAAGGCTGCCTGCATAGGATGCGGCAAATGCGAGAAGGAATGTCCGTTCGGAGCCATTACCGTAGAGCACAATGTCGCCTATATCGACTTCAACAAATGCCGCCTGTGCAGAAAATGCGTTGTAGTATGCCCGACAGGGGCCATCCATGATGTCAATTTCCCGACACCTCCACCGCAGCCAGCACCTAAGCCGGCGGCAAAACCTGCAGCGGCCGCATCCGCAGCAGCGGAAAAACCTGCGGCAACTTCAGCGGCAGAAAAGCCGGCCGTCCAGGAGAAGCCGGTAGAAGCCGCTCCACAGGCCAAGTCTGCACCTGAGGTGGCAAAGACCGTTAAACCAGATAATAAGGAGGAGTAGAATATTATGAAGAAGACATTTTCAATAGGCGGTGTGCATCCTGATGACAGCAAGATAGCCGCCGGCAGCAAGATAGAAGTCCTGCCTCTTCCGAAGACTGTCTACATCTCCATGATACAGCATCTCGGGGCTCCGGCAAAGGCCGTCGTCGCTCCTGGAGACAGGGTGAAGACGGGCCAGGTGATAGGGGAGCCGACAGGGTTCATATCAGCATATGTCCATTCATCGGTAACCGGAACAGTGAAATCCGTAGGACTCCGCAAGGACCTCAACGGTATCCCTGTCGTCCATGTCGAGATAGAGGTCGAGCCGGACGAGTGGATGGATGGCATTGATACCTCTGACACACTGGTTACGGATATTCCGGAGGACAGGCAGTTCATCCTGGACAGGATAAAGAACAACGGTGTTGTCGGACTTGGTGGAGCCACGTTCCCGACACATGTGAAACTTTGCCCTCCTCCAGACAAGAAGGCCGAGTGCCTTATCCTGAACGGGGCGGAATGTGAGCCGTATCTTACCTCCGATTACCGCATCATGCTCGAAAAGAGCGAGCAGATAGTCGTAGGGGCTGCAATTATGAAAAAGGTTCTCGGAGTAGACCGGACAGTGATCGGTATAGAGGAGAACAAGCCTGAGGCCATTGCAAAGATGAAAGAGACAGTGTCCAGGCTGCAGTCTTCAGCGAAAGGCTATGACGGTATCGAGGTAATGACCCTCAAGAAGAAATACCCGCAGGGCGGGGAAAAGCAATTAATAGATGCTGTAATGCACCGTCAGGTAAAATCCATGGGACTTCCTATCGATGTCGGTGCTGTGGTGCAGAATGTCGCGACATCACTCGCAGTCTATGATGCCGTGCAGAAGAACATGCCTTTGATTACCAATACGCTGACTGTGACAGGGAACTGCCTTCCTGCGGACAGGCAGAAGAACTATCTGTTCCGTATAGGCTATCCGCTTTCATATATCGCAGAATACAACGGGGGCGTTCCTGATGCAGCAGCGAAGATTGTCAGCGGCGGGCCTATGATGGGCAAGGCAATCTCCAATCTTGATGCCACTACCCAGAAAGGTTCGTCATCCCTTCTGTATCTTACGGAAGAGCAGACGGCCCGCAAGAGCGAGAGCAACTGTATCCGGTGCGGCAAATGTGCTGAAGCCTGTCCTATGGGACTTGAACCATTCCTTCTGAACAAACTTGCACGCAACGGAATGATGGAAGAACTCGAACAGAATGCGGTGCAGGATTGTATCGAATGCGGGTGCTGCCTGTATTCATGTCCTGCCAATATTCCGCTTCTGGATATGATAAGAGTCGCCAAGGGCGAAGTCATCAGGGCAATGAGGGCAAGGACTGCCCCTAAAAAATAAGGCATATAGATTTGAAAAATAATAGAGACAGAATATGAGTAAAGTATTGGTTTCACCATCTCCACATATACACGCAGATATCTCCACAGCGAGGATAATGCGTGATGTGGTGATTGCGCTCCTGCCGTCGGTGGCCGTCTCCATCCTCTATTACGGATGGCATTCCGTCATGCTGCTTGCAGTCAGCGTCATAACATGTATCCTTGTCGAGTATCTCATCACAAGGTTCCTTCTCAAGAATCCGTGTACTATCAGCGACTGGTCGGCCGCTGTCACCGGAGTCCTGCTTGCACTCAATCTCCCCCCGGCCTGTCCGTGGTGGGTGGCAATGATAGGTGCTATTTTCGCTATCGGTGTAGTAAAGATGACTTTCGGAGGTCTCGGGCAGAATCTGTTCAATCCGGCAATTGCCTCCCGTGTTTTCCTGCTTGTGTCATTCCCTGTGGCGATGACCAACTGGGCCAGGCCTGCCGGCTTCCTCAATGTGGATGCCACTTCGGGGGCGACCCTTCTGGGTACAGTGAAGGAAGGTCTCGCAAAAGGCGACACTCTGAGCCAGATTTTTGCGGCCAATGACTTTTCCTATCTTCAGACGCTGTTCATCAATATAGGAGGCTCTGCCGGTGAGATATCAGCCATAGCCATCCTTGTCGGCTTTATCTATCTTCTTGCCCGCAAGGTCATCAGGCCGCATATCACACTTTCAATATGGGCTACAGTCATAGTATTCTCAGGAATATTCTGGCTCATCAATCCTGACCAGTATACGGATCCTCTGTTCAACCTTCTCACAGGAGGTGTGCTTCTCGGCTCCGTGTTCATGGCTACGGACTATGTGACATCTCCAATGAGCGCCAGGGGAGGTATTGTGTTCGGTGTGGGTATCGGGCTTCTTACCATGCTGATAAGATATTTCGGCTCATATCCGGAAGGCGTATCATTCGCCATCCTCATAATGAACTCAGTGGTGCCGCTCATCAACAAGGCGTTCAAACAGAAAAAATACGGGAGGGCATAGACTATGGCAGCACAATCAACATTAAAGAACATGGTACTCTGTCTCGGCATCATCTGCCTTGTGAGTTCAGCGGTACTTGCAGGTGTATATGCCTTGACTAAAGAGCCTATAGCAGCCGCGGCTGCAGCGAAGACCAACAATGCCATTACTCAGGTCGTGCCGGCATATGACGGTGAGCCGGAGGCGGCTTCAATCGAGGCCGGCGGACAGCAGTATGACTATTATATTGTAAAGAAAGACGGTGAAGTGGCCGGTTATGCCATCACGGCTTCCGCTACAGGGTTTGGCGGCCCTGTCACGGTGATGGTGGGTGTGACGGCAGACGGGACAGTATACAATACTTCCGTACTTTCACAGAGTGAAACCCCTGGTCTCGGGGCCAAATGTACTGAACCGGAATTTGCAGACCAGTTCAAGAATCTGGATCCGGCATCCGTTAAACTCGCGGTGACAAAGGATGGTGGCGACATTGATGCCATCACAGCCTCTACAATCACTTCACGGGCATATGTCGGTGCCGTGAACAATGCTCTTGCAGTATACAGGGCTATTGTTGAAGGCAGCACACCGGATGTCTCTACCGGGGCGACCGTGCCTGCTGCCGATGGCCAGGACGCTGAAGAATGCCAGACACAGCAATCAAAATAGGAGGACAAGACAATGGGAAAATTCAGACTTATCACCAAGGGACTTGTAAAGGAAAACCCTACATTCGTCCTGCTTCTGGGAATGTGTCCTACATTGGCTACCACTACATCTGCCATCAACGGCATGGGAATGGGACTTGCCACGATGTTTGTGCTCGTACTGTCGAACATGGCCATATCGGCGACAGCCCCTTATATTCCGGATAAAGTGCGTATACCTGCGTACATTGTCATCATTGCGGCTTTCGTGACAGTGCTTCAGTTCATCATGCAGGCATATACGCCTGCAATGTACGAGACACTGGGCCTGTTCATACCTCTGATAGTGGTGAACTGTATCGTCCTCGGACGCGCCGAAGCCTTTGCCAACAAAAATTCTGTCATCGACTCTGCCTGTGACGGTCTCGGTATAGGACTCGGGTTTACGATGTCCCTGACTATACTCGGCCTTGTCCGCGAGATACTTGGAAGCGGATCGGTATTCGGTTTCAAGTTCATTGAAGGAGACGGAATCCTTGCATTTGTGCTTGCCCCGGGAGCATTCCTGGCTCTGGCCTATCTGATCGTGATATTCAGGAAAATCACAAGAATGAACTGATGCACCGGTTCTGTCGACAAATGATAATAGAATAGAAAATACTGGTTATGGAATATCTGATAATTCTGGTTTCAGCGATATTTGTAAACAATATCCTGCTTGCACAGTTTCTCGGCTGCTGTCCTTTCCTCGGTGTGTCCAACAAGTTGAGCACTGCAGTCGGAATGTCCGGTGCCGTATGCTTTGTGATAACACTTGCTACACTGGTCACATATCTGCTTCAGTATTATGTGCTGGTGCCTCTTCATATCGAGTTCATGCAGACTATCTCGTTTATTCTCGTGATAGCGGCACTCGTGCAGATGGTTGAAATCATCCTCAAGAAGATAAGCCCGTCCCTGTATCAGGCGCTCGGTATCTTCCTTCCGCTGATTACCACCAACTGTGCTGTACTCGGTATCGCACTCATCGTTGTGACGAAAGAGTTTACTTTTGGCGGAGACCCGCACATGCTCAATCTTGTCGAGTCTGTGGTGTATGCCTTCGCGTCATCTGTCGGATTCGGCCTTGCCATGGTGCTCTTTGCCGGCCTGCGTGAGCAGATAGCGCTCAACAAGGTGCCGAAGCCATTCCGTGGCATCCCGATTGCCCTTGTCACTGCAAGTATCCTTGCTATGGCATTCATGGGATTCTCCGGACTTGTATAGTTGAAAATACTGAGTTGAAAATATGGGACTGGCCCTTACCCGAAAAGTCGGGAGCCAGTCCCATTTTGATTTTATCTGCTTACGTGCCCAGTTCTTCCCGGGAGACAGTCATCAATAAGATTGTTTTGTCTTTCGGATATATTCCATAACTTTGTCTTGCCATGAAAAGAAATTCGGAGACTGGCTGTTAGATATAGCCAAATACATGGCAACAGCCATTTTGCTGACATCCATATTCAGTGACATGCAGAATATATGGACTTATGTCGTAGTAGCGATAACGGTAGTGGCAACCCTTTTGCTGGGCTTATGGCTCACAAGAGATAAAACAAGTGAGAAATGAATACAATAATCGTTTGTGGTTTTATCCTGCTCATAGCCATAGTCGGCTCAATTTATTTTGCAGTGCAGGACAGAAAAGAGAAAAAAGCACACAAGGTACAGTAATCCTATGTACGATACTTTACAGGAAAGGACAGGTTTCATCGCCTGTCCTTTCCTGTTTATAGAATCTTCTGCAGCGACTGTCAAATAGATTTATATGGATTGTCCTTGACGGACTGTGTCCGGGCATACAAAAAAACATCACAGAGGATTCTGTGATGTCGCTTTCTTGTAGCGGGTCGCAGGATTGAACTGCGGACCTCATGATTATGAATCATGCGCTCTAACCAGCTGAGCGGTGCTTCGCACGGTGAAAATCAGCGAGTTATGAAGACTTGTCGTGACTGGATACCTGTTCTGCTTACACGGTTGCTTACACACTTTGCATAAGTGGATGTAGGGTTAAACATAAAGTAATATAATTGGATATCAATTAATTGTATTAGTCTTAATCTCTCATTCTCCCACCTACGCCATATTTTAGAGCAAGCTCTACAATAAAGGCTGTACCTCGGCATAGTCAGAACAAGTTCTGCTCTGCACTCGGTTTGCACTTTATTTTCCCGATTTTTCTGTTTATATTATCCCCCCCCATACACTCTCTCGTAGAGGGAGGGAATAAAACTATTCAGCAAAGAGAGCCGCTAGTATGATAAGGGCTATGAAAATTATTATAGCCCATTTGATGACTTTTGCAATAAAAGACCCGCAACCTCCTTTTTCCGCTGAATCTTGTCCAGAGTATGTAGGCTGACTGTTCGTGGTCTTGCTTGCATCGTATTCCATTTTGCATCTCTTAGAACAGAATGCGTTTCCGCTCCAAAAATCACGATAATAAGGCTTACCAGATATAGGACGACCGCACCAATGACAATGTTCCATAATTACCTTAGTTAAAATGTTGTCATAATTTCTTCCAGCAAGAATTTTCAGAGAAATTTCCTCTGATATTGAGAGAATAACTTTTCGCATCAATCCGCTCGATTATATTCTTATCAACAAACGGATTGATAGCCCTGCTTACCCGACTGTGAAAAGAATTTGTAGGTTCTGCATCATTGTGAAAGTCAAAATAGTCATCTGA
>JADILX010000082.1 GCA_017695025.1 Candidatus Cryptobacteroides excrementavium
AGGAGAGTTTCACCCAGAGTCTCATGGACCAGCTCGGCTTCAGGAACCTGACAGAGCACCAGCACTCAGTGGCATCATTTATAATCGGCAGTCTCGACGATGACGGCTATCTGAGAAGGGACATCTCAAGCCTGGTGGACGATATGGCCTTCAGGGCCGGGATAGAGACCGACGAGAAAGAAGTGCTCGACATGCTGCACATCATCCAGGAGTTCGAGCCGGCAGGAGTGGGTGCACGGGATCTGCGGGAATGCCTTCTCCTGCAGATACGCCATCTCAAGCGCACGCCAGATGTTGAAAATGCGGAAAAGATACTCCGGGACTATTTCACCGAATTCACCAACAAGCATTTCCAGAAGATAATGTCCAGGATGGGGATATCCGAGCAGGAGATGAAGGCGGCAATGTCTAAGATTCTCAAACTCAACCCTTCCCCGGGAGGCCAGATAGACGACTCGTACAACGACCAGGCGCAGCAGATTGTCCCGGACTTTGTACTTTCACTCGAAAACGGGGAACTCAAACTGACAATGCCCCGCTTTTCCATCCCGGAACTGCGGGTAAATAAAAAATATGCCGCCATTCTGATGGATGCGGCAAATTCGGCTGAAAGGGAAAAGAGGGAGGCAGCGACTTTCGTAAAGAAAAAACTCGACTCGGCAAAATGGTTCGTGGAAGCCATAAAACAGAGGCACAACACTCTGGAAAGCACTATGAAGGCCATCATAGACTATCAGCGCGAATATTTCATGGACGGGGATGAAGCCCACCTCAAGCCAATGGTACTCAAGGACATAGCCGAGAAGACAGGCTTCGACATCTCCACTATTTCACGCGTAGTCAACAGCAAGTACATCGAGACCCCGTTCGGGATATATTCGCTAAAATATTTCTTTTCCGAAGGACTTGAAAACCAGGACGGGGAAGAAGTTTCTACCCGCGAGATAAAGAAAGCCCTGCAGGAATGCGTAGACGCCGAAGACAAGCACAAGCCACTTACCGACGACCAGCTGGTCGACGAAATGACCAGGCGAGGCTATAAGGTGGCCAGAAGGACAATAGCCAAATACAGGGACCAGTTAAACATCCCTAAGGCCAGACTCAGAAAACAACTATAGGACTATACGGGGCCGGCGGCTCACTGTACAGACAGCGAGTCGGCCATGTGCCGGTATTTTTCATATACGGCGATGAACTGCCCCATGTTCTCTTCTTTCAACGGGACTGCAGGAGGCGACTCCATCTTCAGTGGGTTGATAGGAGTCCCGTTTTTCCAGACCCTGAAGTCAAGATGCGGCCCTGTGCTGCGGCCTGTCGAGCCGACATACCCTATCACATCGCCCTGACGCACTCTCTGGCCTGCCTTAAGGCCAGAGGCATAACGCGACAGATGGAGATATGCGGTAGTGTAGACAGAGTTGTGCCTGATCCTGACGACGTTGCCTCCCGCCCCCTCATTCTTGCGGCTTATCACGACTCCGTCACCGATGGACATCACCGGAGTCCCTGTCGGGGCTGCATAGTCTACTCCAGTGTGAGGCTGTACCCGCCGTGTGACAGGATGCCTCCTTGCATATGAAAAGCCCGAACTTATTCTTGAATAATGCAGAGGAGCCTTCAGGAAAGCCTTTCTCATGCTCTCCCCCTTTTCATTCCAGTATATGTTGCCGCCATCCTTCTGGTCAAACATTACTGCCGGAAAATCCTCATCGCGGTGAGTAAATACGGCATATCTCACCGTGTCGACTGCTATGACGTCCCCGTCACAGACCTTTTCATCATAAAAGACCCTGAAGCGGTCCCCTTTCTGGAGACCGAAAAAGTCCACTGTCCACGCATAGATGTCGGAGAGGGAAAGTATGAGCAACGGTGAGACCCCGTCCGCAAGCATATCGTTCCACAAGGATGACGAAATGGTGACATCGGCATACCTTGACACAGTACCGACAGGCTTTGCCACCTTCTTGGCACTGAAAGGAGGGGTACACCCGAACACATAGCCATTGACCTTGTCCTGCCAGTAGACCAGATAGTCCAGAGAATCGGTACCCGGCCTGTAATAGGCCTGATAAGCGTTTCCTGCACGAAATGTCCTGACGTCAAAAACAGTATCGCACGCCGATGAAAGCCCGTATGCATCGGATGCTGACATCCCGAGTTTCATCAGAAGGGAAGAAAAGAATTCATTCCGCCCCACCTTGCCATGTTTCATACGGAGCGAGTCGGGTTCAAAGCCAAGAAGAAGACAAGCTTCGGAAGGCCCCCCGGCAGAAGAGGCATCTTCCGCTGCAGCCTTATCGTTTCCACGGCCGCAGCCGGTAAAAAATACGGCACATACCAGAGCCACCGGCACGAGGAGCAATGCTCTACAACATTTCATATTACAGACAATTGAAACTTTCCGGCTGCAAAGTTACTCTGAAAAAACTGCCGTGCAAATGCATGGCGCCTCTTTTGTGTAATTTTTTGTAAAATAGTGGAAGAAAGTGGAAAATAATTCTTACTTTTGCGCCGAATGACACATCATATATCATGGTAAAATTCATCGGAGAATACGGAGGAAAAATAGATGACAAAGGGAGAGTAATATTTCCCTCTGCCTTCAAGAGTCTTCTGCCCTCTGACGGAGACATGAGATTTGTTGTGAAAAAGGACATCTTCGAAGACTGTCTTGAAATGTATACCTATTCCGAATGGGAAAGGCAGTCTGAAGAACTGAAATCAAAACTTAACTTCTTGAACAGGGAGCATTCCGCATTCTGGAGACAGTATATGCGGGACAGGGCCGTTGTAGAGCCTGACAGCAGGCTCGGACGCATAAGCATCCCGAAAAGACTTCTTGAATCTATCGGAGCCGAAAAGGAAGTGGTGTTTTCCGGCAGTGACCATAAGATAGAGATCTGGTCCAAAGAAAAATTCACATCAAGCGGCATCTCAGAAGAAAAGTACATAGCACTTGCCGGGATGCTGGCAGAACTATAATCCAGGAGGTGCGCAATGTCTGAATACCACATCCCGGTTCTGCTTGACGAAAGCGTTTCCGCTCTTGTCACCGACCCCTCAGGAGTCTATGCCGACGCCACGTTCGGGGGAGGAGGACATTCTGCCGCCATATTGTCCCGCCTGTCGGGAGACGGCAGGCTCATAGCATTTGACAGGGATGCAGATGCGATAGCCAACACACTGGATGACAAGAGGTTTACCCTCATACGCAACAATTTCAGGTTCATCAGGAACTTCCTGATTTATCTTGGCTACGGGTCAGGCATTGACGGCATCATTGCAGACCTCGGGGTATCTTCACACCAGTTCGACACCCCGGAACGGGGTTTTTCATTCAGATACGATGCCCGGCTTGACATGAGGATGAACACAGGGTCGGAAACAACTGCCGCAGACATAGTCAACACAAAAAAAGAGGAGGAACTGGAAAGGATATTCCGAGTCTATGGAGAGACTGAAAACAGCAGACGTATAGCAAGGCTCATATGCAAGAGCCGCGAAGAGTCCCCCATAACCACTACCGGGGAACTTGAAAAGGCCATAGAGGATGTCCTCCCGCAGTTCGCAAGGCACAAGGTACTGGCAAAAATATATCAGGCACTCCGGATCGAGGTCAACCAGGAAATGCGTGCACTGGAGAAATTCCTGTACGGGGCAGCCGCATCACTCAAGCCTGGCGGACGGCTTGCCGTCATCACATACCATTCGCTCGAGGACAGGATGGTAAAGAATTTCATGCGCAGCGGCAACATTGACGGGAAGGTGGAGAAAGATTTCTACGGACATGCCCTGGCACCGCTGACGCCTGTGAACAAAAAGCCGGCAGTACCGGATGAAGCAGAAATCAGCCGCAACACAAGGGCCCGCAGCGCAAAACTCAGAATCGCAGAAAAGACTTTGGAAAGGAGGGAGAAATGAGCGACGATATCCAGAAAAACGGGGACATGGCTGCGACAGGGAAAAAATCCGTCCTTAAGACAGCAGGAGAATTCATATGGAACAGCATAGGCGCCATATTCCGGGGTGAATTTCTGATCAGGCTCAGATTTGACCGGTATTTCATGCACATCATATACCTGTTCTTTCTTGCCGTGCTCAGCATATGGATCAAACTCGAGATTGAACAGACTATGGCAACAATGGAGGACAACAAGGAAATCCTTGAGGACTACAAGATATACCATGCACAGAAGACTTGCGAACTCGTAAGTATCGACAGGCTCAGCACAGTACAGGAAATGCTCAAAAACGCCGGCTCACAACTGACAATACCTGACAAGCCGGCAGACAGGATAAGATGAAGGACGAAAAGAAGAATATAGGAGACAGGAAAAAGGACCGGGCAGGAGTATTTCTGTTCGGCATCTACTTCGCGTGCCTGGCTTTCGGGCTTATCCTGGCGGCAAGGCTCTTCTATATCCAGTTTATTTTCACTCCAGACCCTGACCTTGAAAAATATCTGACCCCAAAAAGCCGCAAGGAGGTCATCACTCCTGTACGCGGCTCGATTCTCGCAGAAGACGGCAGGCTTCTCGCCTCATCGGCACCAATGTACCAGATATACATGGACTGCACCGTGATGAAGGAAGCCTTCGAATCATACCGCAACAAGGAAAAAGGACGTGAAAAAGAAAGGGAATGGATATCCAAGGCAGCCCGGCTTTCGGAGAAACTTGCCTCGGCATACGGCGACCGGACCGCGGAAGAATATTATGACCTGATAATCAGCGGCAGGCGCAACGGACGCAAATATGTAAAGATTGGCGGACAGATAGACCACGGCCAATTGCAGGAGATAGAGCAGTTCCCGCTCTTCAATGAAGGGCCAAACCGCGGCGGCATCATTGTGGAGACATTCGACACACGCCAGTATCCTTACGGCTCCCTCGCCAGGCGCGTCATCGGATACGTAAAGGACAACCGTCAGGACGGGAACAACCGTATCGGCATAGAAGGCAAATACAACTATGCCCTGCACGGCCGCGAAGGGGTGGAATGGCTGCGCATAACTGACGGCCGGAAAAGAATACCCGACTATGACAGCACATCGGTAAAAGCCGTCAACGGGCTTGACATAAGGACCACCCTTGACATAGATATCCAGGACATCGCCGACAGGGCACTGAGAAAGAACATAGCCGGGAAAGAGAATATAGAAGGCGGCTGCGTCATAGTCATGGACGTGGAGACCGGGGCGATACGGGCCATGGTCAATCTTCGCCGTGACGGCAGCGGGGCCCTCGGGGAGACATACAACTACGCTATCGGAAGGGCCGGAGACCCGGGTTCCGTGTTCAAACTGACTACCCTCATGACGCTGCTTGAAGACGGCAAGGTGACTCTTGACACTGAAGTGCCGACATTCCATGGCAGATGGTCATGGAAAGGAGAAAAACTCCCTGCCGACACATATCTTAAGGACAAGGGGGAGTACATATCAGTGGCTGACGGGCTGAAACTATCGTCCAACCATGTATTCAGGTATCTCGCATGCATGAATTACGGGGAAGACATCAGGCAGCAGAAAAGGCTGGTGGACAAACTCTATGAATACAAGATGAACGAAAAGTTCGACTTTGACCTGGAAGGGCTTGCAGAACCGGTGATACCGGCACCAGGCTCGTCAAGGTGGAGCGGGACAACACTCCCGTCCATTGCCATAGGCTACAGTGTCCTTGAGACACCGCTTCATATACTGATGTTCTACAATGGCATTGCCAACAAAGGGAAACTGATGAAGCCATATCTCGTTGAAGCGATGGAACGGGACGGGAAGAAGGTAAAGAGGATGGGACCGGAAGTGCTGAACGGCTCGATATGCTCGAAAGCGACAGCAGACACGCTGGTCAGGGCGCTGAAACTTGTTGTGGACGAAGGGACAGGGCGCAGGCTGAAGTCGGCCAGATGCGACATAGCCGGAAAGACCGGGACAGCGCAGATACCATTTGTGACAGAAACCGGAGGAAAAGCAAGGACCGTCTACAAGGACAGGGACGGGAGAAAACAGCATCAGGGGACATTTGTAGGATTCTTTCCTGCCGATGATCCGAAATATTCCGCGATAGTATCGGTATACTCTAAACTTTCCACTGAGGACTTCTACGGAGGTTCGATTCCGGCGGAGACATTCCGCGAGATTGCAGATGACATCTACACACTTTCGCCAGACTGGGGGAACGAACTTAAAAGCCGTGGAGATGTCCCTGAAATGACAACCCGCGGAGTGATATCCGGAGAAGACAATATCGAAGAGGTCCCTGATGTAAAGGGCCTCGGACTGACAGATGCCATCTGGTCGATTGAAAACTGCGGATACAGATGCATCTATGAAGGCACCGGGCATGTCATACGGCAATCACCGGAAGCAGGCTCTAAGGCCAGGAAAGGAAGGACGGTAAAATTGACATTGAGATGAGACTTGACAGAATAATAAGAGGCAGCGGAGTGGAAATGCCGGGCGGAATCACCGGGCCGGACATCACCGCCATATGCAATGACTCGAGGAAAGTGATCCCCGGGGCATTGTTCGTGGCAGTCAAGGGCTTTGCAAGCGACGGCCATGACTATATCAGGACGGCTGTCCGCAACGGTGCTGCCGCTGTCATATATCAGGACAGCGACGCGCTTGAGAGACAGACGCAGGGATTGGAACAGCCGGGAACAATATTCCTGAAAGCCGGCTCTTCAAGACATGCCCTTGCAATAGCGGCAGCAAATTTCTACGGTAACCCATCCCACAGGCTTACGCTTGTCGGCATCACAGGCACAAACGGAAAAACCACCACTGTCACCCTGCTGTACAGGCTTTTCACCAGTCTCGGATACAATTGCGGACTTCTTTCCACGATTGCAAACTATGTCGGCAACAGGCGTCATGAGGCAGTCAACACCACGGCCGACCCTATAACCATCAACTCGCTGCTGGCAGAGATGGCAGACTGCGGATGCGAATACTGCTTTATGGAAGTAAGTTCAATAGGGGTTGAACAGGAACGGGTCGCCGGACTGAAATTCAAGGCGGGAATCTTTTCCAACCTCACCCATGACCATCTTGACTATCACAAGACATTTGCAGAATACCTCAGATGCAAGAAACTGTTCTTCGACTCACTGCCACAGGATGCATTTGCCATCACGAATACAGATGACAGGAACGGTATGGTGATGGTACAGAATACACGGGCAAAAGTCATCACATATGCCTGCAGGAGCATTGCAGACCACACATGCAGGATAATAGAAGAGAATTTTGACGGCATGCTGCTGAAAATAGACGGGCATGAAGTCTGGTGCAGGCTTGTCGGAAGGCACAATGCCTACAACATGCTGGCCATATACAGTACGGCCCTTGCCCTCGGGGCTGATACGGAAGAGGTCCTCGTCGGCATGAGCACACTTGAGCCTGCCCCCGGGAGACTTGAAACACTTACAGGGCCAAATGACATCGCGGCCGTCATAGATTATGCACATACACCTGATGCACTCGAAAACGTATTGGCCACTCTGCGGGACATAGCCCCGGAAAGGCCGCTGATCTGCGTATTCGGATGCGGCGGAGACCGGGACAGGACAAAACGCCCGGAAATGGCACAGGTTGCCCAGAGAATGGCAGACAGGATCATAGTGACATCTGACAATAGCCGCACGGAAAAGACGTCCGCCATAATGGATGACATAAAAGCCGGCATGGACATATCCGGAAAGGCAAAATCCCTGTTCATAGAAGACCGGGAACAGGCCATACGGACAGCAATCATGACAGCGCCGCAGGGCAGCACGGTTCTCCTCGCCGGAAAAGGGCACGAGACCTACCAGATAATAGGCACAGAGAAGCGGCATTTCGACGAAAAGGAGATTGTCGGGAAAATATTTGAAGAGATGGGACACAGTGATGTGGCCCGCAAGAAAACTGCTGAAAAATGATTTACCATCTGTTTGAATTACTCAAAGACTGTGATATCCCGGGACAGAGGCTTTTCACCTACCTCTCCTTCAGGGCCATCTTCGCAAGTGCCACAGCGATACTCATCTCGCTGATATTCGGCAAGAAAATCATCCGGTGGCTCCAGAAGAAGCAGATCGGGGAAGAAATCCGCGACCTCGGGCTGGAAGGGCAGATGCAGAAAAAGGGCACGCCTACAATGGGAGGGGTCATCATCATCGTGGCCATCCTCATATCCGTGCTGCTGTTTGCCGACCTTACCAACATCTACATCATTCTGCTGCTTGTCACCACGGTCTGGCTCGGGCTTCTGGGCTTCGCAGATGACAGTATCAAGGTATTCAGGCACAACAAGGAAGGACTGAGCGAAAAGGCAAAACTGGCGGCCCAGGTCATCCTCGGCCTGTCCATCGGCATCACCGTATGCTTCAGCAACGACATAGTGGTAAGGGAGAGGATTCCTCTCTCCACTGACACCGGGACAGTATCCGCTGCGGACAGCACCATTGTGGACAAAGACAGCGAACTGAGGGTCAATTCCGGACAATGGGCAGAACAGGATGTGGTGAAAAGCACGAAGACCACAATACCTTTCGTCAAGAACCATGAGTTTGACTACAAATGGCTGTCCCCGTTCAAGGGTGCTGCAGGATGGTACTGCAAATGGGCGATATACGTCGTCATGATTGTACTTGTGATCACAGCGTGCTCCAACGGCACCAACCTTACCGACGGGATGGACGGGCTGTCCACAGGGACTTCGGCAATAGTCGGTGTGGTTCTCGGCATTTTCGCCTATCTGTCAGGCAATATACTGAATGCGGAATACCTCAACATAATGTATATTCCAGGCACCGGAGAGATAGCAGTATTCATGGCCGCCTTCGTGGGGGCACTCATCGGGTTCCTGTGGTACAACTCATATCCGGCACAGGTATTCATGGGCGACACAGGAAGCCTGGCCATCGGCGGCATCATCGGTGTGTGCGCAATACTCATCCGCAAGGAACTGCTGCTGCCTGTACTCTGCGGCATCTTCCTCGTCGAGAGCCTGTCTGTCCTCATGCAGAGATTCTATTTCAAATATACGAAAAGACGGTACGGGACAGGGAAACGAATATTCAGAATGGCTCCGCTGCACCATCATTTTCAGAAAGAGAATGTTCCGGCCCTGATAAACATTCCGAAAAGGGCTGTGCCGGAAGCAAAGATTGTCGTAAGATTCTGGATTATAGGGATATTGCTGGCAGTGTTCACGATAGCGCTGCTGAAAATAAGATAATGATATGGCAAGGATAGTGGTATTGGGAGGCGGTGAAAGCGGAACAGGCGCCGCCATACTCGCAAAGACAAAAGGGTTTGACGTATTTCTGTCTGACAAGGGGGAAATAGACGGGAAATATGCCGGAATGCTCAGGGAATGGGATATCCCGTTTGAGCAGGGCAGGCATACCGAAGAACTTATCCTCAATGCAGACGAGGTAATAAAAAGCCCGGGCATACCATCAACCGCCCCAATGATACAGAAAATCATCAGGGCGGGAATAAAAATCATATCCGAGATAGAGTTTGCCGGAAGATACGATACTGCCAGAAAGATATGCATCACGGGGAGCAACGGCAAGACTACGACAACCTCTCTCATATACTACCTTCTGCAGCAGGCAGGACTGAACGTAGGGCTCGGAGGCAATATAGGCAAGAGTTACGCTTATCAGGTGGCTACTGCACACCACGACATATATGTTCTGGAAATCAGCAGTTTCCAGCTGGACAACATGTATGACTTCAAGGCGGACATAGCCATCATCACCAATATCACCCCAGACCATCTGGACAGGTACGACCACCGGCTGGAAAACTATGTCAAGGCCAAATTCCGCATCACCAGGAACATGAACGAAGACGACTGCTTCATCTTCTGTTCAGATGACGAAATCACAATAAGCCATCTCAACAAGATAGTAGTAAAGGCAAAGATGCTCCCGTTCTCACAGAAAAAGGAAGTGGAGCAGGGAGCATTCCTCAGGAATGACAGAATCGTGGTCCGCTATGAAGACTCCGAGTGCGACATGTTCATCAAGGAACTCGCATTGGGTGGGAAGCACAACATATACAATTCTATGGCGGCCGCCATTGCCGGCAAAGTGATGGATATCGACAACGCGACCATCAGGCGGAGCCTGTCTTCTTTCCAGGCAGTGGAGCACCGTCTTGAAAAGGTGCTCAGCATCGGGGATGTGCTGTATATCAACGACTCGAAGGCCACCAATGTGGATGCCGCATGGTACGCCCTCGAATGCCAGACACGCCCGGTGGTATGGATTGTAGGCGGGACAGACAAGGGCAATGACTATTCAGTGCTGCTCGGCCTTGCAAAGGAGAAGGTCAGGGCAATGATATGCATGGGGGTCGACAACAGCAAGTTCCACGCATCTTTTGAAGGCGTGGTGCCTGAAATCCACGACGTCTCTTCTGCCGAAGAGGCTGTCAGGATGGCAAGCCGGCTGGCAAAGCCCGGGGACGTGGTGCTGCTCTCCCCTTGCTGTGCAAGTTTCGACCTGTTCAAGAACTACGAGGACCGCGGACGGAAATTCAAGGAGGCTGTAAGGAATCTCTGACATCACGGCCAGAGACCTGAAAAATACAAAACGGGAAACACACCGGAATAAAGGGTACAAACTGAAGATGAAACAAGACGTGGCAAAGACTGCTGAAGCCAGGAAAGGCATATGGGGACTGATAGACAGGATCCAGGGGGACAAGGTGGTATGGATGATCCTCCTGCTGCTCATCCTTTTCTCCATCGTGTCCATATTCTCCTCGACTTCGCTGCTCGTAAGCCAGGGTTCAGGCACAAGCAGACTGGACATCTTCCTTGAGCAGCTCCTCATCGTCCTTGCCGGTGCTGTTGTCATCTTCATATGCTACAAGATACCGTACATCAAGTTTTTCCGGGTGTTGTCGCAGTTCGGGTTTGCCCTGTCAATGGGACTGCTGCTGTGCCTTATATTCAACATACGGGCAATCGAGGTGAACGGGGCCAGACGGGCCATCGACCTGGGATTTTTCCAGCTGCACGTCTATGAGGTTGTAAAGGTGGCAATGGTGATGTACCTTGCATGGGCCGTCCACGCATACAAAAATGACTCGTTCGGACTTGCAAACCGTCTTTCCAAAAGATACAGCGCCCTTGCATTCCTTGCCAGGCCGGGATGGAAAAGGCTCATCTACATCTTTCTCCCCATACTCATGGTCTGCGGAGGGATAATGTTCGGAAGCGTGTCCAGCACCCTCTTCATCGGCGGAATAATGTTTTTCACGATTCTCATAGGAGGCATCCGCCTGAAAGAAATCATCGGGCCTGCCCTGGTGTGCCTTGCGGCAGGGGCCTTGTGTATCGGGCTGTATTTCATGTCGGGAGGCAAGGTTTTCCCCCGCGTCGGCACTGCAGTACAGAGATTGTTCCTGCATGAAGAAAAAGAGAACATCAAGGACCTTACGCCCGGAACGATCGAATTCCAGGAGGCGCTCGATGCCATCAGGCAGCCTGAAAGCGCCAAGATAGCCATACATGAAGGCGGGCTGCTCGGGAAAGGCCCTGGAAACAGCACGCAGAAATACGCCGTATCGCTCATGTTCAGCGACTACATGTACAGTTTCATTGCCGAGGAATACGGATTCTGGGGAGGGCTTCTGATCATCATGCTCTACATCAGCCTTCTGGCACGCGGGGCGCTGATAGTCAGATACTGTGACAGCGACTTTGCTAAAACTGCAGTGGCAGGGCTTACCATACTCATCACAGGACAGGCTCTGATGCACATCTACATCAACCTTGACATGGGGCTTCTCACCGGACAGACCCTGCCCATGATAAGCCACGGGAAGAGTTCCTTCCTGTGTTTCTGCGTAGCATTCGGAGTCATACTGTCGATAAGCAAGATGGCCAAGGCCAAGATACAGAAAGAGACAGAAGAGTCGGAGCCGCTTGTGGAAGGCTTCGGGGTGGATGAAAGCGTCAAGGAGTCGCTGGACGACCTGGATGCCTTCGAGTCGGGAAGATATTGAACAGGAAACGATAAGACGGATAAAGATACTCCCGTACAACGGGGGGGGGACTTTGAGAAAAACCATAGGACATGGATAAAAGACAGCCGATACGTGCAATAATAAGCGGAGGAGGGACAGGCGGACATATCTTCCCTGCCCTCTCTATAGCCGGCAGGCTCATGGATGCCTGCCGGGAAAGCAGTATCCTCTTTGTGGGGGCTGAAGGCAAGATGGAGATGGAAAAAGTCCCTGCGGCAGGATACGAAATCAAGGGTCTCCCGGTCGCCGGACTTCAGCGCCGCCTGTCGCTTTCCAACCTGGGGCTCCCGTTCAAGATACTCAAGAGCGTGTCCATGGCAGGAAAGATCATAGACAGTTTCAGGCCGGACATCGCCATAGGCGTAGGAGGATATGCAAGTGCCCCGCTACTGTGGAGTGCGGCCAGAAAAGGCATCCCGACACTCATACAGGAGCAGAACGGATACGCCGGGCTCACAAACAGAATACTCGGCAAAAAGGCAGACAGGATATGCGTCGCATATGAAGGGATGGAAAGGTTTTTCCCTGCAGAAAAGATTGTGATGACAGGCAATCCTATACGCAGTGAGATAAGGCCTGCCGACGGAAAGATGAAAGAAGAGGCCATACGTTTCTATGGGCTTGACCCGGCCACAAGACACATTTTCATCGTAGGGGGAAGCCTCGGGAGCGGCACCCTGAACAAGTCCATGATGAAATGGATAACAGAAGGGTGTCCCGGAGGGGAGGATATGGAGGTCATCTGGCAATGCGGAAAATACTACAAGGCCGAAACCGACCGCTTCATGGAGGAGGCATCGGCCCGGGACAGCGGCATTGGAAAGAAAATCAGGCATTTTGACTTCATCAGCAGGATGGATCTCGCCTATGCGGCGGCAGACATCGTGATATCCAGGTCAGGAGCAGGAGCCGTCTCCGAACTGTGTGCAGCACACAAGGCAGCCATTTTTGTCCCTTCACCCAACGTGGCTGAAGACCACCAGACCCACAACGCCATGGCCCTTGTGAAAAAAGATGCGGCCATGCTCATCACTGATGCAGAAGCCCCGGAGAAACTCCTTGCACAGGCATGCGCCCTGGCCCGGGATCCGGAACGCATCATCATGATGGAACGGAATATTGCCCCGCTCGCCAGACCGGAAGCGGCTGAGGCCATCGTAAATGAAATATACGGCATATTGGGAAAGAACGACTGAAACCGTTATCAGAAAATGGAATACAGCAACGCATATTTTATCGGCATAGGAGGTATCGGCATGAGTGCCATAGCCAGATACTGCAGACACAAGGGATGCAAAGTGTCAGGATATGACAGGACACCGTCAGAACTTACCCGCGAACTCGAGGCAGAGGGAATGGATATTCACTATGAAGACAGGCCGGACCTCATACCTGAGGACAAGGAGAGCACGCTCGTCGTATACACTCCTGCCATCCCGCATGACCTGCAGGAACTCGTATATGCACAGGAAGAAGGGTACAAGGTACTGAAACGGTCAAAGGTCCTCGGGGAGATAACCCGTGGCCAGAGATGCCTCGCAGTAGCCGGAACACACGGAAAGACCACCACCAGCACACTCACCGCCCACATTTTCAAGGAAAGCGGGACCGGATGCTCGGCATTTCTCGGAGGGATATCCAGAAACTGGGGGACAAACCTTCTTGTGTGCGACAACAATGTGATTGTGGCAGAAGCCGATGAGTTCGACCGCTCCTTCCTCCAGCTGCACCCTGAGATTGCTGTCATAACAGCCATGGATGCAGATCATCTGGACATATACTCCGACCTCGGGCATGTCCGTCAGGCCTTCAGGGAATTTGCCTCACAGGTGACAGGCACCCTTATCGTGAAAGCCGGACTTGACATCAGCGGGAATGACACCCGGGCCAGGATTCTGCATTACTCCCTCGATGAGCCGTGCGACTTCTACGCAGACAATCTCCGCAATGATGCCACAGGACATTTCATCTTCGACCTCAAATGGCCGGGAGGAGTCATCGCAGGCTGCCGCTGCGGGATTCCCGGACGCATAAACGTAGAAAACAGCGTGGCTGCTGCGGCCATTGCCCTCACATTCGGGATTGCACCAGAAAAAGTCAGGGACGCCATCGGAAGTTATATGGGTGTGAAAAGAAGGTTTGAAGTACACATCAACACTCCGGGCTGCACCTATATCGATGACTATGCCCACCATCCGAAAGAAATCGCCGCTGCGGCAAGTTCCATAAGGGGCATGTTCCCCGGCAGAAAAATCACGGCGATATTCCAGCCGCATCTGTATACACGTACAAGAGACTTTGCGGACGAGTTTGCAGAAGCACTGGGCCACGTGGACAAACTGATACTGCTCGACATCTACCCGGCGCGGGAAGAGCCCATACCGGGCGTAACTTCTGAACTGATATTCAATAAGGCCACTACGCCGGAAAAAGTCCTCCTGAAAAAAGACGGGCTGATGGACTATCTGGAGAATGAACCGGTGGATGTCCTGATAACATTCGGGGCAGGCAACATAGACCGCCTTGTGGAACCTATAACCAGGATGCTCGAAAAAAGACTTGCCAGGCAATGAACAGACTGACGCGATACATATCTGCGGGGATCTTTACCGGACTGATATTTCTGCTTCTTCTTGCGGCATACTCATCGCAGGCCGTAAAAAGAGGGAGGATGGCATGCACCGGAGTAGAAGTGACTGTCCTTGACAGCATGAAGAACAGTTTTGTTGACAGCAGGGACATACTGTCATATCTCAGGTCTGAATACGGGGACTTCACAGGCAAGAATGTAGACAGCATCAGCCTCATCCGGATTGAGAAAGATGTTGACGCCAGAAGTGCTGTCAGGAAAAGCGAAGCCTATATCACAAAAGACGGTATCCTGCATGTGGACATCACACAGAGGGAGCCGGCAGTACGGTTCCAGAAAGGGGCGGCCGGGTTCTATGCCGATGCCGAAGGATGTCTTTTCCCTCTGCAGGACACCTATACTGCACATGTTCCCATAGTGGACGGAGACCTGCCGCTCAAGGCAGATACAGGCTACAAGGGGAAGCCTCAAAGCGAGGAGGAACGCGAATGGATCATGGCTATCCTCAGGCTGCTGGAATACATGGATGACAGCGGGACATGGGCCCGGGACATCGTCCAGATCAACGTTCTCAAAGGAGGCGACCTGCTGATGGTACCCCGGGAAGGACGGGAAAAATTCATCTTCGGCCCACCGGACGGAGCCGAAGAAAAATTCAGGAAGATGGAACTGTATTACACGGGCATCGTCCCTGAAAAAGGAGAAGGTTACTATTCATCTGTCAACCTGAAATATGACAGACAGATAATATGCAGAAAATAAGGTGAATCCTATGGGAATGGAAGGCAGACATATTGCGGCAATCGACCTCGGAACGTCCAAGACCGCCCTTACAGTCGCTGAAATCAATGGCGATGACATGCAGATACTGTATTACAGGAGACTCCCTTCAAAAGGGATAAGATACAGTTATGTCCTCAATTCCGGACAGGCCGCAGACGTTGTACGGACACTTGTGGCCGACGCCGAGAAAGAACTGGACATCAAGATTACGCGGACAATCGTGGGCATGCCAAAATACAGTGTCCGGCAGGAGACAGGGAGAGGCAACCTGAAACGCAGTCCAGACAAATGCATCTCGGAAGACGAGGTCAATGACCTGAAGCGTATGTCGCTGGATTCCTATCCGCTTACAAATCCCGAGACAGAAGAGATATTCGGGGCTGTAGCCCAGTCATTCTCGAGCGGGGACGAGATCGGGCTTACCGAAAACGACATCATCGGGGTGTCCAGCGACGTGCTTGAAGGCAACTTCAAGATATTTATCGGCAAGAAACGGCATCTGCACAACATCGACATGATATTCAAGGAACTCGGCATCGATGTAGTACAGAAATGCTTTACACCTGACTCCACCGCCAAGGCAATCCTGACGCAGGGAGAAATGGACAACGGGGTCGCACTTGTCGACTTCGGGGCCGGAGTGACATCCGTGACCGTCTACTACAGGAACATCATGCGCCACTATGCCGCAATCCCGTTCGGGGGGAATGCCGTCACTTCTGACATAAAGGGAGAATGTCTCATCCCCGAAGAATATGCCGAATACATCAAGAAAGTGTATGGGGGATGCATGCCGGACAGGCTGCAGGGCATAGGGGAAAAGACACTGCATATAAGCAGCGGCTCTGCGGCACCGGACACCCAGGTCCCTGTAAAATTTCTCTCGGAAATCATCACCGCCAGAATGAAAGAAATCATAGATGCGATACTGTATGAAATCCAGCAGAGCGGTTTTGCGGACAACCTGAAAAGCGGCATCGTAATCACCGGAGGAGGAGCCGCCCTCATCAACTGCGGGAACTACATCAAGGAACTTTCCGGATATGATGTCAGGACAGGCTGCGCGAGACATTTCTTCTCCGCCTCAGGCTACGAGAACATATATGACTCAGACGCCGCGGTATCTGCCGGCATGGTACTGATGGCCAAGAACAACAGGATACCGGAATGCGTCCTGGCCGCAGGAGAAGAGGCCATGCCGGAAATAGACATAAAGATAGACGGAGACCATGGCGCAGACACCATCTCAGGCACTGGAGAGGAGACTGCTGAAGACGTAGAGGAAGAAGAGACTGTATTTGACAATCCGATACCGGACAAGCCCAAAAAAGAAAGGACGAAAAAGCAGCGCAAAGTCATCTGGGAACGGATAAGCGAACAGGTCGGGAAAGCAGGGGAGAAATTCGGAGGGCTTTTCAAGGAAATATATGAGGGGATGGACAATGAAGAGGTCTGAAAAAGCAGAATATTCACACCATAATGAAATAACAGGCAGCAAACCATGGAAAACAACGACATATTGGATACCATCAGGATTGTCCCGAAAGACTGGAGCACTGACAATTCGATAATAAAGGTCATAGGAGTCGGCGGAGGCGGATGCAATGCCGTATCCTACATGTACAGCCAGAAGATCGAAGGCTGCAGTTTCATAGTATGCAACACCGATGCACAGGCGCTGAGGAAAAGCCCTGTCCCTGTCAAAGTCCAGCTTGGCCAGGGGCTTGGGGCAGGGACAGACCCTATCAAAGGCCGCAACGCTGCCATCGAGGCGCAGGAAGAAATATCCAGGACAGTCCTCGAATCGGGCACACAGATGCTTTTCATCACTGCCGGCATGGGAGGCGGGACAGGTACAGGCGCAGCTCCGGTAATCGCCGAGATGGCCCAGAAGCAGGGCATCCTGACAGTCGCCATAGTCACTCTGCCGTTCAAGAACGAAGGCAACGAATCCCTGTCAAAGGCAATAGACGGTATCCATGAACTTGAAAAAAGTGTCGACAGCCTTCTGATCATCAACAACGAGAAACTCTACGAATACTACGGTGACCTTCTTGTCCAGGACGCCTTCCCGAAAGCCGATGAAATCCTTGCCACAGCAGTCCGCGGCATAATCGAGATCATCCAGAAGCCCGGCTATATCAATGTGGACTTCGCCGATGTGAAGACCATGATGAAGAAAAGCGGCATGGCTCTGATGGGATGCGGCTCAGGCACAGGTGCCGACAGGATAGATACAGCCATAAGCCAGGCCCTCAAGTCTCCGCTCCTGAATGACTTCGACCTGAAGACGGCCAAGAATGTGCTGATAAACATTACCATCGGGAAGAACGAGAAAGGCCTTTCAATGAAAGAACTCGACAAGATCAACATAAAGATCAACGAGTATACGGGCAATGCCAACAATTTCAAGAGAGGCATAATCTTCGACGAGGATCCGGAAACCGGAGACCGTATCAATATCACGGTAATAGCCACTGGATTCAAGATGAGCCAGTTGAGCGACATCACGGATGTCAGTCTCGGGAATATCATCATGATAGACGGGAATACCGACCTTGAATACACAGGCACAAGAAACGGCGGGGAGATAGAACTTCCGGAGACCTCAGCCAGAAAGGCAGGCCCGACCAGCATGGCCAACATCCGCAGGTTCAATTTCAAGGAAAAGCCGGCCCTGATTGTCGGAGAAGGACAGAATCTGAGCGAACTGGAATCCGTATCCGCCAGAAGCAGGGCGGTGAGACAGATGGCTGAAAACCAGGAAAACTGAACATTCAGGAAAATTTTTCACAGGCGGGATATTCCGGCAATGATTTTTCCGTATCTTTGCGCTCCGTAAGGTTTCAGCAGAAAATATGGAAAAGAGAACAAGAGTAAGATTTGCGCCGTCACCTACAGGGCCTCTCCACATGGGAGGAGTCCGGACGGCATTGTACAACTACCTCTATGCCAAGCAGCACGGCGGAGACTTCATCATCAGGATTGAAGACACCGACTCGCAAAGATTCGTGGAAGGGGCCGAAAAATATATCATCGAAGCCCTCAACTGGTGCGGAATAATCCCCGATGAAGGAGTGGATACCGACGGGAAAGTAGTCGAGGCTCCTTCTGAAAGACACCCGCATGCACCTTACAGACAGTCGCAGAGAAGAGGCATATACAGAAAATACGCAGAAGAACTGGTCGAAAAAGGCTACGCCTACTATGCATTCGACACTTCAGAGGAACTTGCCGCCAGACGTGCCGGAATGGAGGCCGAAGGCAAGACATTCATCTACAACCATATCACCAGGATGTCAATGCGCAACTCGCTTACCATGCCGCAGGATGAGTGGAAACAGTTGCTTGAGACCCGTCAGGACTGGACCATCCGGTTCAAGATGCCGGAGAACAGGACTGTAAAGATGGATGACCTCATAAGGGGACATATCGAGGTGAACACCGACACCCTTGATGACAAGGTGCTGTGGAAGAAGGCTGACGAACTTCCTACATACCATCTTGCCAACATCGTAGACGACCATCTTATGGAGATAACGGAAGTGATAAGGGGGGAAGAATGGCTTCCTTCACTCCCGCTGCACTATCTCCTGTACGAAGCCTTCGGATGGCAGGACAGCCAGCCGCGCTTTGCCCATCTGTCACTGCTGCTCAAGCCTGACGGCAAAGGGAAACTCAGCAAGAGGGACGGAGACAGGCTCGGATTCCCGGTCTTCCCCCTCAAATGGGTAAATCCGGAAGGAGAAGTATCCCGCGGATACCGTGAAGACGGGTATTTCCCGGAGGCATTCGTAAACATGCTCGCCATGCTCGGATGGAATCCGGGCGATGACAGGGAACTGTTCAGCATGGACGGCCTCATCGAGGCCTTTTCTCTCGAAAGGGTCATAAAATCAGGCGCACGCTTCAATCCGGACAAGGCCAGATGGTACAACAAGGAATATCTCCGCATGAAAAGCGATGATGAACTCACCGGACTTTTCATCCCCGTACTTGAAAGTCACGGGATACAGGTTGTCGAATGCCCGAAATGCGCGATTACGGCAGGGGCGGAACTCACTCCGCAGGGTGCAGACTTCCACAACCGTATTTTCACCCGGGAATACGTACACCATATCGTATCTCTTATAAAGGAAAGGGCTACATTCGTGGCTGACTTCTGGGATATAGCATCATACCTTTTCGTCGCCCCTGTGGAATTTGCGGAAAAGGATGCAGCCAAATTCTGGAAAGAAGAGAACTACAGCCTTGCATTACAGGCAGCAGAGTTCATCTTGAACTTCGATGCCGGCAACCTTACCGGCCCTGAATTCACAAAAAAACAGCTGGAAGGGCCGCTCGAGGAGTTCATCCGCAGCAATGAATGGCCTATGGGCAAGGTGATGAACTGTCTCAGGCTTGCCCTTGTAGGGGCTTCCAGCGGACTCGGGATAGCAGACATCGTCTCTATCATCGGAAAAAAAGAATTTGCGGCAAGAATAGAACACATCAAACAGACGCTCGGGGCATGAAAAGAAAATTCCCATGGCTCCAGACGACACTGCTTGTCATCGCAATGCTGGCAATAGGCACGGCGTCCATCTATACTGCACGCATCATCGACGGCAAAGGAGACCATTTCGACTGGTTTATGGCTGTTGTGCTTGTCATTATCGGCATAAGCAACACCGTACAGTTCTTCAGGTCCAGACGGAAAAAATAAAAAAGAATATCATGAAGATAGGCATCTGCAGCGACCATGCCGGATATGAATACAAAAACCGGCTGGCAGAAGTCCTCAGGCAGGACGGATATGACATCAAGGATTTCGGGACAGACTCTCCCGAAAGCATGGACTATCCAGATGTGGCCCATCCGCTTGCAAAAGCCGTAGAAGAAGGAGAGGTGGAATGCGGGATAGCCATGTGCGGGACAGGAGAAGGCATGGCCATGACCCTCAACAAGCATCAGGGAATACGTGCCGGCCTCGCATGGAACAAGGAGACAGGCGAACTCATAAGAAGGCACAACAATGCCAACGTCCTTGCCCTGCCGGCAAGGCTGATTGCCTTTGAAGAGGCTCTCGCCATCACTAAAGTCTGGCTCGACACTCCGTTTGAAGGAGGGAGACACCTCAGGAGGATAGAAAAGATACCTTTAAAATGACATTGATGCAGCCGCTTTCAGTCGACAGGATATATCTTGAGGAGAGGACAGGTCATGGCATGGCCTGTCCCCTCTTGTCTGACGACATTGCCGACTATCCTGACGGCATCATACTGCCTGTGGACAAGCCGTACAGATGGACATCTGCCGATGTTATACGCAAGATAAAATTTGCCGCAACAAGATATTTCCGGAAGAAAAACCTGAAGGTGGGACACGCCGGGACACTCGACCCCCTCGCCACAGGAGTGCTTCTGGTATGCATAGGCAAAGCCACGAGGCTTGCAGAAGAATTGCAGAGCCACGACAAGGAATATATTGCCGGCATCACATTCGGGGCCACTACCCCGTCATACGACCTTGAAAAAGAAATAGACGGGACATTCCCGCACGGGCATATCTCCGAAGACCTCATAAAAAAGACTCTCCCGGACTTTATCGGAGAGCAGCAGCAGATTGCCCCGCTGTTTTCCGCCAAGTCAATAGACGGAGTAAGGGCATATGAACTCGCCAGGAAAATCTACAGGAGACATATTGAAGGCCGGAAGGAGGAAGACGGCGGAGCCGGGGCAGAAATGCTTGACCAGACGGCAGCCGGACTGATACGCACTGCAAACATCACCATCACCGAAGCATCCCTGCTCAGATTCTGGCCGCAAGGCAGGAATGACGGCACGGCCCAGTACCCTCTGTCAGCCGGACAGGACACGGAAAGAGAAAGCAGGATAAAGGTAGCAGACAACTCCGGACTGCATCTTCCGGAAGCCCTGATAAGGATAAGATGCAGCAAGGGGACGTACATCAGGGCTTTCGCCCGCGACTTGGGTGAAGCCGTCGGCAGCGGGGCACATCTGAGTTCCCTGCAGCGCAGCCGCAGCGGGCAATACCGGGTCGAAAATGCCCTTGACATACACTCGGCGACAGCCATATTCTCAACGGCAGCCACCAGCCGGCAGGAAACCCCATCCCTATGACAAAGACACTCAACTACTCATACAGCCACATATGGAAAGTGGCCTGGCCCATCCTGATCAGTCTCATCATGGAGCAATTGCTCGGGATGACAGACACGGCATTTCTCGGGCGTGTCGGAGAAGTGGAACTCGGGGCATCCGCGATAGCCGGAGTCTATTACATGGCAATCTTTGTCACCGGGCTCGGGTTCGGCATCGGGTCGCAGATCATCATCGCAAGGAGAAACGGGGAAGGCAACTGGAAAGAGACCGGCAATATATTCTGGCACGGCGTCTGCTTTCTCATCGGCTTTGCTGTCCTGGTCATCGCGCTATCGGAGATGTTCTCTCCATGGATACTGGACAGGCTCATAGACTCCCCTGAAATCTCCTCCGCCGCCATGGACTATGTACGATGGCGGCTCATCGGGCTCATCTTCGCATTTGTAACAGTGATGTTCCGGGCATTCTATATAGGGACCACACAGACAAGGACACTCACCCTCAACTCAATAGTGATGGTCCTCTCCAACGTGGTATTCAACTGGATTCTGGTATTCGGCAAACTCGGATTCCCGGCGCTCGGAATTGCCGGTGCAGCCATCGGCTCTACTCTGGCAGAACTTGTATCCCTTGTCTTCTTCATTGTCTATACGGCCACAAAGACAGACTGCATGAAATACGGGCTCAACAGGAAAATACATTTCGACTGGAAAAAACTCAGGGACATCCTTTCGGTGTCCGTGTGGACAATGATACAGAATTTCCTTTCGGTATCGACATGGTTCATCTTCTTCATGTTTGTTGAACATCTCGGAGAAAGGGCTCTGGCCATCTCCAATGTGACCCGGAGCATATCAGGATTTATCTGGGTATTTGTATCGGCATTTGCGTCCACATGCAGTTCCCTTGTGAGCAATCTTATCGGGGAAGGCCATACCGACTCTGTCCCGAGACTCATACGCAGAGTCATAAAACTGGCCTATCTGCCTGTTGCGGCACTCATAATACTGTTCATCATATTTCCTGAGGCTGTCATCGGCATATATACCGACATCCCGGACATAGTGACAGGAACCGTACCGTCCCTCGTGGTGATGTGCATATCATATCTCCTGACATGTCCCGCACTGATATGCTTCAATGCAATCTCAGGCACAGGGAATACACGCACGGCATTTGTACTCGAAATGTCGGCACTGGTCATCTATATCATATTCTGTACTATAGTCATAGCAGGGATACAGCCTGACGTGGCCGTATGCTGGACAGCAGAGATTGTCTACTCGCTTTCAATGCTGCTGATATGCGCCTCCTACCTGTACAGCGGGAGATGGAAAGGCACAAGGATATGACCCTGAACAGGCAAACGTCCCGTCAATTTACCGGGATACGCCTGTTGACATTCCGGTAGCCGGAAGAAGCATAGAAAAGCAGGTATGCAAGACACAGCATCACAAACCAGAATGAAGGCATATAGCCTATAAGGTCGGCAACAGCGCCCTGGATGGCAGGCAGTATACCGCCACCGCACACCATGAACATGAAGAAGCCGGTTGCTGATGAAGTGTACTTTCCCAGCCCCTCGACAGCCATATTGAAGATATTTCCCCACATCACGGACGTAAAGCATCCGGTCAGTATCAGGAAGACGGCATTTACAGGGATGTCGGTGAAAATCCTCTCCCCGAACGACACGACAAGGTCGGACGGAGTAAAGATGGCCATCACCACCAGAATCATAGTGCCGAAAGTCGCAAATGAAAGCATGTCATGACTGGCGAAACGGGAGCCGAAATAACCGCCGACAAGACGGCCGATGAACATCAGGAACCAGTACAGGCTGACTATCACTCCGGCTTTCCCGGGCATAAGCCCCACCTCATGTGTAAGATAGAGATTGGTTGTGTTGGCGATGCCTATCTCCACCCCCATATAGACAAACACTGCAACCGCCCCGAGGACAAAATGGCGGAAGGAGAAGCAGCTGTACGTACCGTCCTTATGCGGCAGATCCACCTTCAGCGAACTCTCGTCAAACTCCGGTTCAGGAATATGGGAGAATATTATGACGACGAACGCCACGATAAAGACACCTATTGCTATGTAGAACGCCGGATTGGCATCCGATATCGAGTGGCTGGCATGCTGTCCGGTAAGCCATCCGATAAAGAACGGGACAAATGTTGCGGCAAGGGAATTGAGCGAGTTTCCATACTGGATAAGCTGGTTGCCTTTCTTTCCTCCATGCCCTATGGAGTTGAGCATCGGATTGACCACAGCATTGAGCATACATGCAGCAAAACCAGAGACAAAGGCCCCGAGAAGATACACTCCGAAACTCTCAAGATAGCCGGAAAGCCAGAATGTACCGACTCCTACTATGCCGACACCGACCGACACAAGGGCGGACACCTTATACCCGTACCGCTTCAGGATATATCCGGCAGGAAGCCCCATGCATGCATATGCGAGGAAATTGATGAGATTGCCCAACTGTGACGCAGCATTGGAGAATCCGAACTGGAACTTGACGATTATACCGAGCGGGTTGTGGAGACCTGTTATGAACGCTATCATGAAGAACAGTGCAAACATGATGGCTATGGCAGGAATATAGTTTCGTTTAGTCATCGTGACGAGGTTTAGTGTTACACATTATCCGGTTTGATGAAAAATTGTTTAAATATATAAAATTTATCAGGTCTATCCTCATAAAAGCCGGATTTATTTTTTAAAAAAAAGCGGAGCCAAAACCACCCAGAAAGGGAAGTTCCGGCTCCGCCAGTCATCTGAATTACCCTTTTGCTACAGTTCCCAGGCCAAGGCAGAAGCCCCGAGAATAGCAGCATCAGACTCCTTCAGCTGAGAAAAGACTATCTTTATCTTATTGCGCCACATATGCAGCAGATTGGCATTCATGGCTGTCATTATAGGCTCATAGAGATATTCCTTTGCCCTTGCAAGGCCACCGAAAAGCACTATCGCTTCAGGTGCACTGAATGCGACAAAGTCAGCGAAACACTCTCCGAGAATCTTTCCGGTGAACTCGAATATCTTCAGGGCCATCCTGTCACCGTCCTTTGCTGCCTCATAGACATCCTTGGAAGTGATATTGTCAAGGCTTCTGAGCACCGACGGCTCGTCTGACATGTCAAGCCACTCCCTTGCAGTACGGGCTACACCTGTAGCGGAACAGTATGTCTCAAGGCAGCCTGTCTTGCCGCAGTTGCAGACCCTTCCGTTATGCCTTACGGCACATGTATGCCCGAGTTCGCCGGCAAAGCCGTCATGCCCGTATACAACTTCCCCGTTGACAACGATACCGCTGCCGACTCCTGTACCTAGGGTAATCATTATGAAGTTCTTCATACCCCTTGCCGCACCATAGGTCATCTCCCCTACGGCTGCAGCATTGGCATCATTGGTCAGGGCCACCTTAAGACCGCCGGTCTTCTGCGAAAGCAGTTCTGCAAACGGGATGGTCTTCTGTCCGCCCCATGACAGGTTGACGGCATTCTCAATGTTCCCTGTATAGTAGTTGCCGTTCGGAGCACCGACCCCGATACCTCTTATCTTGCCTTCAGACTCGGACTCCCTGATGATTTTCTCCAGGGCTGCGGCCACTTCCTCCACATAGAGGGAGACATCATCATAGGTATCCGTCCTTATGACAGTCTGCGACAGGACCTGTCCCCTCGTGTCCACAATTCCCATCTTTGTGGTCTGACCGCCTATATCGATACCCACGACATAGGTCTTTTCCAGAATATCAGTATCCATGAATATTGAATTTTATTGTTTATGCCTTCTTTACCTTCGAGCCGAGTGCCGCATACCAGAGGATATACAGGACAGCGACCACTACTACCCAGTAACTTACCATATAGCCAGCTGCATCGGCGATGGCGTTCTGCAGAAGCGGAAGGATACCGCCGCCGACTACCATCATCATGAATGCTCCGGAAGCAAGGGCTGTAGCGGAGCCGAGCCCTTCGACCGCAAGATTGAAGATTGTTCCCCACATGACAGAAGTGCAGAGTCCGCAGAGAACAAGAAGGAGGGCAGAAAGCGGCACCTGGACCATTCCGAAACCGGAACCTGTAAATACAGGCATAGAAGTGCTGACACCGGCCGGAACAAACATTGCCACCAGTATGAGGGCAGCCGCCACAGCAGCAGCACAACTCAACTGGGTACGGCTGGAAATCACACCGCTGATGAAACTTGACACAAAACGCCCGATGAGCATGAGGAACCAGTAGGTGCCGGCAACGAACCCGGCGATAGTAGCGGCGGTCTTAGGGTCAAGGCCTGCACCGCTGTCAGAGTCGGAAAGATAGAAATTGAGAGTGCCCGGGATACCGACCTCAACACCCACATACAGGAATATGGCTATCACACCGAGAACGAAATGACGGTATTTCCATGGGCTTTCGACATGGCCGCCCTGTGCTGCGGACTGCGGGTTCCCGATAGGGACGAACGCCAGGATAATAAAGGCAAGAAGGAATACACCCATCGCGATGTACATCACCGGATTGACATGCGTAATGACAGTATCCTTGGTCACCGCCCCGATAAGGGCCCCGACCAACATAGGCGTAAGGGTACCCATCAGCGAGTTGAAGGTGCCTCCTATCTGGACAAGCTGGTTGCCTTTCTTTCCACCGCCGCCGAGAAGGTTGAGCATAGGGTTCACCACTGTATTGAGGATACATACGGAGAAGCCGGCCACAAAAGCCCCGGCAAGATATATGAACCAGTTTGCAGGAAGACCGGCAACAGTGGCTCCGACACCGACAATTCCCGAAAGGAACTGGATGAGTACACCGAAGAACCCGATGCCGATAGCAAGAAGGGCTGTCTTCTTGTAGCCGATCCTTGTGATGAGTTTGCCGGCAGGAATACCCATGAACAGGTATGCAAGGAAGTTCATCATATTACCCATCATACCGAGAGCATTCGACCCGTCGATTCCAGGCTGCTGTTTCCATATTACCCCGATCGGAGCGGCAAGATTTGTCACAAACGAAATCATCCCGAAAAGGAAGATCATGGTTATGATTGCGACCAGATTACCATTTTTTCTCATTGTTCTGAATTTTATGTTAATAATTATTATGGTCGTTTTATTTATTTAAAATCGTGTAAAGTTAACTATTTTTTTCCTTGCACGTAACAAATGATGTCTTTTTGTTGCCATGACAGCAAAAATAAAAGCCGGCTCCCTCCCCAAGGAACCGGCCTGTATATAAAACGAACTTAACAAATAGACACGAAAAAATTTTTTCTTATGTCCGATACAAATATAATGATTTAAAACAACAATCCAAATTTTCCATAAACAATTTTCAACATTTCATCCGGATTGACTTAAATTAAGAATAAATTCCGGAGATATGCCCTATAATATTTAATCCGGTCACCGCAAAGGCCCCGCCGTACCTACATCTTCCTGTACTGCCGAGGGGTCATTCCTGTCCTTGCCCGGAAAAACTTGTAGAAAGATGACTGGTCAGGGAAATTGAGCCTTGCCACTATCTCCTTTACATTCATGTCGGAGTACCTGAGCATACTCTTTGCCTCCAGGATGACAAAGGCATCGATCCATTCCGGAGCAGACCTCCCGCTGGTCTTCCTGACAAGTTTCGAGAGATATTTCGGGGTCAGGCAGAGGGCGGAGGCATAGAAACCCACACTCCTCTCTGACATGTGGTGCTCGGAGACAAGCCGGATGAAATTGTCAAAGACCTGCTTGCCGCGTCCGGATGCGGCCCCTCCCTTCAGCCTGCGTGCCTCGGATATATGTCTGGACAGCACACCGGCAGCCATATAGAAGACAGATGAAAGAAGAGACCTGATGCATTCCCTTTTATAGGGAAGTGACGATGTCAATATATTGCGGGCAAGTGTCAGGTAGCCGGATGCCACCGTCCTCTCTTCATCTGAAAGTGTCACGCCAGGATTGTCCAGCAGGAACATCCCCTCGGAAAACAGCTTGTCTATGTCAATATTGAGTTCCGAGACATAGGAACGGGACATGGCCACAACGATAAAATGAAGACCTTTCTTCTCGTCTTCCGGCATTTCGGGCACGCGCAGGATATCGCCCGGGATATTCATCACCAGAGAATTTTCCTTTATCTCGAACTCGTGCAGGTTGATGCTCATCCTCAGCCTGCCGCTGATACAGAAAAATGCAAGATAGGCGTCGAGCCTGCACGGATGCACAAGCACATCCAGACACTTGTCATACCTCAGGTCCAGCACACAGAAGTCATCCCCTATCCCTACGCTGTCGGCAATGGGGAACGACCGCCGGAATCTGGCTATGTCTATCCTGTAAAAAATATCCTGGTCCATATGCGTCTTCCATTATGCATTATGGCATGCCTCAGCCATGCCTGATTGGCTGCAAAGATAGCAAATTACTCCTTTTGACAAAAAATACAGTCAAAAATGACATTATCAGAGAAAAACGGGCAGCCATTTTGCAATATCCGGCGGCTGCCTAACAAGAAAACAGGCATCAAACACGAACAATACGCCATAAAGAATGAATAGAAAAGACATCAGAACAGTATGCATGGCCGCAATCATATGTGCAGCCATATTGCAGGAGACAGCAGCAGATGCACAGCAGATGCTGACCCTGGAGCAGTGCAGGGAAATGGCAGTCAGCACAAGCAAGACACTGCAGGCAGCGGAAAAGAAGAAAGAGATGGCATCATATGACAAGAAGGCCGCAATGGCAGCCTGGTTTCCGGAAATCTCCATCGTAGGGACATACCAGTACAACAGCCGGAACCTGTCCCTCCTTTCCGAAGATGCTTCGGACGCCCTGAAAAACACCGGGAACACGGTACAGGGAGATATCAGGGACAAAATCAGCAGCCTCCTGTCCGATCCTGTCACCGGCGCAATCATCCAGAGCAGCCCGGAACTGCTGGCATTCGTCAACAGCCTCGGTACGATGGACATTGCCGGGCCGCTTAATGCGCTCGGGGCAGAAATAGACAATGCCTTCACCCTCGGCATCAACAATGTCTTTGCCGGGGCCGTAACCCTCACCCAGCCGATATTCATGGGAGGGAAAATTATCAGTTACAACAAGATTGCCGCCCTCGCATCGGACCTCGCAGGAGCAGAGTATGACGCAGAATACCAGGCTGTGCTCTGGAACGTGGAGCAGGCATGGTGGCAGACCATCTCCCTGCAGGCAAAGGTAGATCTTGCACAAAGTTATGCAGACCTTCTGCACATGATGGAGCATGATGTACAGGCACTGGAAGCAGAAGGCATGGCTACAGGGACAGACGTGCTCTCCGTAAAAGTGAAAGTCAACGAAGCGGACATGCTTCTGACAAAGGCCGGGAATGGGCTTATCCTCTCAAAGATGCTTCTGTGCAAACTATGCGGTCTGCCTCCGGAAAGCGACATCATGCTTGCATATGACACCTCGGACCCGGATTTTTCCCCACAGGAAGTGCCGGTAAAGAGCGACGAAGAGATATTTGCGGCACGTCCGGAGATACGCAGTCTCGGCATCGCTACCGAAATCTACAGCAGGAAAGTCACTGTGGCAAGATCGGACATGATGCCGAAAATTGCCCTCACCGGCAACTACATAGTCACAAGCCCCAATCTTTTCCACGGCTTCAGCAACAGGCCCGGCGGGTTCTTCAATGTGGGTGTCACAATGCAGATACCGATAATCCACGGATGCGAAGCCATGCAGAAGACCCGGAAAGCCAAGGCCGAGGCAGAAATGACAAGACTCAGGCTTGAAGAAGCAAAGGAGATGATCAGCCTGCAGGCGGCAAGCCTCAGGAAACAGGATGAAGAAGCCATCCGGAAAATGGGGATGGCGCTGGAACATATGGACAGCGCCGAAGAGAATCTCCGGACAGCCACTGTCGGCTTCAATGAAGGAGTCATCCCTGCACAGACACTATTTGCGGCCCAGACCGCATGGCTGCAGGCACACTCGGAATACATAGATGCCGGCATCTCTATGCAACTCAGCCGCACGGGACTGCTCAAGGCTTACGGAGACCTTACGGAAAGACATGGAAACAATGCATGTCCGGCAGAATAAGACAATTGGTGAAACTGACATTAACAACAGATAAAAAATGGAAAGACTGAAGAAAAAACGCGGCCTTCTGGCCGGAGTCGTCGCCCTGATACTCATAGTGGCCGGTGTTGCCCTGGCCGGACTTGCCGCCTACAGGCCCGGGCCTGCCGTCATACAGGGTGAAGCGGAAGCCACAGACTACCGTATTTCAGGCAAGGTGCCTGGCAGGATAGAAAAATTCCTGGCAGAAGAAGGGCAATACGTACACAAAGGGGACACGCTCGTGGTGATAGACAGCCCTGAACTGCGGGCCAAGATTGCACAGGCGACAGCCCTCAGAAATGCCGCCGAAGCCCAGAACAGGAAAGTCGGGAAAGGGGCAAGACAAGAACAGGTGGCAGCCGCATATGAACTGTGGCAGCAGGCGGCGGCAGGAGAAGAGATTGCACAGAAGACATTCGGAAGGATGCAGCGCCTGTACGAAGAAAAGGTCATCAGTGCACAGAAATACGATGAGGCAGCAGCCGGATACAAGGCGGCAAAAGCCATATGCGCATCTGCCAGGTCCCAGTATGAAATGGCCGTCAACGGGGCGAGACAGGAAGACAGGGAGACCGCCGAAGCCCTTGCAAAGCAGGCAGAAGAAGCCCTGAAGGAAGCCGAGTCGTATCTCAGCGAACTCTATCTCACATCCCCTGCCGACGGAGCCGTCACGGCCATCTATCCAAGAGCGGGAGAACTCGCCGGCCAGGGCGCCCCGTTAATGACTGTCACAGACCTCGATGACATATGGTTCACCTTCAATATCCGGGAAGACATGCTCGAAGGGCTCAGGACAGGCGACAGGATACGGGTGAGAATCCCGGCGCTCGGAGACGGAAAGACATGGGAGGCCGAAGTATATTTCATGGCCGCACGGGAATCCTACGCCACGTGGAGGGCCACCAGAGACTCAGGGAGTTTTGATGCCAGGACATTCGAGGTAAGGGCCCGTCCGTCAGAGAAAATCGATGGACTGAGACCCGGGATGACAGCCATAGTCTCAAGCATGGAATGATATGGACACGGCAGGAAAAATATTCTCTGTCATCAGGAGGGAACTGCGCATCATGAGGCAGAGGCCCGTATATCTTGCGGCATCGCTCGGAACGTTCATGTTCTGCACCGTATTCTTCCTGACTTTTTTCAGGGACGGCATACCACAGGACCTGCCCATAGGCATCGTAGACAATGACGGCTCTGCATTGTCCAGAGAGTTCCGCCGTCAGACAGACGCCACCCAACTCGGACAGGCACAGGTCTTCGGCTCATATGCAGAAGCCAGGGAAGCCATGCAGCAGGGAAAAATCAACGCGTTCTGCGTCATCCCGGAAGAATTTGCCGAAGACGTGCAGGCTGGAAGACAGCCCCGCCTCACCTTCTATGTCAATCCCCTGTATTTTGTCGGGGGATCGCTCGCCTACAAGAACCTTCTCACCATGGTCAATCTGGCTTCAGGCGCGGTCCAGAGGGAAGTGCTTCTTGCAAAGGGGATGGACACGGAGTCTGCAATGGGGATGGTGCAGCCGATAACCATCGACCTGCATCAGATAGGGAATGCCACGGCCGACTATGGAGTATATCTCACCAATGTACTGCTCCCTGGTATCCTCGGCCTCATCATCATCCTTGTCACGGTCTATTCTGTCGGCTCGGAACTGAAATACGGCACTTCGAGGCATCTGCTCGAAAAAGCCGGAGGCTCCACCATTCTGGCACTGACAGGAAAACTCATCCCCTACACGGCACTATATGTCATACTCGGACTCGCCTGCGATGTCGTCCTTTACCGGCTTGCCGGCTATCCGCTCAACGGGCATTTTATCAATATGGCAGCAGGCATGCTGCTGTTCATCCTTGCATGCGAAGCCACGGCTATATTTATAATAGGTACGCTGCCGGTACTGAGGGTTGCCATCAGCGTCGCTGCAATCTACAGTGTCCTTGCATTCTCCCTTGCAGGATTTACATTCCCGGCAGAAGCCATGCCCCCATATGTAAGGGGTCTGTCCGCACTGTTTCCCCTTCGGCACTACTGGCTTTTCTACGTGCAGGAAGCCATCTTCGGCTCCGGTATCAGAGGATGGTGGATGGAGGCACTCCACCTCGCAGCCTTCCTTCTGTTGCCGTTCCCGGTGCTGAAAAGGCTTGGCAAGGCATACCGGCTGCTCGACTACCCGAGAGACTGACATGAATGGCAGGGCACAGCAGCAATCAATCCACCTGTTCCGCAACGGGCAGCCACAACATCGAAAGACATCAGAGAAATGAGATTCAAAGACAGATCAAGGAAATGGGGAAAAGACTGGTATAACGTCTTCACCACAGAACTAAAGACAATATTCAGCGACAGCGGGGTAATGATAATATTTTTCCTCGCCGGTCTCGCCTACCCTCTCATATACGGCATCATCTACGGAGGCGGAGTAGTCGAGGATACTCCAGTGGCCATCGTGGACAACTCATGCAGCCCGTCCAGCAGACGGTTCATACGCAAACTGGACGCCACCGCCGAAATCCGGGCGGCATACCGCTGTACCGGCATGGAAGAAGCGGAAAGGCTCATGCAGCAAAGGAAAGTGAACGGCATAGTATTTTTCCCGGAAGACTACGAGGATGCCATTGTCTCAAGACGGCAGGGCACGGTATCGGTATATGCCGACATGAGCAGTTTCCTCTACTATAAAAACCTTCTGATGGCAGCAAACAGGGTAATGCTCGATGAAATGCACGACATCCAGACCTCAAGGTACAGTGAAGCCGGAATTACAGGGCAGACGGCCTCCCGACTTGTCCAGGCCATTCCGTATGACGAGAACATCCGGTACAACCCCGGCTTTGCCTACAATGTATTCTTTCTTCCCGCCGCACTGATGCTCGTCATCCAGCAGACAATGTTCTATGGCATGTCCATGCTCTCCGGAACGGCATGGGAAAACAGAAGGAGGCTTGTAAACAAAGACAAAGGCGCAGCCGTTACGCTGACAGGAAGAGGAGCAGCATATTTTCTCATATACATAGGGCTCGGGGTATATGTATCCATGCTCGTGCCGGCAATATTCGGTCTCCCTCAAAACGGGCGGCCAGGCGACATACTTGCCCTGCTTCTGCTGTATATAGCCGCTTGCGTAGCATTCAGCCTCACATTCAGCAGCCTGATACGGCACAGAGAGACTGTTTTCGTTCTCTTTCTCTTCCTTTCGCCGGTATGCCTGTTCCTGACAGGCTTTTCATGGCCGGAATCCGCATTCCCGCAATTCTGGAGACTGTTCTCATACATCTTCCCGTCAACGTTTGCAGCCCGCGGATTCATCAACATGAACTCCGCAGGCTGCACCCTGTCGATGACGGCCGTCCAGATGAAAGCTCTTGCCATACAGGCCGTCATATATAGTATTTCAGCATGGTACTGCACCAGAGCAGCAAGGGACAGAGCCCCGCTCCCCGATACCGGTACAGGACCGCTACCCCCTAAAGATTAGGGTTGATGGTCTTCCACTCTGATACAGGAGGGATAATGTTCAGGCTGATGATCTCATCACGCATCTTGCAGAGATGCTCGTATGAGGCATCAAGAGCCGCCATTTCTTCCTGGGTACCCTCTACCTGGCCATAATGCACACCCTCTGCATCAATCACTGTAGGCATGGCCATCATCACATTGCGGTATTTCCCGGTGTTGACATAGCATCCGGCAGGCCATTCGAACTTCTTGCCGCCCATTGCCGCTGCAATCATCTCGACTGACACATAGGCCGGGCTCTGGAACGATGACCGTCCGCGAAGTTCGATAATCCTCTTTCCGCCCTGGATGACATTGCCCTTGATCTCTTCCCACCTTACGAGAGGAAGTTTCGTCCCGAGAAGTTCGGAGAACGGCTTTCCGTCAACAGTAACCTTGGAGGCAAAGACAGCCATCTGCTCCCCGTGTCCGCCGTATGTATGGCAGTTCTTGACAGAGGACTGCTGTACCCCGAACTCCTTGGCGAGAGCGCTCTGGAGACGGGTGGAGTCGAGAGCCGCAAGAGTAGTCACCTGTGAAGGCTTCAGCCCTGAGTGCAGAAGTGTCACAAGCCCTGTAAGGTCTGCAGGGTTGAAGATGATGACCACATGCTTGACATCAGGACAATATGCCTTGATATCCTTGCCAAGCTGCTCTGCAATCTCGCAGTTGCCTTTCAGGAGGTCTTCACGGGTCATTCCCTGCTTGCGGGGAGCACCGCCGGAAGATATGACATACTTCGCTCCAGTCAGCGCTTCCTTCATGTCTGTGGTATACGTGATATTGGCCTCGTCAAATGCACAATGGTACATTTCCTCAGCAACACCTTCAAGGCCGGTGCCGAACGGGTCGTAAAGACATACATTCGGAGTAAGCCTCATCATCATGGCTGTCTGGGCCATATTCGAACCGATCATGCCGGCTGCGCCCACAATGGTCAGTTTGTCATTTGTCAAGAAACTCATAATAATATTGATTTAAAACATGTATTTTCTCACAACCTGCAAATATAATAAAAAATCCGATGGCAATCAAGATGAACACGAAAACAGACAGACCGGCATGGAATAGACATCCCGTTAATAATGAGAGGGTCTAAAAATTTGCAAATACATTTTTCAATCGTAAATTTGCAAAAAACTGTACGGCTGCGCCTTAAGGCCCATACGGCAGCGCACCGGAAACAAGACAGCATGATGAAAAAATATACATTCAAGATTATCTCAGCCGCAATCCTGTGTCTGGCTCTGGCCTCCTGCTCGAAATATGAAGGCGGCTGGGGCGGCGGATATGGCAACGGCTCCTGGCAAGGCCCCACAGAGCCTGTGAACGCCATTATAGGCACATGGAGTGCGACCCTGCATGACGGCAGCGAGGAAACGACGGTCACATGGACATTCAATGCCAATGACTCCGCTGTCAAAAGGGTGACCGTAAGCCTAGGCTCAAATACGATAAGCGACGACAGTTCCGAATATTCCTATGAGTTCGAAGACGACACGCTCATACTCATATCCAAGGGAGTGGTAGAGGCCACCTACCACGTTGAGATATCCGGAAACAACATGCGCATGGGCAACGAGGAGTCCGGCTACCTTGACTACACCAAGGAATTTCAGGCCATCCCGCTGGATTTCATGCAGTGACAGAGGATATAATAAAAAAATGACTATATTTGCACGAATTTAATTTTTGAGACACGTGGAACCTCCCAGTCCAATATTGACCAGTCAGGCCACGGCGGAACCGAAGTCAGAAGATCCGCTGTCGGACAGCATATACGTTATATTGAACGCCACCTCCGAAGACGGTCCGGAGCATCTTTTAGTGTGCGCCTCAACGGTGCGCACCGGATTGTTGTATATAGGCATCACGGGAGACACGATTTCATGAATGTTTGACACATACAGATAATGGGACTTTATTTTAGAAAGACACTTGAAGACAAGGCTGAAATCTCGGTATGGAAAATCACCGAGACCGAAGACGAACTCATGAAACTGAGTTCCGTCCCCACCGATGAGATGGAGGAGATATCGCTGATACGCAACAGCAATGTCCGCAAGCAGAAACTCGCCGTCAGGGCCTTGCTCAACGAGGTTTTTGAAGACAAGGTGTATCTGAGCCACCATGACAACGGAAAGCCTTTCCTCGAGAACTGCATCACGAACATCAGCATAACCCACACTGACAAATACGTGGCCATCATCACTCATCAGGAGGAAGACCTCGGCATCGACATGGAATGCATCGACAGGGACTTCACCGCCGTAAAGGAAAAGGCTCTCTCCGATGAGGAAAGGGAGGAACTCGAAGATGACGACAGGGTGCAGGAGCAGCTGGCCATCTACTGGTGCGCAAAGGAAGCCATCTTCAAAAGGATGTCCCAGAACAAGGTGGACTTCTCCGAGCAGATACTTGTCTCCCATTTCAACCCAAAAGACGAGGGGGAACTCGAAGCCACATTCATCCACAAGGACGGCTATGAGGAAGAATTCGAACTCGGATACACCACATTTGACAGACATGTGCTCGTATGGGTCGTAGGATAGCCCTGCAAAACAAAAGTGTTATGCAAATTTGAATTTTTCCAATTTAACACATCATATAACACCCTGTTGACAAACAAGTTAACAGGGTGTTTCCGTATATGTTGATAACTTTTAACAGGCGTTTCCTGACATGGTACAGATATTTGGACTATATTTGTCGTCACTTCTCAGACAGGGAATCACACTATTAAAACGAATCATCAGTCATGGTCAAGCATGTAATCAAGCGTGACGGCAGAATCGTCGACTTTGACAAGAGGAAGATAGTCGACGCCGTCCTCAAGGCAATGGACGTAACAGAGGCAGGAGAAGACATAGTGCTCGCTGCCGAAATAGCCGCAGTCATCTCAAAGATAGACAAGGACAGCATGAGTGTGGAGGAAATCCAGGACAATGTGGAGATGGAACTCATGAACAGCCCGAGGAAGGAAGTCGCCAAGAAATACATCGCATACAGAAACCAGCGCAACCTTGCCAGAAAGGCCAAGTCCCGTGAGATATTCAAGGAGATAATCGAGGCCCAGGCTACGGATGTGACAAGGGAAAACGCCAACATGAATGCCGATACCCCTGCCGGCATGATGATGAAGTTCGCCTCTGAGTCGACCAAGTCCTTCGTGGATGAGTGCCTTCTTTCGGAAGACGTGAAAGAAGCCGTACAGAACTCATACATCCACATCCATGACAAGGACTACTATCCGACGAAGAGCCTGACATGCGTACAGCACCCTCTCGACAAGATTCTCAAGAACGGGTTCTTTGCCGGACACGGGGAGTCCCGCCCGGCAAAAAGAATCGAGACCGCCAGCATACTCGGATGCATCTCCATGGAGACCGTCCAGAACGAGATGCACGGAGGACAGGCCATCCCGGCATTCGACTTCTACATGGCACCGTTCGTAAGAAAGACATTCCATGAGGAGATCAACAACATCAGCGAGATGACAGGTGTCGACTACAGCCATCTGAAGGATGTGCCCATCGATGACTATATCAAGCGGGATCTTCTTGGCATCCAGGGAGAGGAAAGGGTCATCCAGCATGCCATCAACATGACTGTAAGCCGGGTACACCAGTCCATGGAGGCCTTCGTACACAATATGAATTCCATACATTCCCGCGGAGGCAACCAGGTCGTCTTCAGTTCCATCAACTACGGTACCGATACATCTGCTGAAGGACGCTGCGTCATCAGAGAGATTCTCAACACCACATATGAAGGGGTCGGCAATGGCTCCACTGCCATCTTCCCTATCCAGATATGGAAAAAGAAACGCGGTGTAAGTTATCTGCCGGAAGACAAGAACTACGACCTCTACAAGTTTGCCTGCAAGGTATCAGCAAGGAGATTCTTCCCGAATTTCCTCAACCTTGACGCCACATTCAACCAGCACGAACTCTGGAGAGCGGACGACCCGGAAAGATACCAGTATGAAGTTGCCACAATGGGCTGCCGTACAAGAGTATTCGAGAACCGCTTCGGCCCGAAGACATCCATCGGCAGGGGCAACCTTTCATTTACAACCATCAATCTGGTACGCCTTGCCATCGAATGCATGGACGAGCCTGACCAGACTGAAAAGATAAAGAAATTCTTCCACAAACTCGACTGGGCGCTCGACATTACGGCCAGACAACTCTGCGAAAGATACAACTTCCAGAAGACTGCGCTCAAGAAGCAGTTCCCTCTGCTGATGGGGGCACTGTGGCTCGGAAGCGAGAATCTCAAGGAAGATGACACCATAGAGTCCGTCATCAATCAGGGTACACTCGGAATGGGATTCATAGGACTCGCCGAGGCTCTTATAGCCCTCACCGGCAAGCATCACGGAGAGTCTGACGAAGCCCAGCAACTCGGCCTGCGTATCGTCACATACATGAGAGACAAGGCCAACGAGTATTCAGAGAAGTTCCAGCACAATTTCAGTGTACTTGCGACCCCTGCAGAAGGCCTCGCCGGCAAATTCACCAAGGCCGACAGGAAAAAGTTCGGAGTCATCCCTGGAGTGACAGACAAAGAGTACTACACCAACTCCAACCACGTACCTGTCTACTACCATTGTACGCCTAAGCACAAGGCTGAAGTGGAGGCCCCATACCATGCGCTGACTACAGGAGGACATATCTTCTATGTGGAAATCGACGGGGACGCCACACACAACCCTGAGGCCATCATGGCCATCGTAGACCTCATGGACAAATACAACATGGGATACGGTTCTGTCAACCACAACAGGAACAGGTGCATGGACTGCGGGTTTGAGAATGCCGATGAAGACCTGGAGGAATGCCCTAAATGCCACAGCCACAGGATAGACAGGCTCCAGAGAATTACCGGCTATCTTGTCGGCACCACCGACAGGTGGAACAGTGCAAAACTGGCTGAACTTAAAGACCGCGTTGTCCATAAGTGATTTCACGGCATATATCATGAAAATCAGAGTTCTGGACATATTGGAGGAGACCATGGCCGACGGCCCTGGTCTCCGTACTTCAATATATTGTGCCGGATGCCTGCACCATTGTCCAGGCTGCCACAATCCCCAGTCCTGGGATATGGACGGAGGCCAGGAAATGGATGTGGATGATATCCTCAAGGTCATCCTCGATGACGAGTTCAGCAATGTGACATTTACAGGAGGGGATCCTCTATATCAGGTTGAAGCATTCACAGAACTTGCCCGTAAGATAAAGGAGCGTTCATCCAAGACAATCTGGTGCTATACCGGCTTTACAATCGAAGAGATCCGGGCAGACGGAAGACTGTCCATGATATTGCCTTACCTGGATGTAATTGTAGACGGACCGTTCATCATGGCACTCAGAGACAAGGAACTGCTTTTCAGGGGCAGTTCCAATCAACGCATAATATATCTGCATGGAAAAGAGGAAGATATCATTCCGGGCACTGTGAAGACAGTACCTGTGAAATGAACCTGTTCTTTGCAGTGACAGTCTTCCGGATGTTGCCGCAGTCGCATTCAGGGCACCAGCCTCCGCCAAGAAGCACATATTCGAGAGAAGCCTTGAAATGATGGCCATGCTCGCATTCCCAGTCAAACAGGAAGCCTTCAGTGCCGATACCAGCCTCCGGGCCAAGGAAATGCCCGCCCCTGAAGGCAGCAGCGGCCTCGAGCTCCTCTGCGGACAAAGCCGCAAGAGGACGCGATGTATCATAACCGTGTGACAATGTCACCACCTCTCCGGCCGCCCTTGCCTTTTCAAGATTCTTTTCCATATGCGGAGGACGCATCTGTGCCCAGTCCCGTATTGACAGATACTCTTCCTTAGAGCCGTAGTATGCCTCCAGTTTCTCCGGACTGTCCTTTATCCATGACTGGGTCCCAAGCCCCTTTTCGTATGCCAGAGGCCTCATGAAAGACTTTATAAGACATGCGGGGACAAACCTTGCAAGAGAATAGTACCATGGCAACTGAGATGCAAGATGCCTGAAATATTCGTCTACAGGCACATTAGCCCTGAAATGCAGATAATCTTCGAGCACATCAGCGTCAGTATACCACATGCCGTGGAAATTGCGTGTGGCAAACCACTGCGGCTCAAAGACCCTCTCTACAGAGCGGATGCCCAACGGAGCAAGAAGACGCTGTTCGAACTCATAGTTGGTCATGCGGTACTGCTCCCCGCTGCTGATATTATAGAACCTGTTCCAGAATTCTTCCGGGACACTTTCTTCACAGACATTCGCCAGCAGGCGGCCGGAGTCCTCAACAGTCGCCCACTCAAGAACGCCTTTTATCGGGACATGCAGAGCCACCGGATTGATCTGCCGGAATATCCCCGGATAAAGAATCCCTGTCTGGCGCAGAGACACCCAGTGCCTGATCCCGGAGTCTACAATCTCTTTTTCCGCCCGGCATTTTGAGACAGCATACATATCGAATGCGCTGGCATAGACAGGGTCGCCTGTCCTGCCCCAATGCACAGGGGAAAGCCTGTCCCCGCACTGGGCCACGGATCCGATATATACTACCTTGACATTATCCTTGTCCGGCTGGGCCAGAACAGCCTTGACAACATTCCTTGCGGCCGTCACATTGACCTCAAGTGTCTTTTCAGGATAATAGTCTGCTCCCGGAGAGACCATCCCGCCCACATGCAGCACATAGTCAGCGCCGTTCACGCCGGCAAGCACATCTTCATAGGAACACAGGTCACCCCATATAATCTCGACATCCGGATCTCCGGAATATGGTTTCAGCAGTCTGATATTCTTTTTGCTGGGCCTTGCCAGAATCTTTATCCTGAACCGGCCTTTTCTCTTGTACAGTTTCTGAAAGCCGGCCCAGCCCATATTTCCGGTTGCACCGGTAAGAAAAACAGTTTTTTTCATAAATGTCCATTTAAGACTCCTGAAAATCATTTCCGGCGGAGCCACAGTTCCGGATTCTGGGGATTCTGGCCCTGCCATATCTGGAAATGAAGGCGGGTCTCCCCATTGATGGTGTCCACAGTCCCTATCTTCTGGCCGGTCTTTACCTTGTCTCCGGCTTTCACAGCGGCACTCTGAAGTTTGCAATAGAACGAGAAATAGTTCCCGTGCTGTACAAGCACACATATATTGTAGCCCGGCATTACCACTATCTGCTTGACCACGCCGTCAAATACGGCATAGACAGAAGTTCCGGGTGAAAGGGCTATATCAATGCCATTGCTGAACGGCAGTTTCAGTCTTGTGAACACAGGATGATACCGCTGGCCGAACCCTTCTACAACAGGGCCTTCAGCCGGCCACGGGAGTTTTCCCTTGTTTTTCGAGAACTCGGAGGCGAGTTTGTAGTCAATCTGAGGCTTCTCCCCGCCCTTTGCCTCGGCAGCCCTCATGGCCTCCTGGACAAGCCTTTCTATCTCCTTGTTGAGGGCATCGACCTGTTTTTTCTTGGATGCAAGTTCTTTCTGATACTTTCTCTTGTCCTGACGCAGCCTGCCGACCATTACTTCCGCCTTGTTCTCATCGGTCTGGAGAGAAGACAGTTCTTTTGTCCTCTGTCTCTTTACGGATTCAGTCTCAGACTTCAGTTTCTGAAGCCTGGCCTTCTCTGCGCCCAGTTCCGCCTTTGCTTCATCTATCTTCAATGCCTGGGCCTTCATGCCGGCCGCAAGATTCTTGAAATACCCGTAACGCCGGAATGCCTGCCCGAGGTTGTCGCTGGCAAGAATATACATGTACCATATCTTGGCGTCCCTGTTCTTGTATGCACTCCTGACAAGACGGGCATAATGTGCCGTGAGGGTATCAACCCTTTCCTGAAGCCTGTTTATCTGCCTCTGGGCAGAATATATGCCGTCAGAATAGACCCTTATCTGCCTGTCAGCGGCGCGGATAAGTTCTTTTCTGTTGGATATCTGCTTCCTGATGAGCGTCAGGTCAGAAAGCAGGTTGCGGCTCTGCACCGCATTGTCGGAAATCTGCCTGTCAAGAATGGCTATCTCCTTTTCAAGGGATGCCACGCGGGCCTCATAAGCCCTCGTATCCTGGGCAGGAAGCCGGTACAATATTGCCGTCAGAATGACGGCGACAGAAAAGATTTTCAAGAATATCCTGTTCATTTGCTGTCCATCTGGGCCTTTCTCCGGCTGATTTTTTCCTCGAGACCTTCAATCTCCCCATTGTTCCTGGACATTGCCTGCGACCAGTAGAAAAAGGCAAGGTCATATTCTCCAAGGGCGTAGAGAACTTCCGCATAATGGTCAAGAATCACCGCACTGTCCTTTCCGCCATACAGCATGGCATGCTTGAAATGGGATTTAGCCTCCTCTGGCCTGCCCTGCAGATATAATATCCATCCGAACGTATCGAGATATGTCGGGTTGTCAGGTTCCTTTTCCACCGTGATGCGGCTCATCTGATATGCCTTTTTCAGTTTCCGCCCGTCCATGCTCAGGAAATACGCATAGTTGTTGAGTACAGGGACATATTCAGGGTCAATCTTCAGGGCCGCATCATAGGCCTTGTAGGCCTTTGCATTCTCCCCCAATTGATGATACATGTCTCCCATGGTGGTGTATGCATTCAATGTCCGTACGCTGTCTCCGGCACTGACGGCAAGGACGGTGTCGCAGATGCCGAGCACCTTCCTGTAGTCACCGAGCCTGTAGTCAGCCATGCTTGCCATCTCAAGGAATCCGGGTTCGGACGGGAAATTCCTGAAGGCCCGGCGGCCCTCGGAAGACAATTCCGTCCATTCATCCATGTACATGAGCAGTTCGACATAGTTTGCCGCAGCGGAGATGCTTCCCGGATAAAGTTCCATGTTCTTTCTGAAGCAGGACTTGGCCTTTGAAGCCCTCTCGGTGCCATAATAATATATGCCCGCTGTCGTCAGCATGGAACTGTCCTCAGGATGTACTTCAAGGCAGCCTTCCACCATGGCGTCCAGACTGGAAGAAAAAGTCTTCAGAAACATGGGGTCCGCCCTCTGGAACAGACTGCGCAGATAGTCGGCCTTTCCCTCAGGAGACACGGAATCCGAACGGAGGAAGCGCTCCAGGAACGGGAAATACTCATCATAACGCCGTGTCACACGGAACACCTCCGCCTTGCCGAGAACAGCAGGGGCATAGTCAGGAGACACCGCAAGAGCCTCGTCATAGGACTTCAGTGCAAGAGAGTCATTGTACATCGACATCTCGTAATCCCCGAGGATAGACAGCACCTGTGGTGAAGAGTATTCCCGGCTGAACTTCCGGAGAGACTCATATGCCTCCTCATATCTGCCCTGCCTCCGCAGCAGGTCAAAACGCGTCAAGGCAGTCGCCTCACCCGCTCCTGACAATGTCTCTATCTGATCCAGCGTCCCGAGAGCCTTGTCAATCCTGTCCTGGGAAAGATACAGTTCTATCAGGCTGTAATACAGTTCACTCTTTTTCGGAAAGTCTTCCAGCAGTTCCTCAAACATGGCAGTAGTCAGTTCCTTCCTGTCTGTTGCAGAATATACCATGGCGAGACGGTACCTGTACCAGAAATTGTCCGGGTCAAGAGAGACGGCTTTCTTCAGTTCACGCTCGGCAGCAACTGTATGGCCGAGACAGAACTCCGAAAGACCGAGATAAAAATGTGCCGCATCATTGTCAGGTGCCTCCGCCACAATCCCTTCGAGCAATTCAGAGGCACGGCTGAAATCCCTTTCGTCATACTTCTCCACGGCAGATACAATCCTGTTCTCGATAAGGCGCTCCCTGCTCCCCTGTCCGGACACGATGTGCCCGCAGGCAAGCAGCAGCACGGCCGCAAGAAATATTATTCTGTTGATATTCTTCATAATAAGAAACTGTCGTCTGCAATATTGCCGCAAACCGCAGATGACTTGCAAAAATAATACAAATATCTCGTATATTTGCAGGACGCGTCTGAAAGAATTTCAGGAACGGTGCAACATTCGTTGCGTCTGTTGCATCTTTTATCTCGCGGGAGTGTATAAGAAACCTATTGTCAGGAGACTGTACTGTGACCGTAACCTCAGAGCAAGAACTGATTGATCTGTGCATAAAGGGAGACAGGATAGCTCAGAGGGCACTGTATGACCGGCTGGCTTCCCGTATGTACCCATTGTGCCTGAGGTACGTCGGTGAACGCGGCATAGCCGAAGACATCCTGCAGGACGGTTTCGTGACACTCTTCACAAGGCTCGATGATTTCAGGGGGCAAGGCTCCTTTGAAGGCTGGGCAAGAAGGATCTTTGTCAACACTGCACTCATGTACCTGCGTAAAAAGGATGCCCTCAGGATGAGCGACGACATAGACTCGGCACGCCATCTCGCCTCAGGGGCCGTCTCCCAGACAGAAAGCATCGGATACAAGGAACTGATGAGGCTCATCACGTCAATGCCCCCGGGATTCAGGACAATCTTCAACATGTATGTCATAGAAGGGTATTCGCACAAGGAGATTGCAGGGATGCTCGGCATATCCGAGACCACATCCAGGACACAGTTGAGCAGGGCAAGGACATGGCTGCAGAACAAGATAAAAGCAACGGGAAAAGATGCGTAACGAAGACAGACAGTTTGACCTGAAAATCCGTTCAATAATGGAAAACGGGAAGGAAGAAGTTCCTGACCGTGTGTGGGATGCCGTGCAGCAGAGACTTTCAGCACTTGAATACAGCAGTGCGGAAAGAGGGAAGCCGCAGAGGCGGACTGTCATGTCTCGGCTTATATATGTCGCGGCAGGGATGGCGGCAGCGGCCGCAATTGCAGCAGCCCTCATCTTTACAGGCCCTTCCGGCAGCCAGCAGAGACCGGATACTCTGGCAGACGCCGGCAACTCAGGCCAGGCCATGACGCAGCCTGCCGGCCAATCCGGCGGAACCGGTGATAATGACATCATGATAGATGTCGTGCCCCGGGAAGAAAGCATCACTGGCAAGGACATAGACAGCATAAGCGGACAGATAGCAGCCATTGGCCTGACAGCCTATGTCCCGGAACCAATGTCTGAATCTGGAATGCCCGGGATCTCTGCTGCAGCAGACAGGACGTCTGCAGCCGGCACAACAGCAGACACCCGGACCGGGACGGCTCCTGAAGACAATGGAAGCGGCACAACAGCAGGGACACGGATTGCTACTGTCCCTGAAGTCCAGGAGACAGGGAGCACACATGAAGACCAGAAAACAGGAAACGTATCCAGGACGGCATCAGGGATAACAGAGGTCGCCCAAGACAAATGGACCGCTACAACCGGGACAGAAGAAAGACAATCCCGAAGACCGGAGATATCCCTGACAGTATACGGGAACGCACTCAGCAACAATTCAGACGGCAAGTCCAGCAGGAGACCCCCTATAATGCAGAGCCCCGGAGTCATGAAAGACTGCGTGGTAGAAGACCAGGCCAAATCATACGGAATCCCCCTCTCTTTCGGGGCCGGAGTAAAGATAGCATTCACCCCGAGATGGGCTCTCAGTGCCGGCATCAACTATACCCTTCTGACCCGGACCCTGTCCGGCACATATTATGACCGGGACGGCTCCCCGAACTATGACAACTCGATAAGCAACCGGCAGAACTATATCGGTATCCCCGTCAATGTCTACTGCAACATACTTTCAGGGGACTTCGTGGATTTCTACGCCTGGGCCGGCGGCACTGTAGAAAAATGCGTATCGGACAATTATCTTGTCGATGTCCAGAACAGGGAGTTCAACTGGAGTAAAGGCAGTAAAGGCGTACAGTTGTCAGCAGGGCTCGGCATAGGAGTGGAATTCATACTCGCAAGACGGCTCGGACTATATATCGACCCGAGCGTAAGATACTATTTCGAGAGCCGCCAGCCGAAGAGCATCAGGACAGTACAGCCTCTCATGTTCAGTTTTGAGGCCGGGCTCAGGGTACGGCTCTGAACCTGGCAGGAGCCAGACAGGCAGCCCTGGCAATTCTGACAATCTTAACAATCCTTACAGCGCCCTCATCCTATTATACGCCGAGCAAGCACATTGGCACCCACAAATGTCCTTAATTCCTGACAATCAGTAGAGAGAATCGTATGCCTGTCTCCCTCCCACAGGATTGTCCCTCCGTGGATGAACTCTATCTTGTCCCCAATCTCAAGCATCGAATTCATGTCATGCGTATTGATGACCGTAGTAATGCCATATTCTTCGGTAATACCGTGTATAAGTTTGTCTATAAGGCCGGACGTATAGGGGTCAAGGCCGGAATTAGGCTCATCACAAAAAAGGAAATCCGGATTGAGTGCAATAGCCCTGGCTATACCCACCCTTTTCTGCATTCCTCCGCTCAGTTCATTCGGATATTTGTCATCTGCACCTTTCACATTGACCCTGTCCAGACAGAACCTCGCCCTTTCCCGCTTCTGGTCTTCCGTCCAGTCAGTAAAGAAATTCATCGGGAACATGACGTTGCCCAGCACCGTCTCGAAGTCAAACAGGGCGCTCCCCTGAAACAGCACCCCTATCTTCTGCCTGAGTCTGGACTTGGCCTCATAGTCCATGTCCGAGAGGCGCTTCCCCCCGTACCATATCTCCCCCGAATCAGGCTCAAGCAATCCTATGAGATTTTTCAGGAGCACCGTCTTGCCTGAACCGCTTGCCCCTATTATCATATTGCACCGGCCCGGCACGAGATCAAGACAGATGTCCTTGAGTACCTGCAGGTCACCGAAACTCTTGTATAGATGTTCTACCTTTATCATGAGCCTGTCGTTTTTCTATAACTGTAACATGGGCCTCTCCTCTGACGCTAATACAGCATCAACTGGGTGACTATCAGATCAAAGAGCAGTATCAGTATGCTTGTCACCACGATAGAACGCGTGCTCGAAGCCCCCACACCGAGGGAACCGCCCCGGGCATGGTAGCCGTTATATGCCGAGATGGACGAGATCAGGAAACAGAACAGAGCCATCTTGAACCCGCTGTAAAAGAGATAAAAGCCATTATACGCGTACTTTATGCCGCTGAGGTATTTAGGGACAGGGATGATGTCAGTCATTTCCACTACGCACCATCCGCCCAGCAGGCCGAGAGCAAGACTGAGAAGCATCAGAAGCGGACTCAGCAATGTGGCAGACAAGACTTTAGGAAGCACAAGAAATCCTGCCGAGTTGACGCCCATCATATCCATTGCATCAATCTGTCCGGAAATCCTCATGCTTCCTATCTCCGAGGCAATGTTAGACCCCATCTTCCCCGCAAGTATCAGGGCGACTACAGTGGAACAGAACTCAAGCACAAGGGTCTCACGCACCATATAGCCCACAAGCATCCTGTCCAGCATGGGGTTGGACATATTCGACGCCGTCTGGATCACGAGCACACCACCGATGAACACTGAGATGACCCCGACAATGACAATCGACGAGAGGATCAGTTTGTCTGTCTCCAGGACAAACTGACGCCAGAAAATCCTCCACTTTTCCGGACGCCGGAATACCATCTTTAAAAAAAGACAGTACCCTCCGATTGACTCCAAAAATCTTTTTATCATATCAGGCGAATATACTGCATTTTTTTGTCATTACCGATTTTTTCTTCCATTGGACAACTCATGTTGCACTTCGATGTTGAATCCGCACATTGGACAACTCATGGCTGCATTTCACCACATTTTTCTTTTTTTAAACGTTTTTTCTGTTTTGAGACCGGATATTTGCTGAAAAAATGCTTACCAACATATTCTGCGCAAGATGCATCGGGATAAAAGCCATACCGGTTACAGTCGAGGTGGACATGACTGCCGGTGTAGGAATCCATCTGGTCGGGCTGGCAGACACAGCTGTAAAGGAGAGCCTGCTGAGGATAATATCTGCCCTGCAGTCAATGGGATACAGAATCCCGGGCAAAAAGATAGTCATCAATCTGGCACCGGCCGACATAAAGAAAAAAGGCAGCATATACGACCTCCCGATCGCAATGGGGATAATTGCTGCTTCAGGACAGGAATATCTTCCCGCATCGGGCAGATACCTGATGGCCGGAGAACTCGGGCTTGACGGCTCGGTACGTGACGTGCCGGGGGCCCTGCCGATGGTAGAACTCGCTTCCGGACTCGGGATGAAAGGATGCATCCTGCCGGAGAACTCCGCACTGGAAACCATCGGATATGGGGATGTTCCTGTCTATGGAGTGCGGAACATCTCCGATGTGATACAGATTGTATCCGGAAATGGGGGCACGGACCTGTCTGTAAGCGGACGTAATATACAGGAAAGTGCCGGAAGCACCACCACGGACACGGATTTTGCGGACATTACAGGCCAGGAAGGGGCCAAACGCGGACTGGAAGTGGCGGCTGCAGGTGGACACAATGTGATAATGATAGGCGCTCCGGGCTCGGGGAAAAGCACACTTGCCAAAGCGTTGGCCGGGATACTCCCTCCGATGGACACAATGGAAGCCATACAGACAAGCAAGATATATTCAGTGGCCGGGAAAGGCAACCCTTCGGGAGGGCTGATAACGAAACGGCCTTTCCGCTCTCCCCACTACAGCACATCCCTGCCGGCAATGATAGGAGGAGGGTCGGACTTCATAATGCCCGGGGAAATATCCCTCGCACACAACGGGGTACTTTTCCTTGATGAATTTCCCGAGGCCTCCAAAAGGGTCATCGAAGCCCTGCGCTGTCCGATGGAAGACAGGAAAGTGACCATCTCCAGACTCAGGACAAAAATCGAATACCCGGCATCATTCATGTTCGTGGCAGCAGCCAACCCCTGTCCGTGCGGATATTTCGGAGAAGGCGACAGATGCTCCTGTTCTCCGGCAAGAAGAGCCGCATACATGTCAAAACTTTCCGGCCCGCTGATGGACAGGATGGACATACATCTGTGGCTGCATCCGGTAGACCCCCATAAACTCATGAAGAAAGAGCCATCTGAGCCGAGCAGCAGGATAGCAGAACGCGTATCGGCTGCGCGGGAGATACAGAAAGCAAGATTTGCCGGAGAGGGCATTTTCTGTAATGCTGAAATGGACATCCGCCTTACGAAAATCCATTGCAGGCTGTCTCCGGAATGCAGCAATTTTCTCGGGGATATGGCCGGAAAGATGGGCTTTTCTGCACGTGCTTGCTCGAAAATACTGAAGATAGCACGGAGCATCGCCGACCTCGCAGGAGAAAAGGAAATCGGCATCCCTCATCTGTCCGAGGCAGCAGGCTTCCGGTTTCTTGATAAAAAAGACGCTGTATTTTAAAATCTTCCCGGCATGTCCGGCCTGAATAAAGCAGATGTATTTTGTCTCGCTTTCGTTTCTTTGTTGTATCTTTATGCGCGATATTGACACTTATGATGGAACAGAAAATAACAATAACGGACACCGGAGATCTCCCGAGGGCGGCAGAAGAGTTTCTGAGCAAGATAGGGAACAACAGGATAATAGCATTCTTTGCACCTATGGGAGCAGGCAAGACCACATTTACCACAGCCATATGTGAAAGACTTGGAGTGGAGGACGCCGTCTGCTCTCCGACATTCACCATCATCAATGAATACCGCACCCGGACAGGGGAACCGCTATACCATTTCGATTTCTACCGCATCAACAGGCTGGAAGAAGCCGTGGATCTGGGACTCGACGACTATTTCTACAGCGGGGCACTGTGCATCATAGAATGGCCGGAAAACATAACCGGCCTTCTTCCTGAAGAAACACTCAAGGTACATATTACTGTCAATCCGGACCTGTCCCGCACTGTAGTCTGGGAAGATTAGCGCACCGGACCACAGGACATACAGAACAGACCGGCAGGAATCCCATGGCAGAAGCACAAGATTCCGGCCGTCCAGACACTGGCCCTGCCCGGCCGGAAGTCACCAATATGAGACTGATGTAAAGTAACCGTTGAAATCATATACCTGCATCTCCCTGTCTACGATAAGTGCCGGAGGAGTCCCCTGCACTACAGGATGCAGTGCGACACACAGATGGCCGCCATATGCAGCAGCGCATGTCTCACCAAGCATGGCATAGTCAAGTTCGGCCTCGCCATAATCAACGGAACTGTACTTGTCCCAGATAATCAGGCGGTAGTCATCTCCCTTGTATTTCCCCCGGAAGACATAACTTATGTCATCCCCGTCAATATAGTTGCCATACACTGTCGTACTGACTGGCATATTGTAGTCGAGGGCAAAGTTCTTCCACAATGTCGACATGTCCCCTATGGCTGCCTGACGCTTGATGCCTGTAACATAGAGCACAGAGCCCCCGTCATAGTGTATCCTGCACCCGACAGTTTCGTCAGCAGAGCCGAGTTCCACAGAAGACGCCTGGTCCCCGATATAGACAATATGCTGCGGCATGCCTTTAAGCCGTGCAGTATAATACAGTATGCCGTCACGGAGCAAGATGTCATCAATCTTCTCGACATCGCCATTCGCACCTACCGGGCTCGTGACACCGTCACGGACAAGATAGTACCGTTCCCTGACATCATCTCCGGAGACAATCTGGTCTACATATGCAAACCACAGTTCCCCGTTGTCGATACCGAGCCTTGTCAGCACATAGCCTGTAGTCTTGACATTGAGAATCATCCCGTTCCTCCTGAATGTCCATCCGTCGCCATGACGCGGCATGCCGAGAGTATAGACATCATCTCCCACCACCTGCATGCTGCATATCATCTCCCTGTCCGAATAGCGGAAAAGTTCCACGCCGTCACATTTGATAACGGTCTCCGTATCGGAAGAGAAATCCGTATAGAGATGGCCGTCATAGCATCTGTGCATATCGGCATCCGGAGCCACCATATCCTTCGGATCGACAGAAATCTCGACTATACGTTCCCCGTTCTTCATGAGGAAGACAGTACATGCGACATATCCATAGTCCTGGTCGACATGCCAGTCATACCCCTCCGGATATTCTACCCCCGTAACATACAGGTCCTTCCTTACCGGGGCAGGCGGCACCTCCCCTCCTGCCCCGCCTCCGGGCGGCCGCTCCATCTCCATGGTACCGCAAGCAACCGTAAAAACTGCCGTACACAGCACAGCACACAATCTTCTCACCTCCTCCATATCCACTGTCAAAAAGCAACAATATCCACATCAGGCAATGGCAAAGAACGGGAAAAAAGACAAAGACCCGAAATCTTTCACCCCTGATTCCGGATCTTCGCCACAGATTTCTCTTTTTATATGATATTTCTTTTTTTGAACCAGAAAAAATTATCGCGGATACAGGGCAAAAAGTGCCGAGCCGCTGCCAGACATGGACGCATAAACGGCACCTGAATCATAAAGAGACCTCTTTATGGCAGCAAGAGCAGGATACTTTGCAAATACTGTCTCTTCAAAATCATTCGTGAGCATGTCTCTCCATGTCTCCACAGGCTGGCGGAGAATCTCTTTAAGAGGTACGGCCGGGATACGTGGCACAATACCCCTGTATGCATCAGCGGTCGAGACGGAAATACCTTCCGGAACGACAACCTTGAGTTCATACCTGTCCAGACATGGCACAGGGAAATCCGACAGCACATCGCCCCGCCCCTCCCCGAACATCGGCCGGCAATGCATGAAAAATGCGCAGTCGCTGCCAAGCCGGGATGCATACCCTGACATGGCGGCATCGTCCAGACCTATGGAAAAAAGCCTGTCGAACTCCTTTATCGCAAATGCTGCATCCGCCGAGCCTCCTCCGAGTCCCGCACCGACAGGAGACAGCTTCTCAAGAAAAATCTTGGCTGGAGGCAGAGAGAAGTCCCTGTCAAGAAGAAAATACGCCTTTGCACAGAGATCTTCCAGCGGATTCCAGCCGACCCCCTCTTTACGTGCTATAGTCACCATCAGTTTCCCGTCATCAGAGACGGCCTGCACTATCTGCCCGGAAGACGTCCCACCTGGAGCCTGGCCGGATAGCAGAGGACCTTCCCCGCTGCCAGGGGATGACGGCTCATGTCCGGCATATCTGGAGAACAGCGATGCCGATGTCCGGCTCCAGTCGTCCCCGGCAATGATTTCAAGGACATCATGATACTCACCGCTCGGCACGAACAGGGTCTCGAGATCATGATAGCCGTCAGGTCGCTTTCTCAGGACATTGAGCCCGAGATTTACTTTTATGCATGGATATACTGTCATAGCGTATGAAAATCGCAGAGATTTTTCCTGCCTGAAAAATCACATGCTCCTTACAGCCCTTTCTACCTCACTCTCAAGTTCCTCCCTGACGGCAGACTCAGGGATATGGGAGAAGACCGGTGAGACAAAGGATATCATCTGCAGCACCCGGGCCTCATGCAATGTTATCCCGCGAGACCGCATATAGAACTGCTCCTCCTCATTCAGCCTGCCTATAGTTGCCCCGTGAGAACATTTTACATCATCGGCATATATCTCCAGTTGAGGTCTGCTATTGACTCTGGCATCGTCTGACAGCAGAAGATTGTGGTTTTCCTGATATGCCTCTGTCTTCTGCGCATCTTTGCTCACAATAATCTTCCCGTAGAAATCAACTTTTGAAGAGCCTCCGGCTATCCCCTTGAACAACTGGCGGGAAGAGCAGAGCGGCACCCGATGGTTCATGTCTACGGCTATCCTTACTTTTTCCGCACCGGGACACAGATATATGCCCTGTATCGAACACCCGGCATTCACCCCCTCCATATCCACCGTCAGACGGACATCGCAACTTACCCCCGGCATTACCACTATAGTAATATCCGCCCTGGAGCCAGCCCCCAAGACAAGATGCTCCACAGGCAACGACGTCACAGAAGCCTCGCGAAGCATAAACACCCTCTGCAGACTGTCTCCAGAAGACAATGTTATGACTCTTTTCCCTTCCATAATAGCGCCGTCAGATTATGGAATCATATCCTTTCTCCTCGATCTCGGCCACGAGTTCCTTCCCGGCCGAGCGGACAATACGGCCATCTTTGAGCACATGCACAAAATCAGGCACAATATAGTCCAGCAGTCTCTGATAGTGGGTAATCACTATAACTGACTTGTCCGGTGTCCGGAGGGAGTTGACTCCGTTTGCGACTATCCTGAGCGCATCCACATCAAGCCCGCTGTCTGTCTCGTCAAGAATGGACAGGGACGGGTCGAGCATGGCCATCTGGAAAATCTCATTGCGTTTCTTCTCTCCTCCGGAAAATCCCACATTGACTTCCCTCTTGGAGAACTCCGGCTTCATCTGGACAAATTCCATCTTTTCCCTCATCATCTTCAGGAATTCACCGGCTTTAAGCGGCTCAAGGCCTCTGGCATGACGATGGGCATTCACGGCAGTCTTCATAAAACTGGTGATGGATACACCCGGGATTTCAACAGGATACTGGAATGACAGGAAAATCCCCGCCCATGACCGCTCCTCCGGGGACATTCCGAGGAGATCCCGGCCCATAAATGTCACTGAGCCTCCTGTAACAGTAAAATTCTCCCTGCCGGCAAGCACGGCAGACAAAGTACTCTTGCCTGCACCATTCGGGCCCATAATAGCATGTACTTCCCCCTTCCGGATAACAAGATCGACCCCTTTGAGAATCTCCTTGTCCTCTACGGAAGCCTTCAGGCCCTTTATTTCCAATAATATATCGTCCATAACCTTCATTTGGAGTCCCTTTCGCAGCGGCTTCAGGGACATATGATTGTATTACTATGTCAAAAATATCCTTGCAATAACTTCCTTTTCAATCTTCCGGCATGCAGGCCGGCATCTTCTGAATATTGAGCGGCCCCATCAGGCCTTTTCCTGATACAGCCTGTACCAGTTCCAGAGTGATGCCACCCCGTTGATAAGATACAGGCCCGAAACAATCGGCATGAACACATGTCCGACCGAGACATGAAGGGCTATCTGAGCCACATTCACAAAAAGCCAGGCCACCCAGCAGTCCCATTTCTTAAGGGCCGACAGGAACTGGGCCACGAGTATCAGCACCGTCACACAGGCATCGAGATACGGTATGGGGTCAGCCGGGAAAAGTCCCGGACACCATCTGCTTCCCAACTGGCTGATGAGCCAGCCCCAAAACCACGCAATAGCCAGCACCGACACCACGGTGGCCACTCTCTGGAGCCAAGTCAGCATTGTGACTTTCAATGCATGACTGTCACCGGAACTTTCTTCGTCCTTTTTCGGATGTGTCCATCTGTAATGCCCCAATATGTTTATCCCGAGCGAGACAGGCTGCAGGAGAAGGCTTGCATACAGGCTCTTGTTCCAGAACATGAAAAACAAGGCGGCAGTATAGAGATACCCGACCCAGAAATTGTATTTGCTGTTGCGCCCGGCAAGGAACACACAGATAAGGCCAAGGACCGAAGTTATAAGGTCTATGAGCAGCACCGGAGTGTCACTGCCGATTGTAAACAGGGTAAAATTCAGGAATTCCTTCATACCGTATCCTCTCTACTGCCATCATACAGCCGTCATCCTACTGAGCCTTCCAATGACACCTGCAACAGTTTCTGGGCCTCTACTGCAAACTCCATCGGCAACTTTGAAAGCACTTCGCGTGCATATCCGTTCACTATCAGGCCAACGGCCTCTTCCGGGCCTATCCCCCTCTGGTTGCAATAAAAAAGCTGGTCTTCACTTATCTTCGAGGTAGTGGCCTCATGTTCGACCACAGCCGTCCTGCTGGCATTCTGTATGTCCGGGAATGTATGCGCCCCGCATCTGTCTCCTATCAGCAGACTGTCACACTGCGAATAGTTCCGGGCATTGTCCGCTCCGGGCAGCATTTTCACAAGCCCCCTGTAACTGTTCTGGCTGCGTCCGGCAGAAATCCCCTTGCTGATGATACGGCTTCGGGTATTCTTTCCGATATGTATCATCTTAGTGCCCGTATCCGCCTGCTGCATATTGTTGGTCACGGCAACTGAATAGAACTCGGAAGACGAGTTGTCGCCCTTCAGTATTGTACTCGGGTATTTCCACGTGATGGCAGAACCTGTCTCCACCTGAGTCCATGAAAGGTGGCTCCCTTCCCCCTTGCATATTCCCCTCTTGGTGACAAAGTTAAAGATTCCGCCACGTCCCTGCGCATCTCCCGGATACCAGTTCTGCACCGTAGAGTATTTGACCTCGGCATCCTTTTCCACGACAATCTCCACCACTGCAGCATGTAACTGGTTCTCATCGCGCATAGGCGCAGTACAGCCCTCCATATAACTTACATATGAGCCTTCATCGGCCACTATCAATGTCCTCTCAAACTGACCTGTGCCTTTGGCGTTGATACGGAAATAACTTGAAAGTTCCATCGGACACCGGACGCCTTTCGGGATATAGCAGAAAGACCCGTCACTGAAAACTGCCGAATTCAGCGCAGCATAGAAATTATCCCCGACGGGGACAACAGAGGCAAGATATTTTCTCACAAGGTCAGGATGTTCCCTGACAGCCTCTGAAAAGGAGCAGAAGATGATACCCTTGTCTGCAAGAGCCTTTCTGAATGTCGTCGTCACGGACACGGAATCGAACACAGCATCTACTGCCACCCCCGCAAGCGCAGCCCGCTCGTTAAGCGGAATGCCCAGTTTGTCAAATGTCTTTTCAAGTTCCGGGTCGATTTCTTTCGGCCTGTCGCTGTCCTTTTTCGGGGCCGCATAATATATTATATCCTGAAAATCTATCTCAGGTATCTGAAGATGCGCCCATGCCGGCATCTTCATCTTCTGCCAACGTCTGAAGGCATCAAGCCTGAAATCCAGAAGCCATTGAGGCTCATGCTTCTTGGAGGATATCAGCCTGATTATGTCTTCATTGAGCCCCTTGGGAATGAACTCCTGCTCCACATCCGTAACGAAGCCGTGCTCATACTCCTGGGAGGCAATATCCTGCAATATGTCTTTCTCTGTCTTCTCGTCCATATCTCCTGGCTTTTGTCCGGCGGAGGCAGTCCTTCCCCCAATCTCCCTGATCTGCTGCTTTTTCCACCGGAATTTGCAAATATAGCAATATATTTCCATAATACGACCCTGCCGCCTCAGGATTGGAATATCCATGAGACGGCAGTAAGGTCATGCTGAATCCCGGCCAGCCAGGCAATGGAGCCGGAGGTCATGATGTCAATGAATCCACACGGTGAGACCGGCCATTACAATAGAGACCATGCTCATGAGTTTGACGAGAATATTCAAAGACGGGCCGGAAGTATCCTTGAACGGGTCTCCGACAGTGTCACCAACCACTGTAGCCTTGTGGCACTCGGAGTTCTTGCCGCCGAGATTGCCTTCTTCTACATATTTCTTGGCATTGTCCCATGCACCGCCCGAATTGGCCATGAAGATGGCAAGAACGAATCCGGATCCGAGACCTCCGATAAGCAGGCCCATGACACCGGCCACGCCGAGCACCAGCCCGACGACAACAGGCACTATTATCGCAATCAGAGACGGCAGAAGCATCTCATGTTGGGCTCCTTTAGTGGATATCTCGACGCATCTGGCATAATCCGGGACAGCCTCCTTGGTGAGGATGCCCTTTATCTCGCGGAACTGCCTGCGGACTTCCTCCACCATCTTCTGCGCAGCCCGTCCAACGGCATTCATGGTCAGACCGCAGAACAGGAAGGACATCATGGCCCCGATAAAGACACCCACAAGCACTGACGGATTCATGAGGTCAACATGATAATTGGCCATCAGATCCGGTATAGTAGCCTGCGCGGCATCCACAAGAGTGCCAGCCGCCCCTACAATCTGCTCCCCGGCCCTGTCGAGGGCTATTTTTATCTCCTCCATATATGAGGCAAGCAGAGCAAGGGCTGTAAGCGCAGCCGACCCGATTGCGAAGCCTTTGCCGGTAGCGGCGGTAGTATTCCCGAGGGCATCGAGAATATCCGTCCTGCGCCGCACTTCAGGGTCGAGTTCACTCATCTGTGCGTTTCCTCCGGCATTGTCGGCAATAGGGCCGTATGCATCTGTCGCAAGCGTGATTCCGAGTGTAGAGAGCATGCCGACAGCAGCAATGCCGATGCCATAAAGCCCGATACTGAGATTCTGGGCGGAAAGCATGTTGGCCATGTCAAAATTTATTGCGCAAAGATATGACAGCAGGATGGCGATAGCAATGGTAATGACCGGAACAGCCGTAGAAATCATGCCGAGGCCGACTCCGGATATGATTACTGTCGCAGGCCCTGTCTTGGAACTCTCTGCAAGTTTCTGTGTAGGCCGGTATGAATGAGATGTGTAGTATTCTGTCGACTGTCCGATGATGACTCCGGCAAGCAGGCCGACTATTACTGAAAACGAGATGCCGAGCCAGTTGTCAAGTTTCAGGAGCCAGAGCACGCCGAAGGTGGCTGCCGCAATCAGTACGGCACTGAGATTTGTACCGAATCCGAGCGACTTGAGCAACTGGCTCATGCCTGCCCCCTCCTTAGTCCGGACTGTATATATGCCGATGATGGAAAGGGCGACTCCGACGGCGGCTATAATCATCGGGGCAAAGACAGCCCTGAGCTGCATGTCCTCCCCAAACCCGTAGAAAGCCGAAGCGCCGAGGGCTGCAGCGGCAAGAATCGACCCGCAATATGACTCATACAGGTCAGCACCCATACCTGCAACATCACCTACATTGTCACCTACATTGTCGGCAATTGTAGCCGGGTTACGCGGATCATCCTCCGGAATGCCTGCCTCCACTTTTCCTACAAGGTCAGCCCCCACATCTGCCGCCTTGGTATAGATACCGCCTCCGACACGGGCAAAAAGAGCCTGGGTAGAAGCCCCCATACCGAAAGTCAGCATGGTAGTAGTGATTGTGACAAGTTTCTGCGGGCCTGTGGCATCGATGAACTGGTCAAGCACGATATACCACAGGGAAATATCCAGGAGCCCGAGCCCTACAACGGTAAGTCCCATGACCGCCCCGGAGCGGAATGCCAGCCTCAGTCCTGAATTCAATGAACGCATGGCCGCATTGGCAGTCCTTGCAGAGGCATAGGTTGCAGTCTTCATCCCGATAAATCCGGCAAGTCCGGAGAAAAAGCCCCCGGTCAGGAACGCAAACGGCACCCATGGATTCTGCACGTTGAACCCGTAGGCAAGCACAGCAAAGAAGACGGCAAGCACCACGAAGACAATCGTAACGACCTTGTATTGCTGTTTAAGATAGGCCATGGCGCCCTTTCTGACATACAGGGCAATCTCTTTCATTGTGGCCGAGCCTTCACTTTCCTTCATCATCTGCCGGAAGAAAAGCCAGGCAAAAAACAATGCCGCCACCGCAGCGGCAGGCACAAGATAGAAAAGGTTAGTCATATCTATACTTATTGGTTAATATTCAAAGCATGTAAAGATAAGAATATAAATCTACACTCCGAAATTTTTATAGACGAAGGATGGAGACCCGAAAGGAATATTTCCCTTTGAGTCTCCATCCAGAAGAAATCAGCCGGACAAAACCCTGTCAGTCCTCCTTATAGAAGAACCAGCCGTCACCGAAAGGTACTCTGTTGCCGTTTTCATCAACGAGAGCGAGGGTAACACGTCCGCCATTATAGTCAAAATAACGGAGTTCAAACGGATGAAGTCCGGCAGACATAGCCGCCTGGCCCGTCTTTTCGATGAGAGTGTGCTCTCCGTCATTGTCGATTACAAGACGCCCGTCAATCCGGAGAAGGCTCCCGTCATTGGACGCAAGCGCAAACGTATAGATACCGTCTTCCGGGACATCAATATATCCGCGGAAAATAATACCCGTGGCCCTGCGCCCCTTCGCCACATCCGGGAACTGCACGGTATCCACGACACACGTACCGTCCGGACGCGCACCTGCTACGGCATCGCATTTAGGGAAACGCTTGAAATACCATTCGGCATGAAGCCCCGGCCTGACCCCCTCAACCTCGACAGGCCCGGCATACCCGCACTTGTCGTAGGCTATTCTCACCCAGTCTCCTGTACGTCCGTCCGCATGAAAAGCACGCACTGTCAGTACGGCATCATCATAGAACGTTATCGGACCGGTATAGACAGGGGACTCCGTATCCGGCACGCTGTCGTCGAGAGTATACCGGAGAATTGCCGATGGCAGAGGACAAGTGACAGTCGAGGATATGGAATCCGTGAACACGCAGAACTCGTGGAAATTCTCCAGTGTCGGGATGCGGTAGTTGATACCCTGGGCGTCAAGTCTCTCGCAATAGCGGTACAGACGAGGAATCATGGTCTTGTCGTTGACCGACTCCGGCGGACACCAGCCCTTCTCGGCCACAATCAGCAGACGAGGATAAAACATGTACTCGACTCTCGACCATGACGGCACCCTTTCCGTCCACACATTGCCCTGGACCCCGAGTATACGGCTTTTCTGCCCGGCAGAAAGCGAATCCGGAACCATATCATAATTGCTTGTACGGATAAGCGACCCCGAATCCTCCTCAAGAGAAAAATAGAACCACGACTGAGGACAGAGTATTACATCACATCCGAGGGCGGTGGCATCCGGCACGGACTCCGGCATCCACGGACGCCACCACATAATGGTTGTAGACGGAGTGACCTCGCCCTGAAGCAGTTCGTCCCATCCTATCATGCGTTTTCCGTTGGCCTCGAAGAAATCCTGCATCCTGTGCGTAAACCATGCCTGAAGGGCATGTCCGTCAGCGAGCCCCTCTTTCTTCATACGTGCCTGACACAGAGGGCAGCGGTTCCAGTTCTTCATATTGACCTCATCCCCTCCGATATGCACATATTCGTATGGGAACAGTTCGAAAACCTCCTCCCACACTTCCTCGCAGAAGTCCAGGACATCATCCTTGCCGAGACACAGCGGAGAAGAGAATGCCTCCCCGGTCCATGTCTGAGGCTCGAAACATGTCAGTTCCGGATAATGCTCTATCGCCTGGAGAAAATGTCCCGGCATGTCAATCTCAGGAATCACGTCTATTCCGCGTGCAGCGGCATAGGCAACAATCTCCCTGATGTCGTCCTGCGTATAAAATCCACCGTATAGTGTCTTAGAGCCTTCGGTACGCAGATATTTCTCGGGAAGCAAATAATCCGGGTTGCGCTGGGCAGCCGCACGCTCCATGCAGATTTCATCATGCTTGTTGAATTGTCTCCATCCGCCCTTTTCTGTAAGGTCCGGATACCCCTTGATCTCGATGCGCCATCCCTGGTCATCGGTAAGATGCCAATGGAACTTGTTGAGTTTGAGCATGGCCATCTGGTCGAGCATCATGAAGATTTCCTCCTTGTCAAAGAAATGCCGGCTGACATCAAGCATCACACCTCTCCATCCGAATGCAGGCCTGTCAGAAATCCTGACACAAGGTATTTCAGGACTGCTCACGGACTCTGCAGGAAGCAGCTGCCTCAAGGTGGCGATTCCGTTGACAACGCCCCTGTCAGAGCCGCCGGAAATGCTGATTCCCGATTTCTTCACTGAAAGGGCATACTCCTCAGGCGCCATTGACGGATCCGTTGAAAGCCGGACATATCCGGAGGCATCATCCGTGACGGAAGTCTCAGCATATGGAGAAAGGGCCTCGGCAAGATACTCCGCCTGCAGCACAAGCCCCTCATCATCAGCCGATATGACAAGACTTTCAGGGAGCCGGCAGGTGCCGGCATGCCATGCCACATGCAAAGGCTGCGGAATCAGCACCGGGAGTTCGTCGGCTGACGGGCCTCCGCAGGCACACAATGCCAGTGCCGCAATAATTGCAGCACCGGCCTTTTCATTCATAAATCTCTTCATCGGTCATTCATGTTTGTGTAATCCTGGACCCATTCAAGACCTGTCGCATCCCCGTAATTTACCTTCCAGTTGTTAAGGGACAGGTCTCCGGCATCCGAATACTCGCATCTGCCTTCGTGCCCGTTACCTGTTGCATCGGCAAAAGTAAAGCCCTTGCCTTCGTCCATTCTCCAGTAGCCGACCAGACCTTCACTGGCAGGGTCGACACTTGTCATGTTATTGGCCAGCTGGCTTGCAGAGCGGGCGACATTCCAGAGGCGCACTTCCCTGAAAGAGATTGTCGCAGCCTCATGGTCGACACCGAAGTTCACCGGCTGCGGAAGCAATGAGAAGTAGCTGAACTTAAGCGGCGGATTTGCCGGAGCCGCATTCTTTGAGCCGGCTTCCGTCCCGTCGATGTACAGACGTGTCACGGACCCGTCAAAAGTTATTGCGACATGCTGCCATACTCCTGCCTGATTCCTGATTGTAGAATTGACTCCCGGCCTTGCGATAGTCATCATCAGAAGCCTGTTATTCGGCCATTCATTGTTATAGGTCTCGAACCTGAGCGCCATCCTGTTTGCAAGGCCCCCATTGTCCAGGGCAGCTATCATGAACGGATTGGCGAACCCGCTGAATTCATACACGTACATCATGAACTCGAATGTATACTGGTTGAACTCTACATTCTCCCCTACATCGAACATTACACGGTTGAGTTTCTGCGTCTCGAGCGTCTCCGCATATTCGGAATTGAAGACAGGGACAGGCATTATGCGGCTCCAGCTGCAGACAAGCACGAATTCGGACTTGCTCTCCATTACCATCATGTCCCCTCCCGTACAGCGGAGTCTTACCGGGATGGCATATGTCACTCCGGACTCCTTCATCTCGTCATTATACGACATCTCCACCTGTACAGGGGAAGCCGACACCTGGTCCACAGCAATCTCTACCGTCTTCTCCGAGAAACCGTATGCCGATTCAGGCATATTGACATAGGATGTCCCGTTCAGTTCATTATAGCGTGTCAGCACCTCCGGGTCGACCTCGAATGTGAACGACAGGTCGGACGCTGCCTTGCTGCCCAGACGCGCTGTCAGCGTGGTCTGCGCCACCTCATCATTCGCAATATTCAGGATTACACTTGAAGCATTGTATGCCTCGGCAATATAGGCCGCATTCTCTATCGGCTTCAGCTTGGCATCATTGCATCCGGAGACCGCGAATATGGCCCCGGCCGGAATGAATGCCAGACAAAAATATTTGAATATCCTTTTCATATCCGTTTCCTCCTATTCTTTTTCCTGTCCGAGACTGTTCATTGCCGTAATCGCCCTGCGGTAGTATGAGTAGCAGTCATTGCGGAAGTCATTCTGCATGTAATATGCTCCGAAACCGCCTTTGCGATAGCCGTTATCAGGCTCCCATATGGCCATTCCATACAGGGAATTGGTGGTGGTGCCGTCCTTAAGTGTCATCGGCACCCCGCCCTGGCTTGCATATGACGTGTTCTCGAAATTCTCCGTCACAATCGTCTTCTTAGTGATGAGTTCCTTGTCAAGCACATCCCCGAAAGCCGTGACCAGGCCGTTCAATCTGGAGTCAAGCGATGCCTGCCGTGTACACGTATATGTCTGGAGAATGAAATAGTCGAAACAGTCTATGGTCTCCTTAGGCATAAGCGCTACCTCTCCGTCCACTATCAGCATCTTTCCGCTTGTGGATTTCGGGCCGAGCCGCTTGCTGCACTCGTCCACGAACCAGTTTACCCTCTGGGCCGGAGTGGTACCGGCATAGATTTCGCCCTGCTCGGGTATTTCTTCGATAGTGCTGACTATATTCCCGTAATGGTCCCAATATGACGGCTCGTAGTCGATGTCAAGTCCGTCATACCCGTTTTCAAGTACAATGTCAACGAGAGCATTGGCATACTTTCGCAGGGCGGTCTCGATCTGCTCCGGTGTCGCATCATCGGTCCAGCCCCAGTAGAGCCGCCTGAGCCTTACAATCTCATCATCGCTTTCCGCATCTGCAGTCACTTCATCAGGCGTGGCATTGAGTCCGATATTCGTCAGCAGGGTAGTGACAACGACCTTAGTCCCCTTCTTTTCCCTTACTGAACGCATCTCGGCCTTCTGGGCCTCATCAGGAGTGAATGGCGACCAGATGGCAACCATATCGACACTGTCCGGCACTCCGCTGAGGCTGGCGAATGTCGTGGCAGCAGTAGGATTCCAGCCTCCGAGCCAGCCGAAGGCAATCGAATGGTCAGATGCCTTGTAGGCGCGCAGAGCCTCATAATAGCTGTCATCCGGATACTGCCTCAGGTCTCTTGCCTCCGGAGTAACCCAGTCGCTGCACGCCGTGAAAGCCCCGGCTGCCACAATGGCGGCAGCAATAGATATAATTCTTGTCTTTGTATTCATAAGATATGTCATAATCGGTTAAAGTCAGTTCTTCTTGGCCCACCATACATCGGTCCCGTGCTGGTCCGGACCGTCAAGCAGCTGGACAGCCACAGTCACGTTTTCCCTGTTGTTGTCATATTCCGACTGCGGATAATGCAGACGGCGCATTCCCCGCGTACCATCGACTTCTCCCCACTGTCCGCCATGGCTCAGGTTATTGACTGCCATAAGCATCTCAGGGAAGCCGGTACGGCGGAAATCAGCCCAGGCCTCATGTCCTATCATGTAGTTCGCAATCCATTTCTGGATGATGATACGCTCGAGTTCGTTGCCGTCAGCAGCCCATGCGACAGACGGGGCTGTCCCGAAATCAATATCGGAATTGCGTCCCAGCGGGTCCTCATAGGAAAGTTTGACCTCATCTGATTTCTGGATATAACTGTTATAGTCGGACGAGCATCCCGCCTCTGCCATGGAAGTCTGTATCCCCATCTTGTAAAGGTTCTCGGCAGTATCCCCCATTGACCATCCGAGCAGCGCTCCCTCAGCCCTGAGGAACCAGCTTTCAGCGGCATACATCACAGGTACCGGGTCAGTCTCCCCGAAAAGAGGGTAAGAATACCCGGTATAATCCTTAACCTGCACACCGTTTATTCCGGAGCGGGCACCCACATAAGCCAGGTCTCCGCCATATGACGACACTGAAAAATAGTGAGGTCTGCGTGGATCGGCATATGCATTCATATACATTGTAATGTTGGCATTGGACCTGAGATCCTGCCAGTCCGAGATTGTTGCCTGCGTAAAATACGGATTCCTGCGGGAAGAAAGTTCGAAATACATGGACTCGGACACCTCATCCACCAGTCCGTATATAGCGGCATCGTCTACTGCCTCCTCGGCAAAACGCTGCGCATCGGCCTGGACCTCAAGAACACCGCTCATACGGATAGCCATACGCAACTTGAGGGTATTTGCAAAGGCAAGCCACAGACGGGCATTCCCGGCATAACTGCTTATGTCGGACTCGGGCAGAAGGGAAGTGTTTCCTGACGATATGAAGGTATAAAGCACATCCATCGCCTCATCAAGGTCGGCAATCATTGCCATATACACATCCTTCTGGCTGTCGTAAGGCACGGAGAATGTCCCCTGCTGCATCCCGGTATACGGGATAGGCCCGTAGGCATCCGTGACACGCAGCATCGAGGCCACACGGACAATCTGTACGAGCTGGTACACCGGACCTTCTCCGCCTGTCTCATTTACCACCTGATAATAGTTGCTGTAGAAATTCGAGAATGTATTCTCGAAGAGCGGGTCATTGAATGCATCAGACGGATTATATGTAGAGATATTCTGGCCCTGATATGGTTTCACGGCAGAACAATATCCTCCGAGTTCATCCCCTATCAGGACATCCTGATACTGGGATGCATTGACCTGGACATGCATCATCCATTCAAGCATGGACGGGAAGAGGATACCGACTCCGAGATTGTCTCCTTTCAGGTCTTCGTCTGTCGGACGGTACGGCTTTGTATTGTACTCCTCGAATTTGCCCGTACAGGCTACAGCGGAGAACAGTGCTGCACAGAGGGCAATACGGCCGAACATGAGTATAATCTTATTTCTTTTCATAACAGAACTGTCAGAGATTGTTAAAACTGGAATTTAACCGAGAAGCCGAGATTCCTCTGGCTTGGCATCATGAAATAGTCAACTCCCTGCAGGAAGTTGTCGGTAGTGGAAGTGGTAAGTTCCGGATCAAACGGAGCCTTGTTATATATCATCCAGAGATTGCGTCCTATCAGCGAGACTGTCATGGCAAGTTTGTCCTTGAACCATTTCTTAGGAAGCGTATATGCCAGCGACAGTTCCTGGAGCCTGACATTTGTGGCATCATAGATGTAATATGCCCCGGCACCGGTTCCTGCACCGATGGTCTGATAATAGTTCTTGGCGTCTACAAGGCCGTTATTGACCCTCACTCCTCCGGCAGCCCTGGCAGCGGCAGAACGCTCGGATACTCCGTAAAAGTCGAGGATTGCCTCTGTATTGGACACTACCGAACCACCAAGCCTTGCCGTAATCATCACGTTCAAGGTCAGTCCTTTATATGAGAAGCTGTTGCTCCACCCGAGATTGCCGAGAGGAAGCAGGCTGGCCACTTTGCGGCGCTCTGTCTGGGCAAGTTCGACCTGGTTGGTCTGAGGGTCCACATAGATATTGCCGTTACCGTCAGTCCGGAGTTCCCTGTTGATATAGAGGTCTCCCATTGTCCCGCCTTCATAAAGGATTACCTGAGGGGAGCCGGTCTCGCCGAGTGTCGCCTTCTCAAGGTAAGGCATGTCGATAGGCTTCCCGTCAACCGGGCTTATGACTCCGTCGGCAAGCCTCATTATCTTGTTGCGGTTCATCGTATATGTCAGGCTCGTGTTCCAGGAGAAATCCTTCCATGTATTCTGGTAGCTGAGCAAAAGTTCGAGACCTGTATTGCGGACCTGTCCTGCCTGTACCAGCACTGACGAATAACCTGATGTGGACGCAGGAGTGGATTCGAATGTCTGGTTGTAGGTGTCGGAGAGATACCATGTGGCATCGAGATTGACCTTGCCGTCGAAGAAACGCGCATTGAGGCCCACCTCCCATGAGTTGGTCTGCTCCGGCTTAAGGTTGTCATTCGGGAAACGGTGGTTGGAGTCCCATGAATGGTTCTGGGCCCTGTACTCATAATACGGCTTTGTCAGATAGGCGGCATATGAGGAACCAACCGCTGAGAATGATGCACGGACTTTCAGGAATGAGAACCATTTAGGGAACTCTACCATCTCGGAGATAATCCCGGAAAGGCCGACCGAAGGATAGAAGAATGACTTGTATTTTGAGAATGCAAGGGCCGACTCCCAGTCATTACGTCCGGTCAGAGTAAGATATACCATACTCTTCCAGCCGAGTTCGACATTGGCGAAAACACTCTGCGACTGCACCCTTGACCCGTCTTCACGCTCACGGTACGATGTCGTGGAGATATTGGTAACCGAGAAGAAATTCGGTATCTGCCTCAGGTCTCCTCCCCATCCGAGAAGGTCCATCTGCACATCCTTGATGGATGCCCCGACATTGGCAGTGAGATGCCAGTCCCTGGCAAGATATACATCTATATTGGCGATAACATCGGCGTATGTCTGCATATCATTACGCTTCACTATGTTATAAAGGCCCTTTTCTCCGGCGAAGTTCGTGTTTGTGCCGGCATAGCGCTTATTGGTCGTATTGATATTGGAATTGTCGACCTTTACCCTCCCGACGATATTCAGCCACTTGGTTATGTCATACTTCAGGCTGGCGGAAAGCATGTAGCGGTGCTTCTTGGACTGATTGATCATCTTGTGCATGATCCAGTACGGGTTCTGGAATGACATGTCTCCGGAGCCGTACGTCCAGTTCTGGTCATAGAGGTTGCGCGACTCATCCCATATCTGGTACATCCTGACATTATCGAAATCCTCTCCACGAGGGAAAAGATAGAGGGCCGGGAGCGGGTTGAAGTACTCTCCGGAGGCAATCATGTTCTTGTTGTCCTGGATGATATAACTCGCACTCACATCAAGAGTCATCTTGTCCTTCAGGAATGATGTAGTATTCCTGAACGTAAAATTATAGCGGTTGTAGCCACTGTTAGGGATGATATTCGATGCATTTGTCGTCGCGACAGACAGATAGGTCTGGTTCCGTTTGGACCCCATGGATACAGCCACGGAATTGTTGATGTTCGACCCGGTATTGAAGAATTCACCCGGATTGAAACGGCGCGAAGTCCCGGCACCCCAACTCTGGTAGGACCCCGGCTCGTTCCCGTATGTATTCTGGAAACGCGGCATCACAAACGGAGTAGAGAATGTGGTGCTGTTGGAGATGCTTACCTGCACCTTTCCCTCGGCACCTTTCTTTGTATTGATGAGGACAACGCCGTTTGCCGCCTCGGATCCGTAAAGGGCCGCTGCGGAAGGTCCAGTAAGCACCGATATGGACTCAATGTCGTCAGGATTGATATCCGCCACGCCGTCAGAGCCGAGATAGTTGCCCTGAAGACCGTCATCGGTCGAACCGAAAGAGATATTGGTCATAGGGACACCGTCTATCACATAGAGGGCATTGTTGTCCTTGTAGATGGATTTCGATCCGCGCATCACGACACGGACAGCACCGCCGACACCCGCAGCAGACGATGTTATCTGCACACCGGCAACCTTCCCGTTAAGGGAATTCATGAAATTGGCATCCTTGACGGTAACAAGTTTCTCGGCATCCACTTCCTGGACATTGTATGACAGCGTCTTTTCCTGACGCCTGATACCGAGAGCCGTCACTACGACTTCATCGAGAAATTCAGAAGAGACGCTCAGTTTGAAATTCTGAGTCGCCTGCCCGGTATAAGGGACTTCCTGTGTGGCGTATCCCAGAATGGATACAACGATTACATCTCCCTGCTCAAGACCTCCGAGAGTGTAATCTCCGTCAATTCCCGTAATCACTCCGCCCTGACTGTCCTTGATCATCACGGCGGCCCCGATTACCGGGCCTTGATCATCAGTTACTATACCGCTGACTGTACCCCCCCCACAGATGTCTGAGCCTGCGCGAAGGACGAAGTCAGTTCATTCAGACCGGCAAAGCACAACACGGCAATGCAACATCTGAACAATGTGAACCTCATTGTTTTTAGCATAATAATAGAAAGGTTATTAATTAGTGTTAGTATGTATTGACAACAAATGTTTGCGTATCCGATTCCGACAGTTACAATATTACAAAGATAATATATTTATCTGATTTCCCTACAATATATTAAATATTTAAAGTCTCTTCAGTGCGTCTGCACAAAAATGTAAAAGCTATAGCCTCAGAAAGGACAATGATTAAATAATATTCATATATTTGCATATTAGGGATGTTGCGACGAGCCTTCAAGAGAAGAGAACAGAACAAACACACATAATATCATATGAAACACTTTTCTTTACCTAAAGACGGAGGTCTTATAGAAAAGGGACTTCCGAAAGACATTCTCCACAGTTACGAAAAGATTCCTGCCGAAATCTATGATACGGCGGAAAATGCCTGTTCAGATCTCGCAGAAACCATTATCTCGGCAATCAGGAGCCATAAAGGGGAGACGTTCAGACTCGGACTGAGCACCGGGACGACTCCGGTCACCCTCTACCGTGAACTCGTAAAGAGATACAATGCCGGGGAAGTGTCCTTTGCAGATGTGGAAGTATTCAGCATCGACGAGTATTACCCTGCCGTATCAGGAGGCAAGCAGAGCAGAAACTTCCGCCTGTATGATGAATTCCTCAACCAGGTCGATGTGAAAAAGGGGAATATACATATTCCTGACGGGAATGTGAACAAGGACAACGTATCAGAATATTGCGCCGACTATGACAGGGCGATATCAGGTCTTGACCTGCTTGTTATCGGAGTGGGAGAACAAGGCCAGATAGGGTTCAATGAGGCCGGCTCCTCCGCAAAGAGCCGCACACGGACAGTGCTCCTTTCCTACAAGTCAAGGAAAGCCCAGTCAAGGAACTTCAACGGCAATATTGCAGACACCCCGAAGACAGCCATCACAATAGGCATCGCCACAATGATGAGCGCAAAGAAAATCATCCTGATGGCATGGGGCGAAGACAAGGCGCAGGTAGTAAAAGATGTTGTGGAAGGGCCGGTTACTCCTTCCTGCCCTGCTTCATTCCTGCAGAGGCACGAGAACATCAGCATCTACACTGACGACAACTCGGGAAGCATGCTGACAAGGATAGTCGCCCCATGGCTGGTAGGCCCTTGCGACTGGACCCCGAAATTCGTGAGAAAAGCCGTGGTATGGCTCTGTGAGACAGTCCACAAGCCGATTCTGAAACTCACCCACCAGGACTACATCGAAAATTCTCTCGGAGAACTTCTTGAGACAAGGGGAGCGTATGACAAGATCAATATAGACGTATTCAACGACCTCCAGCATACCATCAGCGGCTGGCCTGGAGGAAAGCCGAATGCCGACGACTCCACAAGACCTGTATCTTCCACCCCGTTCCCGAAAAGAGTGGTTGTCTTCTCTCCGCATCCTGATGATGACGTCATCTCTATGGGAGGAACATTCATCCGCCTCGTGGAACAGGGACATGACGTGCATGTGGCATATGAGACATCCGGTAACGTCGCCGTACATGATGACGTCGTCCTCCAGCACATGGACACTGCGCATGAACTCGGTTTCGCGGACAAGTTCGATGAGGTCAAGGCGATTGTAGAGTCAAAGAGGCCGGGCGAGCCTGAGCCGAGGGCACTTCTGGATATCAAGGCCGCAATCCGCAGGGCTGAGGCACGCAGCGCCGTAAGGTCATTCGGGCTGAATGAAAACACGAATGCACACTTCCTCAACCTTCCGTTCTATGAGACAGGAGGCATCAAGAAAGGGGAGCGCACGCAGAAGGATATCGACATCATCATCGGCCTTCTCCAGAAAGTAAAGCCACACCAGATATATCTTGCCGGAGACCTTGCAGACCCGCACGGGACCCACAGGGTATGTACAGAAGCCGTACTTGAAGCCCTTGACCAGCTCAAGGATGAGGCATGGCTCAAGGAATGCCATGTATGGCTCTACAGGGGTGCATGGATGGAATGGGAACTCGGCAAGGTGGATATGGCAGTTCCTCTCAGCCCTGACGAGGTCATCAAGAAACGCCACGCCATCTACAGGCATGTGTCCCAAAAGGACATCGTCCCGTTCCCTGGCGACGATTCCCGCGAGTTCTGGCAGAGGGCGGAAGACAGGACACAGAACACTGCAAGACTGTACAACGAACTCGGAATGGCGGAATACCAGGCCATCGAAGTATTCGTAAAACTGTTCTGACATTTCCCGGCCCGCTGCAAAATGACAGGCAGACGGGCCGGAACATATCTTTTAAAAACATTTAACAACAGATAACATGAGACTTATTATTGAAAACGATGACAGGAAAGGCTCGGCATGGGCTGCAAGATACATTGTGTCAAGAATCAAGGCAAAGGCTGCGGTATCAGAGAAGCCATTTGTCCTCGGACTGCCGACAGGCTCGACTCCTATAGGCACATACAAGGAACTCATCCGGATGTATCAGGCCGGTGAAGTCTCTTTCAAGAATGTGATTACATTCAACATGGACGAATATGTGGGTCTTCCCGAGTCACATCCAGAAAGTTACCACTCATTCATGGCCAGAAACTTCTTTGATCATGTGGATGTCCCGAAGGAAAACATAAATATCCTGAACGGCAACGCACCTGACCTCGCGGCAGAATGCGCTTCATACGAAGCAAGAATCGAGGCAGCAGGCGGCATCGACCTTTTCATGGGAGGCGTCGGAGAAGACGGACATCTGGCATTCAATGAACCGTTCTCATCTCTCGTATCAAGGACAAGGGTAAAGACTCTGACATACGACACAAGAGTCGTCAACTCCAGATTCTTCGACAATAATATCGACAAGGTGCCGGCTCTTGCACTGACTGTCGGTGTAGGGACTGTGATGTCTTCAAAGGAAGTCCTTGTACTTGCATTCGGACACAAGAAAGCCCGTGCCCTCCAGCAGGCTGTCGAAGGAGCATATTCACAGACATGCACCCTCTCGGCGCTGCAGGCGCATCAGCACGGTATCATCGTATGTGACGAACTTGCTGCAGGCGAACTCAAGGTCAACACATACAGATACTTCAAAGACATAGAGAAAGACAATCTTTAACAGGTCCGCCACCTGCATGACAGGGATGGGGATCCAGAAGGTGACTTTTGGTCCCCATTCACTGTATAATATTCATTCATGCCATACGGCATGGCAACAAACCACAATATAATGACAAATCTGAAATTAATCTGTCCAATTGCCGGCACCGTCGTACTCGGAATGTCACTTACGGCATGTAACCAGAAGAACGGGAAAGAATCTCCGCTCAACATAGTGTACATCATGACTGATGACCATACTGCACAGATGATGAGCTGCTATGACACCCGCTACATCGAGACCCCGAACCTTGACAGAATAGCCGCTGACGGGGTAAGGTTCACAAACAGTTTCGTAGCCAACTCACTGAGCGGCCCGAGCCGGGCATGCATGATCACCGGAAAGCACTCTTGCGCAAACAGGTTCTATGACAACACCACCTGTGTCTTCGACGGTTCACAGCAGACATTTCCCAAACTCCTGCAGAAAGCCGGCTACCAGACGGCCCTTGTCGGGAAATGGCATCTTGAAAGCCTTCCGACGGGATTTGACTGGTGGGAAATACTGCCCGGACAGGGGGACTACTACAACCCTGAATTCGTCACACAGCAGAATGACACCATTCCTCGGCACGGATATGTGACAGACATCATTACGGATGACGCCATCGACTGGATTGAAAACAAGAGGGACAAGGACAAGCCGTTCTGCCTGCTCATCCACCACAAGGCAATACACAGAAACTGGATGGCAGATACTGCAGACCTGAATCTATACGAAGACAAGGTGTTCCCTGTTCCGGAGACATTCTATGATGACTATGCCGGAAGACCTGCCGCCGCAGCACAGGAAATGAGCATAATAAAAGACATGGATCTCATCTATGACCTGAAGATGCTTGCCCCGGGGAAAGACTCAAGGCTCAAAGACACCTACATCCCGATGCTTGACAGAATGGACCCGGAGCAGAGAGAGGCCTGGGACAGGTTCTACGCACCGATAATCAAGGAATTCTACTCAAAGGCCCCGGAAGGGAAAGCCCTTGCCGAATGGAAATTCCAGAGGTATATGCGGGACTATATGAAGACTGTGAAGTCGCTCGATGACAATGTGGGCCGTGTTCTTGACTACCTTGAAGAAAAAGGTCTGCTTGAAAATACTCTCGTTGTATACACATCGGACCAGGGCTTCTATATGGGAGAGCACGGCTGGTTCGACAAGAGATTCATGTATGAAGAATCCATGCGCACCCCGCTCATCATGAGACTCCCGGATGGCTTCAGCCGTAGAGGTGACATCACGGAACTCGTCCAGAACATCGACTATGCCCCGACTTTCCTTGAACTGGCCGGCGCTGAAATCCCTGAAGACATCCATGGCGTCTCCCTCGTCCCGCTGCTCAGAGGAGAGCATCCGCAGGACTGGAGGACTGCACTGTACTACCATTTCTACGAATACCCTGCTGAACATATGGTAAAACGCCACTATGGCATCCGTACAGACAGGTACAAACTCATACACTTCTATAATGACATCGATGAATGGGAACTCTTCGACCTCAGGAATGACCCGTACGAACTTGACAATCTCTACGGCAGGGAAGAGTATGGACATCTTGCAGACAGTCTGAAGGCAAGCATGCTTTCACTGCAGGAAGAATATGATGACCCGGTGAGGTTTTCAACCGCGACAGACAGATACTGATACCCTGTCCCCGGCCCTGTCGGGACATGCATATATAATGACATCAGAGAGGGTGGGTCAAAAGTCTGGCCCACCCTCTCCTTATTTTATCACATGGAAATGTTTTTCAGTCTTTCAGACAATTATTTAAACCGCAAAATCGTTTTCAATTTTTGCGGCACTATACGCATAAAAATAGACCGGCTCGGACTTCGAGCCGGTCTATCTGGAAACAGAGGAGACTGATTCTCCCCCATTCTTCTCTTCGCGGATTACTCTGCCTTCTTCTCTTCGGCAGATGCCTCTGCTGGAGCCTCTGACGCAGGAACTTCAGTTGCCGGAGTTGTGGACTCTGCTGCAGGGGCTGTCTCAACCGGAGTCTCAACAGCAGTCTCTTCTGCCTTAGGAGCCTCTGCTACCGGTGTCTCTGCAGGAGCAGCAGCCTTCTTGGAACGGCTACGGCGTGTCCCGCTCTTCTTCACCTCTTTTGCAGGAGTAGAAGCCAGGGCTGCCTCATTGAAATCTACAAGTTCAATAAGAGCCATATCTGCTCCGTCACCCTTCCTGAAACCGGTCTTGAGAACGCGGGTGTATCCGCCCGGACGGTCAGCGATCTTAGGGGCTACCACACGGAAAAGTTCTGTGACAGCATACTTGTTCTTAAGATAGCTGAAGACCATACGGCGTGAGTGTGTAGAATCCTCTTTAGATTTTGAGATGAGAGGTTCAACATACATCCTCAGTGCCTTTGCCTTGGCTACGGTAGTCTCGATCCTCTTGTGAAGGATGAGTGATGTCGCCATATTGGCAAGCATTGCCTTACGGTGTCCGCTCTTGCGACCGAGGTGGTTGATTGCTTTATTGTGCCTCATATTTATACAGTCTTTTTCTTGGGTTCAATATTATATTTCGTAACATCCATTCCGAATGAGAGCTTCATCTTCTCCACCAGCAGATCAATCTCATTGAGCGATTTCCTTCCGAAGTTCCTGAACTTCATGAGTTCTGACCTTGAATAGGATACCAGATCGGCAAAAGTATCGATGTCCGCTGCCTTCAGGCAATTGTAGGCCCTTACAGAGAGGCCCATGTCCGAAAGTTTGGTGAGAAGGAGATGCCTCATGCGAAGCGACTCTTCATCCAACTCCTTGGATTCTGACTCGACAGCACTTTCAAGAGAGAGTTTCTTCTCGTCAGTAAAGAGCTTGAAATGATAGATGAGAATATTGGCAGCGTCCTGGAGAGCCAGTTTCGGAGAAATGGATCCGTCCGTAACTATCTCAAGTGTCAATTTCTCATAGTCGGTCTTCTGTTCCACACGCCAGTTCTCCACAGTCCAGTTGACATTCTTGATCGGAGTGTAGATGGCATCAACCGGGATGGTCCCGATCGGTGTATCTGGATCCCTGTTCTCATCAGCAGGGACAAATCCGCGGCCCTTGCCGATTGTCAGGGAGATCTCGAGTTTCACTGCGGTCTCAAGAGAACAGATGTGGAGTTCCGGATTCAACACCTTGAAAGAAGACAATCCCTTTGATATGTCCTCTGCAGTAAACTCCTGTTTACCGCTGACTACAATGTTTGCTACCTCCGAGTCTACAGTCTCCACCATTCTCTTGAACCTCACCTGTTTGAGATTAAGAATGATGTCCTGCATCCCCTCGATGACACCCGGGATAGTCGCGAATTCCTGATCCACGCCCGAAATGCGTATCGAATTGATAGCAAACCCTTCCAGAGAAGACAACAATATTCTCCGGAGCGCATTGCCTATGGTCTGTCCGTATCCAGGCTCAAGCGGCCTGAACTCGAAACGGCCCACAGTATCCGTTCCTTCGAGCATTATCACCTTGTCCGGCTTCTGAAATGCTAAGATTGCCATGTCTATGCTTGTTTAAGGTGTTAATATTACTTGGAGTACAGTTCGACGATAAGCTGCTCGTTGATTGTCTCCGGAATCTCTGTCCTGACAGGGACATTGAGATATTTTCCGGTGAGAGTCTTAGGGTCAAATTCCAGCCATGAATACTTCACTGCTGAAGCTGCGCTGTTCTGGATGACCTCAAGGCTCTTTGAGCGCTCGCGTACTGCCACTACCTGGCCTGGCTTAACGATAGCCGAAGGGATGTTGCAGACTGTACCGTCAAGAGTGATGTGGCAATGCGACACAAGCTGACGGGCTGCAGCCCTTGTAGGAGCGATACCGAGACGGTACACAATATTGTCGAGACGGGACTCGAGAAGGAAGATAAGGTTCTCACCTTTCTGTCCTTTCATGCGGGAAGCCTTCTCATACGTATTGCGGAACTGTCTTTCAAGTACACCGTAAGTATATTTTACTTTCTGCTTCTCCTTCAGCTGAGTACCATATTCGGACAATTTCTTGCGCTTTCTTGCCAAACCATGCTGTCCTGGAGGATAATTCCTTTTCTCAAAGTATTTGTCTGCCCCGAAGATAGGTTCGCCGAATTTACGTGCGATCTTTGTTTTTGGTCCAGTATATCTTGCCATAGTAATTTATCTTTATCAGTTACGGGATTAAACTTTACGACGGCCTTTTGGTCTACAGCCATTGTGTGGCATAGGAGTGACGTCGATAATCTCCGTTACCTCGATACCTGCACCATGGATAGTCCTGATTGCTGACTCACGTCCTGCACCAGGACCCTTAACATAGGCTTTCACCTTGCGGAGTCCAAGGTCATAAGCTGTCTTCGCTGCATCTGCTGCAGCCACCTGGGCAGCATACGGGGTGTTTTTCTTTGACCCCCTGAAGCCGCTCTTACCAGCTGATGACCAACTGATTACCTGACCAGTATTGTTTGTCAGGGTCACGATGACATTGTTGAAGGTCGATGAAATATGGGCCTGTCCATAAGCTTCAACCTTGACAACTCTCTTCTTATTAGTCGTTGATGTCTTTTTTGCCATAGTTCATCCGTTATTTGGTTGCTTTCTTCTTGTTTGCAACAGTTTTCTTCTTGCCTTTTCTTGTACGGGCATTGTTCTTTGTGCTCTGTCCGCGTACAGGCAGGCCAAGACGGTGACGGATACCCCTGTAACATCCGATGTCCATAAGACGCTTGATGTTCATCTGGACAGCGGAGCGGAGTTCGCCTTCGATCTTGTACTCCTGAGCGATGAGCCCGCGGATGGCTGAAATCTGTTCGTCATTCCAGTCCCCGACCTTTGTGTCATAATCGATGCCCAGCTGGGAAAGAATCTTTCTTGCAGAGCTGCGCCCGATACCGAAGATATAGGTAAGACCTATCTCCCCTCTCTTGTTGTTAGGTAAGTCAACACCGGCTATTCTTGCCATAATCTATCATTACTTTTTTGTTATACAATCAATTATCCCTGGCGCATCTTGAACTTAGGATTCTTCTTGCAGATCACGTAAAGACGGCCTTTGCGCTTTACGATCTTGCAGTCTTCACTGCGCTTTTTGATGGATGCCTTTACTTTCATTATCGTAGTCTTTTATTTGTATCTGAAAGAAATTCTTCCCTTTGTCAGATCATAAGGTGACATTTCTACCTTCACCCTGTCTCCTGGCAGGATCTTGATGTAGTTCATCCTCATCTTGCCTGAAATGTGGGCAATGATCACATGACCGTTTTCCAATTCTACTTTGAACATCGCATTCGGCAGAGTCTCTATAATGACCCCCTCCTGTTCTATCGCTGACTGTTTTGGCATAGGTACATCACTTTAAAATCCAACATTATTCTCAATAAATTCAAAGGTAGACAGTTGCTCAGGGGCTCCTTTTCTGACAACAACCGTAAGCTCGAAATGCGCTGATTTCTTCCGGTCCGCAGTATGTACCTCCCAGCCATTGTCTGCGAGGTAGACTCCGCGGGTACCGGCATTGATCATCGGTTCGATACAGATAGTCATGCCATCGGTAAGTTTTGCACCGCGTCCCTGGTGCCCATAGTTTGGCACCCCGGGATTCTCATGCATCTGCCTGCCGATTCCGTGTCCCTCAAGTTCGCGGACAACGGAGAACCCGAATGACTCTGCGTACGATTGTACCGCGTGTCCAATGTCGCCTGTCCTGTTCCCGTGGACAGCCTCTGCAATGCCTCTGTAAAGTGATTCCTTTGTGACGTCAAGGAGTCTGCGGGTCTCCGCATCCACCTCCCCTACAGGGAAGGTGTATGCTGAATCCCCGTTATAGCCTTTATAGAACGTCCCGCAGTCCACAGATACGATATCACCTTCCTTAAGCACATAATCCGATGGGAATCCGTGCACGACGACATCGTTTACTGATATGCAGAGAGCCGCAGGAAAGCCGTCATATCCCAGAAAACTCGGTATAGCTCCGTGGTCACGGATAAAGGTCTCGGCCACCCTATTCAACTCAAGAGTTGTCACACCAGGGGCAACCATCTTACCGACCTCCGCCAATGTCTTTGAAACGAGAATTGCATTCTCGCGCATCAGCTCTATCTCTTCTTCTGTCTTCGGCTTTACCATCTTTCCAATGAACTTATCGAACTACATCCCGGAACGGCCTTTCAGTCGTCCGGTCTTCATCAGTCCGTCATAATGACGCATAAGCAGGTGGCTTTCAATCTGCTGGAGAGTATCAAGGACAACACCTACAAGAATCAGGAGAGAAGTACCTCCATAGAAACTTGCAAACTGGTTGTTCACTCCGCAAATCATTGCGAAAGCCGGAAGAATGGCAATCAGTCCGAGGAAAACAGACCCCGGGAGAGTGACTCTCGACATGATGGTGTCAAGATACTCGACTGTCTTCTTTCCAGGCTTTACTCCAGGTATGAAGCCGCCGTTCTTCTTCATATCCTCCGCCATCATGGTCGGATTGACTGTGACAGCAGTGTAGAAATATGTGAATACCACCACAAGGAAGAAGAACAGGAAGTTGTACCAGAACCCTGTATAGTTGCTCAGGGTAGCGGCAAGACCTCTTGTTGCGTCAAACTGTGCAAAAAGCAGCGGGAAGAGCATGAGTGCCTGTGCAAAGATAATAGGCATCACACCTGCCGCGTTGATTTTCATAGGGATATACTGACGGGCACCGCCATACTGCTTGTTGCCGACAATCCTTTTTGCATACTGTACCGGCACCCTTCTGGTAGCCTGCACAAGAGCAATGGCTGCAACAAAGACAAAGAAGAGGATGATGAGTTCCACAACCAGAAGAAGAAGACCTCCGGTAGTAGAATTGACCTTTTCTCCGACTTCAGCAGTAAGGGCATAAGGAAGACGGGCAATGATACCCACCATGATGATGAGGGATATGCCGTTTCCGATACCGCGGTCGGTAATACGCTCACCGAGCCACATTACGAACATGGTGCCGCCGATAAGGATGACAGTAGACACCAGGTTGAACATGAATGAACTCCAGCCGAGACTGTTGATGGCGAGGAATGCTTCCTGCGGTATCTGTCCATGCAGAGATGCCATATAGGCAGGTCCCTGGATACACAGGATCACAATGGTAAGATACCTTGTGAGCTGATTCATCTTCCGGCGTCCGCTCTCCCCTTCCATCTGAAGTTTCTTGAAGTACGGAACAAAGACACCCAGAAGCTGTATCACGATGGATGCCGAGATATAAGGCATCACACCGAGGGCAAAGATAGAAGCGTTGCCGAATGCCCCTCCGGAGAACATGTTCAACAGGCCGACAAGCCCTGAAGAAGTATTCTCCTGAAGATTCGCGAGCATGGTTGAATCGATGCCAGGGAGCACGATGAAACTCCCGAGCCGATAAACCAGCAGCAGGAGAACCGTATACACGATTCTCTTGCGCA
>JADILX010000083.1 GCA_017695025.1 Candidatus Cryptobacteroides excrementavium
GCATATATGGCCACGCAGAAGAAAACGGACACCGACAGTATCATGAAATAGCCTTTGGAAGCATATTCCTTGACAGAAGCGAAGTCTTTCTTCCCGTATGAGTTGCTGACAAGCACCGATACTGCCGTGGCAAGCCCCATCATCATCAGGAAACAGAGTTGGGATATGGTCAGTGTCACCTGATGTGCAGCAAGGGTGGTCGCCCCGAGCCATCCCGCCATCACGGCGCTTATTGTAAACGTGGATGTCTCCATCCCTGTCTGCAGGGCAAGCGGGTAGCCGAGCCGGAAAAGTTCCTTGATGCCTCCGGCCGAAGCCATCGCCTCCATGAAGCCGGCTACATATTCCCTGAACTGCCGTGCCCCCAGGATGTAGATGATGAAGACAGCCAGCATGACTATCCTTGAGACAAGCGTGCTGACACCCGCCCCGAGCAGCCCGAGTTCCGGAAATCCGAGTTTCCCGTATATCAGTACCCAGTTGCCGAAAATGTTGAGCAGGTTCCCGCCCATGAGTATGGACATAGACACTACCGGCTTGCATATGCCGTCGGTAAACTGTTTCAGTGTGTTGAAGCCGAAGGCAAACAGGGTGGAGATGCCTACTACGGCGAAATACGGCCTTATCAGCGGCAGCAGCCGCTCCTCCTGTCCGAACCTGTCCAGAAAGCCATACAGTATGGCAAGTATGACAAGGATGGCTAGCCCTATGGCCCCGTTGAGTACCAGGCTGTTACGTACGGCTTCACCTATTTTTCTGCTTTCCCCTTTCCCGTACAGGGCACCTGCGACCGGTGTCAGCCCGCAGGAAAAGCCGAGTTCCATGAAGATGAAGAGGTTGATGATGCCGTTGACAAAAGATGCGGCAGCCAGGTCATCCACCCCGTACCAGCCTATCATTATATTGTCGGCAAAACTGAGTATGATGACACATGCCTGTCCCAGCATTATGGGCAGGCCTATACGGAGCAGGTCGGCTGTTTTCTGCATCAGAAGTCTATCATAGGGGATGAGAGTGCCTCCCTGAGCTGGTCATCATACCGGAGGGAGACTTTTACCCCGGCTTCCTGGTACCAGTATCTGACAGCGATCTCTTCTTCGATGAACGGTATTATCTCGTTCTTTTTCAGCCTGATGAATTTTTCCTTGTCCATGTCGAGGGCCTTCCCGAGAGCATCGACTTCCGCCTGGACGGACTCTGACAGCCCGTCTTTTTCAAGTTCTTTTTTCATCTGGTCGAAAAATGTCTTTGCACTGCTCCTGTAGTCGAACTCCTGTGTCGCTGCGAATGCTATGAAATCTTCGAAATCCTCATCGGAGAAATGGAAGTCCTCCACGGCAGGGATGCTGTCGTGCTCCCTGACATATTTCAGTACATAGTTGTCTATCACACCGGAAAGTACCAGTGAGTAGACAAGCCTGCTGTATGACGGGGAACTGATTGTCACGTCGGGAGTGATGCCTCCTCCGTCACGTACCGTCCTGCCATGGGCTGTCTTGAACTCATGGGTGAGAGAGTCAGGGATATGTCCCACGCTCCCGTCTTCGTTACGGTGGCTGTAGTCAATGGCCTGGACGCATCTTCCGCTAGGGGTGTAGTATTTTGCCGTTGTCACTTTCAACTGGCCATTGTAAGTGATGGGCCTGATGGACTGTACCAGACCTTTCCCATATGTACGCTGCCCCATGATGGTGCCTCTGTCCATGTCCTGTATGGCTCCGGAGACGATTTCCGATGATGAGGCCGAGCCGGAATCCACCATTACAATGAGCGGGATGAGGGTGTCGACAGGCTCCGTTGTTGTCCTGTACTCCCTCGTGGATTCAGGAGTGTTGCCTTTTGCCGTTACGACGAGCGAGCCTTTCGGCACGAAAAGCGAGACTATCCCGATGGCCTCGTTCATGAGGCCGCCGCCGTTGCCCCTGAGGTCCAGGACGAGCCGTTTCATCCCAAGCCCTTTCAGGCGGAAGTATCCGTCACGTATAATCCCGGAGACATTTTCGGTGAAGCCGCTCTGCCTGATGTATCCTGTAGTGTCGTCAAGCATGCCGACATATTCAACATCGGGGATATGGATGCGTTCGCGCACGATGGCCACATCCACAGTGTCGCCCCCGCGGACCTTCTTTACCTTGAAATTGACTGTTGTCCCGGGCTTTCCCTTCATCCTGTCGCTGCTTTCGGCTGCTGCGAGGCCTTTTGTTGGCATGCCGTCTATGGCTATTATCTCATCTCCGCATACCAGCCCGTTCTTCCAGGCCGGGGAGCCGTAATATGGCTCGTTGATCACAACATTGCTGTCGACCTGCTTGTAGATTATTGCCCCTATGCCGCCGTATGTCTTCGACAGCATCATTTCCAGGTCTTCATTTTCTTCTTCAGGGATGTATATGGTATATGGGTCAAGATTTCCGAGCATGGCGTCTATGCCGGAGCGCATCATTCTGTCCAGTGGCAGCGTGTCGACATAGGAACGGTTCAGTTCCTTGAGGATAGAATTGTTGATTTCCACCCATTGCCCGAGCCTGAAACTCCTTGACTGTCCTGACGCGCATATAGGAATGGTAACGGCAGCCAATGCTGCCAATGCTGATACAAAAAATCTTTTCATATTGACTGTCAATATATTCTGATGGATTTCCTGATTGGCCGTGAACTGCCGTTCCTGACAGTCCGGCCGGATGCTCTATCAAAAGGCAAGCCACAAATTTAAGAAAAAATGCTGATTATTGCCCGGATTTAATACCTTTGCACCGATTTTAGGAGTAAAAATAAAAAGCAGTTGAACATGAAGATCGTATTTGCAACGGGCAATAGCGGAAAACTGCGTGAAGCATCAGAGATTTTAGGCGGAGGGTTTGAGCTCGTTACCTCTGCTCAGGCGGGAATCACGGAAGATATTCCCGAGACAGGAAAGACATTGAAGGCCAATTCTATACAGAAGGCCGAATATGTGTGGGACAGATGTGGCATGACTTGTTTTGCAGACGACACCGGGCTTGAGGTCGATGCTCTTGGCGGGGCTCCGGGCGTCTATACTGCACGTTATGCCGGGGCTGACAAGGATTTCAACAGGAATATGGACAAACTCCTCTATGAACTGTCTGTCCTTGAGACTGAGGCGTCGATGGCGTCTGCCATAGGACTTTCCGTCAGGAAAGTGTCGAGGAGGGCAAGGTTCAGGAGTGTTGTCACCCTTATAATCGACGGTCAGCGGCATATTTTTGAAGGAGTCCTTGAAGGTACGGTTGCGAGGCAGAAGTCCGGGGAAGGCGGGTTCGGATATGATCCGGTATTCATCCCTGACGAATATCCGGGCAAGACTCTTGCCGAGATTACTGAAGACCAGAAGAACGCCATTTCACACAGGGGAAAAGCCTTGAGGGCTATGGCTGAGTATCTGAAAGGGCTGCAGACGGAAGATTCTTCCATCCTGTAATGAAGGTTTCTGCGGAACTGATAGTATTGCATATCACCAGATATGGTGAAAATTCGGTCGTAATGCATACCTTAAGCAAGGAATACGGCCGGCGGGGCTTTCTTGTGAGAGGCGCCGGAAAGAAAGTCCAGATGTCGTGTTTCCTGCCCATGAATATCATCGAGGCGGACATTTCCGAGTCATCGCGTTCAAGCCTTTATACTGCTTCCGGCATCTCGCCGGCGGTGCCTCTGTCCGGCATCAGGAACAACATGAGCAAGAATGCGATTACCCTGTTCCTGAGCGAGGTGCTTTACCGTGTTGTCAAGGACGGGGCTATGGAGCAGGGACTTTTCGAATGGTGCAGGAAGAACATCCTGCTGCTTGATGCAATGGAGTCCGACTTCAGCAATTTCCATATCCGGTTTCTCCTCGAACTGGCGGTAGTGCTTGGGTTCAGCCCTGACTGTGACAGCCTTGCCCCTTTTTCCGGCGGGCATCGTGAAGTGATGGACAGGTTTCTGATGACTTCTTTCAGCGAGTCGATGCTCATCCCGCTTTCGGGGGAGGCACGCAATGCCATTGCAGAGGAGATACTCAGATATATTGAGTACCATATCGAGTCGTCTGTCAAGGTCAATTCCCTTAAAGTGCTGCGGGAACTTTTCCGTTGACGGAGCCGGAGTGCTGCTGATGACAGCAAAAACTTGCAGCATACCGGAACGGCTTCTGTTGCCCTGCCGGTATGCTGCATGGATCTTTTCTTGCGGGCGTCACCGCCCTGTGCTATGTCTTCCGGGGACTTATTCCTCAGGCTTGAAATCTTCTTTGCCTACTCCGCAGAGAGGGCAGACCCAGTCTGCAGGAAGATCTTCAAATGCTGTTCCCGGAGCGATCCCGCTGTCTTCATCACCTGCTGCAGGATCATAGACATATCCGCAGACTACGCATACATACTTTTTCATTTCCTTTTGTTTTTATGTTTTTTTTGCCTGTCTTCAGGCTGTATTTTTCCAAATATACGGCAAAATTCCGGTTTTTCCTAAATATTCGCCCTGTATGTGGCATTGGCGTACAATTGGCCTGCCTGTCTGGCCGCATTATTACAGATATTTTGTGCCGGCCATCATGGACAGCAATATCACCATTACCGGCAGATAATCTTTCAGGGAAATACGCATGATACCGAGCACGCGCTGGATCTCCCTTTTCACTTTACGGGGACTTATGCCGTACTTGTCGGCAATCTCGTTATATGTCAGGTTCCCGAAACGGCTGGCCAGGAAAATGTCCCTGGTGGAGTCAGGTACAGTGGCAAGCAGTTTATTGAATATCGCGGCGATGTCTGACTGGAATATGAGCCCGGTCTCATCTTTGCCGAGCACCCCAATCTCCGCCATTATCGCCTTGTAGGAATCCTCGTGCATCTGCTGCAGGATACGCATCCGGTTGGCCCTGTCCCTAAGATAGCTCAGACACCGGTTCTTGACCATATGCAGGATATAGGCCTCAGGTATGGTCTGGATATCTATCCTGCTTCTGCTGTCCCAGAAATTGGTGAAACTTTCGGCCACTATATCCTCCGCCACCACTTCGTCGCGTACATAGGAACGCGCCACAGCGATGAAATTATCCCTGTAGCGCATAAACAGCTGTCCGAATTCCTGTGCAGATATATTATTCCCTGGCATTACGGTAGTCAACAATAGTAAGCCTGCAAATATGGCAATAATTTGTCTGTTAAGAAAATTTTAAAATATTTTTCATTTCAGGGGGTCCAACTTTGTCTTTCAAGAGTCTTATATATATTTCGCTGAAAATTGAAATGGAAACTTACCTTCTGATAAAATATCTGAAATGCTCTACAACGCCTGAAGAGGAGGCGGCAGTAAGGCATTGGCTTGCGGATGATCCTGACGGCAGCCACGCAAGGCAGTATTCCGATGCCCATTTCCTTTATGAAGGGATGCTGATCCACGGGGGTGACCACTCCAAGGGCTTTGCCTCAGTACAGCGCCCGAAAAAAACTGTCAGAAGGAAAATCGTGGCTGTAGCGGCCTCGATAGCCGCTGCGATTGTCCTGCTTGCAGGTACGGGGCTGCTGACCAGGAACTACATCATTGACGGTCTTTCCGCCAGGACAGAGACCATATATGTGCCTGCCGGGAAAAGTATGCAGCTGACTTTGGAAGACGGGACGCAGTTATGGCTTAATTCCGGTTCCGAGATTGAATATCCGGTGGTTTTTTCGAGAAAGTCACGTAACGTCACGGTCCATAGCGGAGAGGTTATGTTCGATGTGGCCAAGGATGCCGGACGTCCGTTCAATGTGAATACCTATGCTTCGACCATATCGGTATATGGGACCAAGTTCGATGTAGCAGTCGATGAATCGGCACGTGAGTTTTCAGCGGCCCTGCTGAGAGGCTCCATAAAGGTGTCCAGCCATCTCCGCACCGGAGAAGAATATATGCTCCAGCCCAATCAGATGGTAAGGCTTGAGGATGACCATCTGTACGTAGAGCGCATAGCCGATCCCAGGTCTGTCGGATGCTGGACGGAAGGTCTGATCGATGTTACAGACATTCCTTTCGACAGGCTGATGAAGAAATTCGAGCTTGCCTACGATGTCCGCATCGTAATAGCGAGGGATACGCTGCCTCAGATAAGATATACAAGAGGGAAAGTCCGGATATCCGAAGGTGTGGAACACGCGCTTTCGATGCTCGCTCTTGCATCGGATTTCAGCTACGACTATGACAGGCTGACCAATACTGTCGTAATACGGTAAAGACGTAATTTTATACGTTATTGATATAACCACGGATTGTTTAACCACATAATAAAAGGAGACCTATATGGCATAATCAGGGTAATTGATTGAAAGTATTCCGGTGCAGGTAAATCTGCGCATTCAGCAAGGCTGCGGATCCTCCGGAGTGCTGGATACGGACAGCAAACTATCACTAATAATTAACGAAACAAACTGCAAGCCCGGAGCAGAAGCGGATTCATTCGGATATGCCGAGGTGCAGCGTGTTTGTAAACGAAGTTTAAAGTATGAATAAAAGTCTAATTTTCAAAACATTCGGACTGTATGTCGCCATGGCTGCACTGTGCCTTTTCTATCCGGTGCAGAATGCATGGGCGCAGACTGATTCAGGGATTACCCTGAAGATGGAAAATGCCAGGCTTGAATCAGTCCTGGATGCCATCGAGCAGCAGTCCAAATACCTTTTTCTGAATGACCGGGTGGATTTGGACAGGACAGTCAGCATTGATGTCGCTGACGCTGGAATCGAGCCCGTGCTTGAAACGCTCTTTTCCGGTCTTGATGTAGAATGGCGTATTGAAGGGACCAATATCTACATCTCAGCCAAGAAAGTTGCCCGGGAATCAACTGGGGGGGGGTGGAAGCCAAGATAACCGCATCTCCGGTAAAATCATAGATGCTACCGGCCTGCCTGTAATCGGAGCCGGTGTCCTGATCCAGGGCACGACCGTCGGGACCAGCACCGATCTGGACGGTAACTTTTCTTTCGATCTTCCCGAAGACATAGCAGACCCTGTGCTTGAGGTCTCTTGTCTGGGATATACCTCACAGCTTATACCGGTAGGTGTCAGGAGGGTTTTCGACATAACTATGGAAACCGACGCCATCATGATGGAGGCCACGGTGGTGACGGCCCTCGGCATCAAGCGTTCTGAAAAGGCCCTTTCCTACAATGTCCAGGAAGTCAAATCGGACGAGCTTCTTGCCAACAAGGATGCCAACTTCATCAACTCCCTCAGCGGCAAGGTGGCCGGTCTTGTCATCAATGCCTCATCCTCCGGAGTCGGAGGTGCCTCGAAGGTAGTGATGCGTGGACAGAAGTCCATCTCCAAGTCTTCCAATGCCCTCTATGTGATAGACGGCGTGCCGATGTATACGTCTGCCCGTGATGCCGGTACAGAGTTCGATTCCCGGGGGGCCACTGATCCGATAGCCGATCTCAACCCGGAGGACATAGAGTCCATGACTGTCCTGACAGGTGCGGCTGCAGCGGCGCTCTACGGTTCTGCAGCGGCAAACGGTGCCATCGTCATCACCACCCGGAAAGGTCAGGAGGGCAAAACTTCTGTAACAGTCTCCAGCAATACTGAGATTTTCACTCCGTTCGTCCTTCCGCGTTTCCAGAACAGATACGGAACCGGCGACTATAATTCTTCTGAAGTCTCTGTTACCCGCAGTTGGGGCAGCCGTCTGAACAGTTTCAATTTCATGGGCTATGATCCTGCCAAGGATTATTTCCGTCTGGGAGTGACAGGTACGGAAAGCGTATCCCTCTCTACAGGAAATTCGAAGAACCAGACCTATCTTTCTGCGGCTGCAGTGAATTCTATCGGTAATGTGCCGAACAACAAGTATAACCGTTACAATTTCACTTTCCGTAACACCACCTCGTTCCTTGATGACAAGATGACCCTTGACGTTTCGGCAAGTTTCATCATGCAGGATGACCTGAACATGACCAACCAGGGAACATATAACAACCCTCTGGTCGGTGCCTACATTTTCCCGCGCGGTAATGACTGGGCGGATATCGAGATGTACGAAAGATATGATTCAAGCCGCAAGATATATACACAGTACTGGCCTGTGGGAGATGCCGGCATGACCATGCAGAACCCGTACTGGATCAACTACCGCAATCTCCGCCAGAACAAGAAGACCCGCTACATGCTCAGCGCAGGTCTTTCATACGAGATTCTCGACTGGCTTACACTTTCCGGCCGCGTGCGTCTTGACAACTCTCACAACAAGTACACCGAGAAATTCTACGCGACTACCTATAATCAGTTGACAGAACTCTCAGACAATGGTCTTTTCGGCCTCGAGACTTCTGAAGACAAGCAGGTATATGCCGATGTGCTTCTTGACATCAACAAGACATGGGAAGACTGGAGCGTGCATGCCAATGTCGGTGCCTCCATTACTGACATGAGGAACGACCTTTTCTCCAACAGGGGGCCTATAGCAGCAGACAATATCCCGAATGTCTTCAATGTATTTGCCATCGACCAGGATGCAATGGTGAAGAAGCAGTCCGGATGGAGGGAACAGACACAGTCGATATATGCTTCCGCTGAAGTAGGGTTCAAGAACGCCTATTATCTTACTCTTACAGGCAGAAACGACTGGCCTTCACAACTCGCCGGCCCGCGCTCCAGAACCAAATCCTATTTCTATCCGTCTGTCGGAGCGTCAGTAGTACTTTCGCAGATTATCCCGAATATGCCGAGACAACTCGAGTTCGTGAAACTCCGTGCATCATTCGCAGACGTGGGTACCCCGTTTGACCGCTGGCTTGCTAACCCTATGCATGAATGGCCAGATAAAGGCAATGCATGGGCAACGGATACCACATATCCGGTGGAACTCAAGCCGGAAAGGACCCAGTCCTGGGAGGTGGGTCTCCAGATGAGGTTCTTGAACTGGTTCAGCCTTGATGCTACATATTACCGGACAAACACCAAAAACCAGACATTCTTCCCTGAAATTTCCACAGGCTCAGGATATTCCGAGATTCCTATCCAGTCAGGAGATGTGCTCAATGAAGGTTTCGAACTTGCCCTCGGCTTCGAAAAGCAGTGGGGTATCTTCAACTGGGCCAGCAACTACACTTTCTCTACCAACAGGAACGAGATTCTGGAACTTGCTGAAAACGCCATAAATCCTGTGACAGGAGAGAAACTGAATATCTCTCTGATGGATATGGGCGGTCTGGGTAATGCCAGGTTCATACTGAAGGAAGGAGGTACACTCGGCGACATCTATTCACGCCAGGACTTCGTCCGGGACAACAACAATGCCATTTACATAGACCAGAACGGCAGTATTTCCACCCGCACTATCGAAAACCAGGAAGATTATATCAAACTCGGCAGCGTGCTCCCTAAAGCCAACATGGCATGGCGAAATGATTTCCGTATAGGGAATTTCAACTTCGGCTTCATGCTTACAGCCCGTCTCGGCGGCGTGGTATTCTCCCGCACACAGGCTATGCTTGACTACTATGGAGTATCTGAGGCTTCAGCCCTCGCCAGGGACAACGGTGGGGTAGTCATCAATGGCTCTGACCTTATAGATGCCAATACCTGGTATACTGCCATAGCATCCGGAAATGCAGTGCCTCAGTATTATACTTACTCTGCGACCAATGTGCGCCTTCAGGAAGCATCCATAGGCTATACATTCCCGCGCAAGATGCTGAATAATGTCTGCGAGTTGACTCTCCAGATTGTGGGAAAGAATCTCTGGATGATCTATAACAAGGCTCCTTTCGACCCTGAATCCATAGCCACAACAGGGAACTACTATCAGGGTATTGACTACTTCATGATGCCGAATACCAGAAATTTCGGGTTCAACATCAGACTTAAATTCTAAGGAGGATGATTATGGATATTAAAACAATGATAAAAGGTGCCGTTATTTCGGCTGTGGCTTTTTCGGGTATGGTGGCATGTACCGCCAATTACCTCGAAATAAACAGTAACCCTTACGGGGTGACAGATGATGAAATGCAGCGTGACGGATATGCCGTAAGGGCCGCTCTGGTCGGTATGTCGAACGGAGTCATATCTCCCGATGTGAATACCGCCCAGTTTACTGAGTGCCTTCTTGGGGGTACACAGGGCGGTTATTTTGCCGACGGTAAGGATGTCTCTGGCTGGCCGAATACGATTTCAAACTACAATCCTACGGATGACTGGACCAATGTCTTCATGAAAAGTTCTCATTTCATCCCTGTAATCTATTCGAACTACAGGATGCTCCGGCAGGTGACTGACGACCCTGTGATTCTCGCCGTAGGTGAAATCATCAAGGTGGCAGCCATGCATCGCATAACAGATGCTTACGGCCCTATCCCTTATTCAAAGATAGGCGAGAACGGGGAAATCAACGTGCCGTATGACTCGCAGGAGGATGTCTATAAGAAGATGTTCGAAGAACTCAATGCGGCCATAGAGGCATTGACACCGAACCGGACCAATAATTTCTCTGCATCTGCCGATGTCGTATATGGCGGGAATGTCGAGAAATGGATAAAGTTTGCCAATTCGCTGAAACTCCGTCTTGCCATGCGTGTCGTGTATGCGGACAAGGAACTTGCAAAGGAGATGGCCGAGTCGGCAGTGAAGCATGAAGTAGGGGTGATGACATCAAATGATGACAATGCCCTGTTCGGGGCATGGGGTACTAATGGAAACCCTGTAAGGTTCGCAGTCATGTATAACATGTATTCTGAGGGAAAACATGAGTGCATTACTTCAGGAGACTCTCATGCGGCAGCAGATATCATCTGTTATATGAACGGCTACAATGACCCGAGACGCGCATTCTATTTTACCCGCTCAGAGTGGACCGGATATGACTATGTCGGGCTGAGGCGCGGGATTGTCATACCTGCGGCTGCTATCGTACACCAGTATTGCGGGCCGGTAATCGAGACTGATGACCCTGCCTGCTGGATGAATGCCGCCGAGGTGGCCTTCCTGAAGGCGGAAGCAGTGGCTGTGTTCGGATTCGATATGGGTACCGATGCCCGGTCTGCTTACGAGGAAGGTATCCGCCTTTCATTCGAGCAGTACGGAGCCAGCGGGTATGCATCCTATATTGCTGACAATACAAGCGTTCCGTCCCTTTATACTGATCCCGCAGGTTCCAACTCCTATTCTTCAGTCATATCTGAAATCACTATAGCATGGGATGAAGGGGCCACTCCAGAACAGAAGCAGGAGCGTATCATCACCCAGAAATGGATTGCCAACTGGCTGCTGGGCAACGAGGCATGGGCTGACTTCAGAAGGACAGGCTATCCGCGTCTCATCCCTGCTACGGAAGCCGGAAACAAGAGTACGGACAGGACTCTGACCACTACTGGTGCACGCCGCATCGAATATCCTGATGCTGAGGCTGTTTCCAATGCGGAGAACTACCATGCGGCAGTTTCCACCCTTCTTGGAGGCTCTGACAACATGTCCACCAGACTTTGGTTCGACTGCAAGCCGGACAATCCTACATATTCTCGATAACATTAAAATGAATTTGAATCATGACTATAATTCCAGGAAATAATCACAGGCATCTCGCGGCATTTGCGGGAGTGTGCCTTTTGGCCCTGGCCGGATGCTCTGATTGGACGAGACCGGAGAGCCTTGACCTCGGGATTCATATGGACGAGATTTCCGGGGAAGAGCTCGCGCAGATCCGGGCCTTCAAGCAGACTGAACACAAACTCGTGTTTCTCGGAATGGACGCGACCGCTGAAACTCCGGTGGGCCGCTATCAGCATCTGAACTCGATGCCGGACAGTGCGGACTACATATTCATCCGCAATCTTGTCGGAGGCCTTCACCGTGATCTGGTTCAGGAGATAGGCCAGGTCAGGCAGCAGAAAGGCACCCGTGTCCTCGCGGACATTGACTACATATCCATAGAGGAGGAATGGCTTGCCATCCAGGATGCAGCCATCGCTGCAGGGGAGCCGGCCGGTACTGACGAGGAGTATACCTCCTTCGTGACCGAGAAGGTAAATGCGCAGCTGGCCTGCCTTGCGAAGTATGGCTGCGACGGACTGATGGTCTCTTACAACGGGGTGAACGACGCAGGGAGCACGGTGGACGAGACAGGCCGTTCTGCGTTCATCGGCGCCGTTATGACTTGGCGCGCGGACAATGCGGAAGTTCCGATGTTTCTCAGGGGCAGCATCCAGTTGATCGCGAGTTCTATCAGGCTAGGGGAGCAGAATATCTCGGCAATCCTGGATGCGAGCGAAATGATTATTATGCCGATAGGGAGCACGACAGCCGAGAACAAGATGAACGAGGCTGTCAACCGTCTGACCACGAACTATAAAGATTTTCCGACAGACCGTTTCGTCTTTGAGGCGACCGTCCCCGATCCGGAAGATCCGGTTCAGGTGGGGATGACTCTAAAATCAGCTGCGGAGTATGTGTTGGCGCCGCAGGACCGCTTTGCAAAACTCGGTCTGAGTATCGAGAACGCACAGGACGACTATTTCAATATAGGAAATATATACGGCAACATCCGGGCAGCGATCACTGCCCTCAATACAACGGCCGGGGATGGTGAAGACACGACTAACGAATAATAAATGAATATTATGAACTGCAGATACGCGATAATATCCCTGATGTCCGGCATAGCGGCTTTGACTGCCTGCCAGACTGGGGAAGAACACACTTTTGAGAACAAAGTGTTCATCTCCGAGGATTCGTTTGCCCGACAGCTTAGGGTTCAGCGCGACGAGGGCGTCACGCAGATGACTTACGATCTTACGGTCGGCATGGCTTCTCCGGAGGACAATGATGTGGAGGTCAGGTTCCGGACGGCACCTGAACTTCTGACTGCCTATCGGAACGCTTACTATGACACGGAAGCTCAGCTTCTGCCGGAGGCCAATTATGATTTCGATGCTCTGAGTGCCGTGATCCGCTCGGGAAGCGTGACGAGCGATCCCCTCACGCTCAGCTTCATTGACCTGGACAAGCTCGATTATGAGACTGACTATGTGATACCGGTCACTATCAGCGAAGCGTCGGGGGTCGGCATCCTTGAGAGCGCCAGGACTCTCTATCTCGTGGTGAGCGAGGCGTCCCTGATCAATGTGGTCGCCGACATCAACGACAATCTGGCGTGGGTGGACTGGACCAACAGGACTCCGCTTCAGGATATGGAACAGTTCACTATGGAAGTCCTCATCAATGCCAATTCGTTCACTAACGAGGAGATTTCTACGGTGATGGGAATTGAGGACAATTTCCTTATACGTACAGGTGACAACCTTCACCCGAAAAACCAGCTCAACATTGCATACGGCAAGGACGTCGGCGAGGACCTGAATGCGCGTGGAAGCCTTTTCGTTGAAAAGCCGCTGCTTAAGACAGGCCAATGGTATCATATCGCCGTGACTTTCGACAGGGGGTATATCAAGGTCTATGTGGACGGGGAACTTGTAAAAGAGCAAGAGGCGTCCGTTGAAGGCGAAGAGGTGCTTGAATCAGTTGACTTCACGACAGGAGTATCCACTGACGTCACCGGTCGTCCTAATGAAGATGGCGGCAGGCCACGTGCATTCTGGTTCGGTTATTCATACTCGACTGACGATCCGACTGCGCGCGATTTCGACGGGATGATTGCCGAGGCAAGGATCTGGAACCGCGTCCTCACGTCCGACGATATCAATGCAGAAAACCATTTCTACAAGGTATCACCGGACAGTGAAGGGCTTGTGGCCTATTGGAAGTTCTGCGATGCCAAAGGCAGTGTCATAGCCGACTATAGCGACTACGGCAACGATCTCCAGACAGACCACACCCCGACTTGGGTGGAAGTCGAACTTCCTGAAAAATAATGGTTATACCACATATAATAACTTTTTTAATTATACGTTATGAGAAAAATTTTTCAAGTATTGCTCGGTACCGTTATGGTAGCCGCAGCAGTTTTGTCCTGCAAGAAGGATGAAATCAAGCAGGAAACGTTGGAGGTATCTCCGTCAGAGCCTCTGACTTTCTCCTGGAATGATGCTGAACGTGTGGCCCTGGAGGTTACGACGACTGCAGATTCATGGGATGCAGCCGTTGATACTGACGGAGAGGACGACTGGGTTACTGCTCAAAAGGAAGGCACTACCCTGACAATTTCAGTGAAAGAGAATGACAGCGAATCAGAGCGCAACGGAAAGGTTACCGTTTCCGCCGGGAATGCGAAACCGGTAGAAATCCCGGTCACCCAGACCGGCAAGCCGGCGCCGGTGACCGGTAAGCTTGCTGATCAGACTTCGACTGACGATCCGGTCAAAGTGACTATGGCGCAGGGCGCGACTGCATATACCGTGACTCCTGTATTGAAGCTCGCCTCTGCCCTTGAGGATGCCGGCAGCATGACATTGTATTACGATGAAGCGGGTGTCGACAATTGGAACTTGGGTGACACTCCTGAATGCGCGAAGCTGCCTGAGGGCAGCTACACTCTGCCGGAAGAGGGATTCACGATTCCTGCAGAACAGACTGATGTGCCGCTTCCGATTGAGATAAATCTTGAGAATCTCGAATACGAAACCTCATACATGCTCGTCTTGAAGGTACAGTCCAAGTCTGACAACATCGGAGCAGTCTCTTGCGGCAATGACGGTCTGAGGTATATAATCACGACTGCAAAGGAGCCTGCAAAGCCTGTTGACCATTCTACGAGGAAGAACCTTGCCATCCTTGAGGTGAACGACGTCAATCCTCTCAGCGTGCTTGAAGTGAAGTTCACTGACGGCTCCCTGTTCTTCGACGGTGTTGTCCTCTTCTCTTCCAACATCCAGTACGATGCCGTTGGAAATTCTGTGGAGCTCTACCATAATCCTAACGTGCAGACATTGCTTGAGCAGCGTGACACTTATATCAAGCCTCTGCAGGATGCCGGCATCGAAGTCTATCTCAGTATACTTGGCAACCATACTCCTGCTAGAGTTAGCAACCTTCTTCCGGCAACGGCGGAAGATTTTGCAGCCCAAGTGGCATATGCTATAAACACATATCATCTGGATGGAGTCTTCCTCGATGATGAATATGGGTCATCATATGGAACAGGGGAGTACAATGATGTTTTCTATCCGTACACCAATTCTATCTCTACACGGGAAAAACAATATTCAGAGTTCGGTTATATTCTGAAGCAGACTTTGAAGGAAGAATGCGAGGGGAACCCTAAGGTCATACTTTATCAGGTCAACGATGAAGAATGGTACAACTATAACGGAACTCCGGCAAATGAATATCTTGATCTGCTCATACCTGACCATAACGGTAAAGTGGCTCAATATTATGGTTCTCGCAATATGAATCTCGCCAAAGAAAATATGACCTTTGTTACGTGGAATTGCCGTGAATATGGTTTTGGCGAACATGCAACTGACAATTTGTATCCGACCTCCAACCCCACGGTCAAAAAGTCATTGAGTGACGGCAATTGGGTGGGCTGGTAC
>JADILX010000084.1 GCA_017695025.1 Candidatus Cryptobacteroides excrementavium
TTGTACATGTAGTGCAGCCCGACAATGAGTTCCACAGCACCGAGGCTGGAACCGAGATGTCCCGGGTTGGTGGAGCAGCATTCCACCATGTACTCACGGATTTCAGCACACAGTGCCTTGAGTTCCTCCATGTCCAGCCCTTTCAGGTCGGAAGGGAAATTGACTTTGTCAAGCAGCCGGTACATCTTATTGTCTGTTAGGTGTATCCATCCCGAGTTCAGGATGCCTCCGGGATGACATCATCAGCAGTACGGCAACGGTGACAGCTGCAATCCCGAGCCCGATAAAGATGAATTCGGCATTTACGGCTGCGGAAATCTCCTGGCTCCTGTTGCCGGCTTCCGTTATTGTTTCCTTGAATATCCGTCCGACAAATACAGGCACGAGCAGCATGCCCATGTTCTGTATCCAGTAGACAAGGGAGTAGGCTGTCCCGAGATTCCTCTCGGGGATAATCTTCGGTACTGTCGGCCACATTGCAGAAGGTACAAGTGAGTATCCAATGCCCAGAAGAGAGATGGCCAGATACCCGTAGAATGCGACTCCTTGCGGGGCAAATGCCATTATCAGATGTGCTGACAGTACGAGTACTGCCCCTGTTGTCATCCATGCAGTGGCTTTACCAGCCTTGTCGACGAGCGCTCCGAAAAGAGGTGTGAACAGGACAGTGAAAAACGGTATCATGCTAATCATCCATTTGGCGGAATCTACGTCCATGCCAAACCTCGGGATCACGATTGACGTCCCGAATTTCTTGAATGATATGATGCAGCAGTAGAAGAATACGCATAGCAATGCTGTCATGATAAAGCGGGGGTTGGTCAATACTTTCAGAATGTCTGAAAACCTGAACCTGTCCTCATCCTTTATTTCTCCTCTGGAGCCGGTGATGCCTGCATCCCTGTCAAATCTTGAGTCCATCGCGACAAAGATTCCCCACAGGATGCCTCCGGCAAGCAGCATGACAAGGCCTGTAAGGGCCGGCCTTGCTGTCTCAGCAAGAGTATATATCTCTCCGGCCTGTTTCTCTGCGACAAGAACCGGGGCAAGGATAAATGCTGTTGCCGTCCCGAGCCTCGCTATCGACAACTGGAGTCCCATTGCCAGGGCCACATTACGCCCCTTGAACCATTTCGCTATCGAGCGGGTGACCGCCACGCCTGCGATCTCACTTCCGAGTCCGAACAGCATGCATCCGATATAGGCCATTGCAAGGGATGACTGCGGCTGCAGGCCTGAGATCAGGGCAATGAATACTGTCACCGCCCCGGTTATCATGAGCCCGACAAAGACAGAGCCGATGAGCCTTACCCCGAACATGTCCAGAAGGACTCCACATATGACAAGTCCCCCACATACACACAGGAAAGAATAGCCTCCTGCGTAGAATCCATAGTCTGCACTGTCCCATCCGAGCCTGAGCATTTCCGGATTCTGGAAGATGTGCGACAATGTGGAGAACATGTCATCGAAGAAGTACGATGCGAACATCGGTACTACGAGACATGCCAGAGCCGCCCAGCACGCCGTCCTGCTTGATGCGATATTTCTGTCTGTCTGTTTCACAGGGTCTCCTTCACTTTATTGTCCTGCAGGAATCTGCACCTGAAAGTCATCTGGAGCCGTCTTCCTTGCTGATGTTGGGAAGTTCGAGCCCGAAGCCTTTCTTTCTGTCTTCTATCTTGAGCAGAAGGCTGAATATGAAGGCCAGTACTCCGAATGATGAGAATATGACCATCGGTACAAGATAGCCTCCGGTAGCATTGAGTACGATGCCAATAAGAAGTGGTACAAGGCACAGCCCTATGTTCTGTACCCAGAATATCAGGCAATAGGCGCTTCCGAGCACTTTTTCATCAATCACTTTCGGTACGCTTGGCCAGAGAGCCGCAGGTACGAGCGAGAAACTTACACCGAGTACGACTATCAGGAACAATGCGAACCATTTGTACGGGAATACCGGCAGCAGGAAGGCAAAACTCAGATGGCATACAATCATGATTATGGCCCCGGTCATGAGCATTGACGCCCCCTTTCCCCTGTAGTCGAGCAGAAGACCGAGGACAGGAGTCAGGCACATGGCGAGGATAGGGAAGCAACTGAAAAGCCGGGACGCTGTGGCCGCATCGACATTCAGGGTCACCTCAAGGAAATTCGGGGCGTACCGCTGGAACGGGAAGATGGCCGAATAATAGAGCACACACAGCAGGGCTACAAGCCAGAACATCTTGCTCGAAAATATCTGCTTGAGGTCGCTGACATGGAATTCGTCTTCCGGACTCTTTTCCTCTGTGGCTTCTCCGGCTGCAACAAGCTGCTTGTCGAGCCTTGTGTCCATGACCGAGAATACTATGTAGTTGATAAGTCCGACGAGAAGGAGGCAGGTGCAGAATGCAAGAGGTGCAACTACCGAGCCGTCGAACCTGTCCGATATTGCAGGCGAAAGCCACATTACGGCAAATACCCCGAGTCTGGCAATCGCCATCTCCATTCCCATCGCGAGGGCCATTTCCTTGCCTTTGAACCATTTGGCGATAGCCTTTGACACTGTCGTGCCTGCCATCTCGCAGCCGCAGCCGAATATCATGAAGCCGAGTGCGGCCATCTTTGCACTGCCCGGCATGGCTGTCCACCAGGAGTTAAGCCATGTGCACAGTTCTGTCGTCTGGAACCAGTCGCTTATACCGATGAATTTGATGCCGGCGCCGAATACCATCAGCGATGCAGACAATATACCGGTAAAACGTATTCCCATCTTGTCGAGAATGATTCCGGCGATAATCAGGAAACCGCATACGTTGAGAATATATTCTGAAGCCGCATATGTCCCGAATACCCCGCTGTCCCAGCCTCTCTGGCCTTCAATAAGGGATTTCAGAGGGGACATTACGTCTACGAACATGTAGGCGAAGAACATCATCAGTGCGATGAGGATGAGTGCGGCCCATCTTGCTGCCGCATAGTCGTTGAGGAATCTTTTTATTGTTGCTGTCATCTGGATGTCTGTGAGTTTGCCTTATTGTGTCTGTCCGCACTTTCAGGCTGTTTTGTCGTTCGTTTTGTCTTATCTCATTATTGTTGCCTCGCGGTCCGGACCGAGGGAAATGATCTTTATAGGGACTTCAAGGTAATTTTCCATAAATGCTATGTAATTCCTGAACTCCTCGGGCAGTTCCTCTTCCTTGCGGCAGCCGGTCAGGTCGGTATTCCAGCCCTTGAATTCGGTGTAGACCGGTTCGATATTGGCATATGTGTCGAATGGCACCTGCGCAGTCTCTTTCCCGTCCACCTTGTACGATGTGCAGACTTTTATCGTCCCGAATGAGTCGAGACAGTCAGATTTCATCATGATAAGGTCGGTGACACCGCTGATCATCACTGCATATTTCAGTGCTACAAGGTCGAGCCATCCGCATCTGCGCGGCCTGCCTGTCACAGCCCCGAATTCATTGCCAATCTTCCGGAGTTTTTCCCCTGTCTCGTCAAAGAGTTCTGTCGGGAACGGCCCGCTGCCGACCCTTGTGCAGTATGCCTTGAAGATTCCATATACATGTCCTATTCTGGACGGGGATATGCCGAGCCCAATGCATGCTCCGGCGCAGGCGGTTGACGAGGATGTGACAAACGGATATGAGCCGTAGTCTATGTCCAGCATTGAGCCCTGGGCGCCTTCAGCAAGTATTGGCATGGTCTTGAGTGTCTCATTGACATAGTATTCGCAGTCAATGAGCCTGAAGCCCTTGAGATATTCGACGGCTTCCATGAATGAGGCCTCTTCGGCGTCCGGGTCGCATTCATAGCCCATCTGGCCGAGTTGTCTGACATGCCGCTCCTTGAGACGTGCATATCTCTCCTTGAAGTCTTCTGCAAGTATGTCCCCGACACGAAGCCCGTTGCGGCTTACCTTGTCAGTATATGTCGGACCGATGCCCTTTAGGGTGGAGCCTATCTTCCCTTTGCCCATCGCTGCCTCGTTTGCAGCGTCCAGGAGCCGGTGTGTAGGCAGTATGAGATGCGCTTTCTTGCCTATCAC
>JADILX010000007.1 GCA_017695025.1 Candidatus Cryptobacteroides excrementavium
CTCTGTATCCCGTCAGTGTTTGTGTCATATACAGGCGAGGCCCTCGATACCAAGGTGCCGAATCTGAAGTCCCTCCAGGCCTTGAGCAATGCCGCATCTTCTGTTGCGCAGTTGTTCGACCCGTCAGTCAAGAGCGTCCATGTCAACCTCGGGCTGGAGCAGGAATATTTCCTTGTCGATGAATCACTGTACAATGCAAGGCCGGATCTCGTGCTTTGCGACAGGACTGTCATCGGTCACACATCAGCCAAGGACCAGCAGCTGGAAGACCATTATTTCGGGGCCATACCGTCTAAGGTAAGTGCCTTCATGAAGGATTTCGAGACTGAGGCATACAAACTCGGAGTCCTGCTTTGTACGAGACATAACGAGGTAGCTCCCAACCAGTTTGAATGCGCGCCCGTATATTGCGAGGCAACAAAGGCCATAGACCAGAACATGATGCTCATGATTGTCATGCAGAAAGTCGCCGAGAAGCATCACCTCAAGGTCATTTTCCATGAAAAGCCTTTTGACGGGGTAAACGGCTCAGGAAAGCACTGCAACTGGTCCATGGTGACAAATACCGGTGTAAATCTCTTGTCTCCAGGCAAGACACCGACCAAGAACCTGCAGTTCCTGTCGTTCTATGCAGCAGTCGTCAAGGCGGTTCATGACCACCATTTCCTGTTGATGACAAGCATCGCCACACTGAGCAACTCGTACAGGCTTGGAGGCAATGAGGCGCCTCCGGCAGTGATGTCCGTATTTTCCGGGTCGACGCTTTTCAACATATTCCAGGCCATTGAAAACATGCAGGATCTGCATGAAGACGAGGTCAACCAGGAGTCAATAAATATAGTAAATACGATACCTGAGATATTCCCGGACAATACTGACAGAAACAGGACTTCGCCGTTTGCCTTTACAGGCAACAGATTCGAGTTCCGTGCCGTCGGCTCTTCGGTCAATGTCGCTTCTGCCGTATACGTCCTGAATTCGATAGTAGCCGAGAGCCTGCTCAATTTCCGTGCAGAAGTTGACGCCCTCACTGCAAAAGGAGAGGATCTTTCCAATGCCGTGATGACTGTTGTCCGCAAGTTCATACATGAGTCGAAGAACATCATGTTTGAGGGCAACGGGTACAGCAAGGAATGGGAAGAGGAGTCCAGAAGGCGCGGTCTCAGGGCCGTGACAAATGTTCCCGAAGCCTACGAGGTCTACCATGAGCCTAAGACTGTGGAGATGTTCTCAAAACTCGGTGTCCTTGCCCCGAATGAGGTCGAGGCGCGTTTTGAGGTGCTCAACGAGACTTATGTCAAGAAACTCCAGATAGAGGCGCGGGTCATAGGCGACATCTGTCTCAACCATGTGCTCCCGGCAGCGATAAGATACCAGAACATCCTGATTGAGAATGTCAAGGGCGTCAAGGATGTTTTCGGGGATGAATTCATGCAATTGTGTGCCTCTGAAGTTGCGACACTCCGGAAAATATCCTCTTTCATCAACAGGATGTCGGCCGATGTAGAGGCTCTTGTTGAAGCACGCAAGCATGCCAACAGAATAGAAGACATCGCGGAACGGGCCAAAGTCTATTCACACGATGTAAAGGATCTTATGGACAAGGTGCGTGACAGTGCCGACCATCTTGAGATGCTGGTGGATGATGAGATGTGGCCGCTTCCGAAATATCGGGAACTGCTGTTCATCTGAGCATGATAACTTTATTGATACATGTATATTAGCACTATAGCCGCAGAAGACATAGAAAGACTGGATCAGGTAAGTTTCCCCGGGACCATACAGGTCATAGACTCTGTAGGGTCCGAGTTCAACAATGCCATAAAGTATCTCAAAAACCAGAAGATAATAGGTTTTGATACTGAGACGAGGCCATGCTTCTCCGCATCTCAGCCCCGCTATGGTGTGGCATTGCTGCAACTTTCCAGTCATGACAGGGCATTTTTGTTCAGAATCAACAATATGGGGATGCACAGACGGCTTTGCAACCTCCTCTCGAATGACAAGGTCATGAAAGTCGGTGCGGCTGTTACTGATGATATCCGCGGACTGCAGAAATACAGCAGTTTTACCCCGAGAGCATTTGTCGACCTTCAGAAGATGGTCGGGAACTACGGCATCAAGGACCGGAGTGTAAAGAAGATGACGGCGATAATTCTCGGCTTCCGTATTTCAAAGGCCCAGCAACTTTCCAACTGGGAGGCCGAGACCCTTTCCGAGTCACAGGTGAAATATGCTGCAACAGACGCATGGGTGTGCAGGGAGATGTATGTCAGGCTGATGAATTCGACACCTCTCCCAGAGATTTCCGGGGACTGATTTTCTATATAGTCATTATGGTAAGAATCATATTGAAAAAAGGCAGGGACGAGTCCCTCAAAAGGTTTCACCCGTGGGTGTTTTCCGGTGCGATTGCAGCGGTTGACGGAGAGCCTGCGGAAGGTGATATAGTAAATGTATATTCTGCAGACGGGACATTCCTTGCTTCGGGCCATTATCAGATAGGCTCGATTGCCGTGCGGGTACTCAGTTTCGATTCGGATGTGCTCAGCCCGGATTTCTGGAAAATCATGATTGAGCGGGCGCTGAATGTCAGGAAAGCCCTCGGCCTTTACCGGGACGGTTCAGATACGGACTGCTTCCGGCTGGTCCATGGTGAAGGTGACAATCTTCCGGGCCTGATAATCGACTGGTATGGCGGTGTCTGCGTGATGCAGGCCCACTCTGCCGGGATGTTCCGGGCAAGGCTTCAGATAACCGCTGCCCTGAAGGAGATATTCGGCCCTGCTTTGAAGGCGGTCTATGACAAGAGTTCGTCGACGGCTCCGTTCAAGGCCGGACTTGATGTCGTGGACGGGTATATATACAGGAAGGAAGGCTTTGATGATGACCGTCAGACTGTCCTTGAAAACGGTCACAGTTTTATCGTCAACTGGACAGAGGGCCAGAAGACAGGCTTTTTCCTTGACCAGAGGGAAAACCGTAGCCTTGTGGAGAGATATGCTTCAGGCAGGAATGTCCTGAACCTGTTTTGCTATACAGGAGGCTTTTCTGTCTATGCTCTGGCTGGAGGTGCATCCCATGTAGACTCTGTCGACAGTTCGAAAAAGGCAATGGAACTTCTGGACAGGAATATCATGCTCAATGGTCTTGACATCTCCCGTCATTCCGGCCTGTGCTGTGATGCGATGGAGATGCTCCGGTCGGTACCGGAAGGGAAATATGACATGATGATTGTCGACCCTCCGGCATTTGCCAAGCACAGGGGGGCACTGCAGAATGCATTGAGAGCATATCAGCGGCTTAATGCAGCGGCCATATCGAAGGTGGCCCCGGGAGGTCTGGTATTCACATACAGTTGTTCCCAGGCTGTTGACAGGGAGACTTTCGCCCTTACCGTATTCTCTGCTGCCGCCCGTACAAGGCGTTGCGTCCGTATTCTTGACAGGCTTACCCAGCCTGCTGACCATCCGGTAAACATATACCATCCGGAAGGGGAGTATCTGAAGGGCCTTCTTCTTCACGTGGAATGATTCATACTTTATATACCATTCTGGCATGTCTTTTGCTCTTCTTTCATGGCGTGCATTTGAAATATGTTGGTTATGGTTACAGTAACTTTTGGATTTAAGTCCGGAATAATTTTGGATTTAATGAAAAAATGTCTACCTTTGCAGTCCGTTTGGACAAAGCGTTGACAAGGTGCTATGGCCGAGTGGTTAGGCAATGGTCTGCAAAACCATGCACAGCAGTTCGATTCTGCTTGGCACCTCCACTTATTGGTTATTAGTTTTAGTGTTATTAATTATGTGGTTAGTATGAGGGGTCCCCACGTGAGTGGCGACAACCTCTTTTTTTATGCCCTGTGTCTTCCTTTTATTTTCATGTGAGTGAATTTATTCATATATTTGTTGTCGAGTGAAATCTAAAATTCTATGATCATGAAAAGAATCGCTATTATTTCGGCTGCAGTCCTGTCGGCCATCCTGATGCTTTCATCATGCGGGGCATCCAAAAAGTCCCAGTCAACGGCATCCCTTGGCGTAGAAGAAGTGAAGTCCCCTGCACAATTGTATGCGGAAGAGGCCCCGAAAGGCGTTCAGCGTGCCTGGGCATCATATAATGATTTTGACGGGACAACAGCAGTACGTGGCGCTACTGCCCTTGCCCGCGGTGAACTTGCTGCACAGGTCTCCACCATGGTAGAGCAGGCCATAGATATTTATCGCGGGAAATATCTGCAGAATGTCACCGATACGAAGAAAGACTACAAGCAGGTGAGTGACGGTGACGGAAAGTCCCGCGATGAACTTACAGCCATTGCAAGCGAAATCGTAAAAGGTAGCCGTGTTGTGAAGACCAACACATATATTCAGAAGGACAATACCCGTACTGCGTATGTCTGTGTCGAAATCGATGTCGATATTCTTGTTTCCGGGATAGAGAATGACCAGAGGATCGAGAAACTCATTTCCGATGATGACAAGATGAAGATCGACTTCGACAGGCAGCAGTTTGCAGAGGAGATGCGGGCTTTGTTTGACGAATACAAACAGCGCCGCGCGGAATAACATGTCCATACGCAACAATCTACTTTGTCTTTTTGTCTTGCTCTGTGTGCCTTTTTCAGCAGGTGCGCAGAGTTATGAACGTATAGTGGGCGACCCGTCATACCTTACAGGTGAAGGCACCGGCCAGACATACAAGGAGGCAGACGATTCTGCCCTGTCCCAGATAATCGAGCAGATTTCTGTAGCCGTGACATCAGACCTGACTGTAAGCCAGAACAGGCAGCGTGAAGGGAAGAAGCAGGAAGTGTCATCCACATTCGAGTCCACTGTCAATACCTATTCCCAGGCTACGCTGACCATGTGCCACAGGATGGTGCTCAAGAACGGGCCGAAAGAATACCGGATTCTCAGATATATCAGTTACGAGGAACTCGACCGTATGTTCCAGGGACGTAAAGACAAGATATACGAGATGCTGGCAGTGGCATCAAAGGCTGAGTCGGAACTGAAGATCGGTGATGCGCTGCGGTATTATTACTGGTCGAGCCTGCTCGTCTCCACATTGCCATATCCCAACGAGCTTACGGTCATGTCCGATGACGGGCGGGAAGTACGTGCATCCGTATGGATTCCTAACAGGATCAATTCCATCCTCGACGGGATTTCCGTCAAGTTTGGAGGATATGACTCTCCTGGCCGGATAATCGGGAAACTGATATTCCTGTATAACGGCAGGCCTGTCACCAATCTGGAGTATACGTATTGGGACGGGATGGACTGGAGCATGGTATGTTCTGCAAAGGACGGGGTTGGGGCGGTCGAATTCAGGGCCGGTACAAGTGTCCGGTCAATCGACGTCAAGATAGAATATTCATATGAGAATGAGGCTCATATGGACCAGGATGTCGAGCCTGTCGTGACTTCTGTCCCTCCTGTCGTATATCAGGATGCCTATCATTATGATGTGGCTGTCTCTGACAGGAACCGCCCGGAAATCAGAAAGGCTATTGCGCCTGTCGAGCAGCAGCAGGTCAATACCGGGGCGCTTTTTGACGAGACTGCAGCGTCCATAGGGAATATCGACACATACAGGGTCTACCGCAAGTCTGCTGAAAAGATATGCGATGCCATAGATGCGGGATCATATGGGTCTGTCAAACCGTTGTTTGACGATGATGGGTATGATGTATTCATGGGGCTTGTCGCATATGGCAATGCACGTATCCTTGACCGCAGCCATCTTGAATTCCTGAAGTTCCAGGATCAGGTATACTGCCGGTCGGTGAAGATGAATTTCAGGTTCCCTGACAATGACAAGGAGTTTGTAGAGGACATTGTACTGACATTCGATGCCGCTACCGGCAAGATTACAAACCTGTCTTTCGGACTTGAAGCCGTGTCTGTGACTGACATAATGGAAAAGACCCGATGGGGAGACGAGGCCAAACTTGTGCTGATAGATTTTCTGGAGACATACAAGACTGCATTTGCCCTGAAACGTCTTGACTATATATCGTCCATATTTTCCGATGACGCGCTTATCATTACCGGAAGGGTGGTAAGGAAGACCGTCATCGAGAACAGGATGATCGGGGACGGGGAATTCGTTGTATATAACAGGCAGACCAAGGATGAATATATCCGCAACCTCGCAGCCAGTTTTTCGGCCAAGGACTTCATCAACATACGCTTTGCCAATACTGATGTGCTCAAGATGGGGAAAGGAGAGGAGATATACGGTATCCAGATACGTCAGGACTATGTGTCTTCCAATTACGGTGATACCGGCTACCTGTTCCTTCTTGTTGATGTGAAAGACCCTGAAAAGCCTGTCATCCATGTGCGGACCTGGCAGCCTGAACCCGATCCTGAATTTGGACTTTACGGACCTGGAAACTTTTAGACCATGAGATTTGTTATCTGTCTTCTCCTGTCGGCAGTCATTTCGTCTGCGGTACATGCCCAGCAACTGGGCATGAGTTGTGACGGTAAAGTGACACCTGTGCTGACAGATCTTGATGCTTCTGCATATGCACCCGTGAGGGATATCAATGACAACCTGTGTGCCCTTATCAAAGTGACGGTCACCAATACCCTGAAGAATCCCCTGATGCTTGACGTCGGAGGGCTGGCGGTGATGCAGCGGGAAGAGAAGGAGAACGGGGAGATATGGTTCTATGTGCCTTCCCAGGTCAAGAACCTCATGTTTTCCTGCAAGGACTATACACCAGTGCCGCCGGTTCCTGTGAGGCTCCAGCCCGGAAAGGTATACCGTCTCACTATTGTCTCGGACGCGGTGGTGTCTACAGTCACCAATGCTGTCATTTCCACCAATTTCCTGAAGATAAGGACAGTTCCGCAGGACGTCACGCTGAAACTTTGGGATGCCGCGGGGGATCTCATTGCCGATGAAATCCTGTCGGACGGAAATTTTGCACGCCAGCTTGACTATGGCACGTACCGCTACAGGGCTGAGCATGGCATGTACAAGATGGAGGAAGGTGTGCTCACGGTGTCCTCTTCCAATGAAACGTATGAAGTGGAACTCGCACCGGATTATGGCATCCTGAAGGTCGAGTCTGTCCCGGAATCCGGGGCTGACGTATATGTCAACCAGAGGAAAGTCGGCAAGACTCCGTTGTCAGAGGGCGTAAAGATAAAAAGCGGTACATGCACCGTGAGGGTACAGATGAAGGACTATTACTCGGAAGAGCAGACAGTGAAGATAAAGGGGGACGGTGCCGAGCAGTGGGTCATTTTCGACATGAAGGCGCAGTATGCCGAAATAACATGTACTTCGAGTGATCCGGAGGCTGAGATATGGGTTGACAATGTCAGGCGTGGAACCGGCTCCTGGACAGGACGTCTCAGCAGCAGTGTGTCCCATGTGCTTGAAGCCCGCCGGGACAATCACCAGTCACAGAGCATCTCGTTTACTGTCAGGGACGGGGAGCATTCTGTCAAGGAAGTCGGTGCCCCTGTCCCGCTCTATGCCTCGCTCACTGTCCAGACAGAGCCTTCCTATTGTACTGTCTATGTGGACGGGAAGGAAATAGGGGAGTCGCCTCTTGTATCCCAGGTGTTGATGGGCAGACATGAAGTCAGCGTGTCTTGTGACGGATATGAGCCTGAGTCAAAGGAAGTCATTCTGGAGCACAACGAGTCACGGGAACTTTCCTTTACCCTTGCGGAAAAACTGCTGGAGCCTGAGGGCAGGCTTACTGTAGAAGCCAGCAGGAAAAAGGCTGTAGTCTATGTGGACAATGTACTTAAAGGGGTCACGCCGGTGTCTTTTACCCTGCCGGCAGGATCATATTATGTCAATGTCAGCAAATCCGGATATTCATCTTCTCCAAAATATGTCAGGCTGGAAGATGGAGATGACAAGTCCATCTATTTCAACCTTGAGAAATCTTCAGCAGGGAGATATGCCCAGAAGTCTTTCCCGACCCACCATGTGGAGTTCCTTATGGGACTTGATACTGACGATACGGAGTTCATGCTTGGCGGCTCGTACGCATGGGTGAAAAAACGGGTAGGCGGCTATGGTTCGTTCATGGCAGGTTTGAACAGCGGAGGAGTCTCTCTTGTTGCCGGGCCTGTGCTCAGGCTTTCTCCTGAACGGTCTGTGATGGATTTCCAGATCTACGGCGGGGCTGGAATCATGGCCAGTGGAGGGGTGAATGTTGCCGGGGATTTCGGCATAAGGATTGGCGGGAAGACAAAGCGTAATTTTGCATGGTGGAGTTTCTCTGCAGGAGGCATGACATATGGAGGCCATTTTGTAGTCACAATGGGATTCAGTGTCGGTCTCATGCTTGTTGCTGTCGGAGGGGCTGCTGCAGTTGCTGTCGGTGCCTGATGACATAAAGGAGGAAATATTATGTACAGGTGTATCTATTTGCTGGTTGTTTTTCTCATGCTTCAGGCCCCGGTCTTTGCCCAGTCTGGACCCGGGGACAGATACAGGAAGTCTTTTGACAGATATAAGGACAGGAAAGAACGGAAATTCGACCGGTATGTCCGGAAGCAGGAGGACAAGTTCGATGCCTACAGGGCAAAAGTCAATGCCGAGTTCGGCGCATACATGAAAAGAAAATGGGCAGCATACTATATCAAGTCTGCTTTTATGCCGCCTTTGCGTAAAGAGCCTGTGCTTCCGCCTGTATTCGTTCCGGATGATGTCCTGCCGGAAGACATTACAGTACCATCAGGCCAGATCCTCTCTCGACCTCTGTCTGAAGAGCCTGTGCCGCGTCCTGAGCCGGTTGTCCCGTTTGAAGGCGATACAGAAGATCAGGCGGCCGATGCCGTATCTTTTGATTTTTACGGTACAGCCTGTACTGTCCATGTCCCGAAGACCCGGTCTGCAGGCTTGTCCGGCATTTCAGAGGAGGATGTCTCCCTGATGTGGTCGGAACTTTCGTCAGGTGCATATGATGCATCAGTTGCAGACTGTCTCAGCCTTCGCGACAGGATGAGGCTATGTGACTGGGGCTATCTCAGGCTTGTGGAGGAAATCTCATCAGTAATGGCCGGTGATGATACGAATGCTGCATCTGTGATACAATTCTATATCCTTACCCAGTCAGGGTATAATGTCAGGCTGTCCCGCTCCGGAGAGAGCCTTGTCCTGCTTGTTCCGTCTCTACAGACCATATACGGCCGCAGTTATCTGGAACTTGACGGAATACCGTACTATGTGACCGGCTCTGGCGGCAACGGGGAGTCTTTCTATGTGTTCGACCGGGAATATCCGCAGGAGAAGGTGATGTCCATGGCCTTTTCGCAGCCTCTTCTGTCTGATTCACCTGTCGGACTCGGGACATTCTCTTCTTCTGCCGGGATTTCTGCCAATATTGCTGTTGACCGCAATCTTCTTGACTATTATGAAGACTATCCGCATTGCAGTTGGGAGATATATGCTGATGCTTCTCTGAGCGATGACATCAGGAATTCCCTGTATCCTGTGTTGCGTGATGCAATCAGGGGAAAGAGCGAGACGGAGGCCGCCGGTATTCTTCTGAATTTCGTCCAGACAGCCTTTGACTACAAGACAGATATGGAGCAGTTCGGGTACGAACGTTCTTTTTTCGGCGATGAGACATTTGCTTTCCCGTACAGCGACTGCGAAGACAGGGCTATTCTCTATTCGATACTCGTCCGCGAATTGCTCGGGCTTGACATGGTCCTGCTGCATTATCCTGATCATCTTTCCTCTGCTGTCCGGTTCAGCAGCGATGTCCCTGGAGACAATGTCATTGTCAATGGAGAAAGGTATGTGATATGTGACCCTACATATATAAATGCCGGTATCGGCAGATGCATTCCTCAGTACAGGACAGTACAGGCCGATGTAATCTGCCTTTAGCCAATGCTTTAGCGGGCTGTAAATCTCATGAGTTCTTCGTATACCCTGTGGACTGGAAGTCCCATTATGGTGTAGAATGAGCCTTCTATGCCGGTTATGCCTATGTATCCTATCCATTCCTGGATTCCGTAGGCGCCGGCTTTGTCATAGGGCCTGCAGCAGTCGACATAATGTCCGATTTCTGAGTCCGACAATTGCTTGAAATGCACTATGGCCGTGTCGCTGAACGTCACTTCATGCGAGATGTCCCTGATGGTGACAGCCGTAATCACTTTGTGCGGCCTTCCTGACAAGTTCCTGAGCATCCGTATCGCGTCAGCCCTGTCGTGAGGTTTGCCCATTACTTCATCCCCACATAGCACAAGCGTATCAGCGGTGAGAAGTATCTCGTTGTCAGTCAGTTGCCTGTGAAATCCATGGGATTTTCCCTTTGAAAGCAGGACAGGAATCTGCTCGTGTGGCGTGTCCGGGCTGTATTCTTCTCTGAATGAATTGCCTGTGTCAACTTCAAAACCGAGACCGAGACCTTCAAGCAGTTCTTTTCTTCTCGGTGAACCGCTGCCAAGTATTATTTTCTTGTTCATTATGTTGGTTTTCAGAACTGTTGCTTGTACTGTCCGACATCAAGCCTCCAGTGTCCCTGCAGTTTCATCACCATCTCGACTGTGAAACGGACAAAGCCTTTTCCTCCCGGATATGGAGACACATAGTCTGCAATTTCCTTGATTTCAGGGACGGCATCTGAAGGACATGCCCCGCATCCGCAGGCCTGCATGACAGGTGCGTCAGGGAGATCGTCACCGAAAAACATCACTTCTTCTGCCTTCAGGCGATGCCTGCTGCAGAAATCGTTGAAATCTTCCATCTTGTCCCGGGAGCCGAGATAGACGTCCTCTGCCTTGATGCCGCATGTCCTGAAGCGTTTCCTTATGCTTTCGGAACGGCCGCCAGTAATTATGCCGAGGTGATAGCCGTGCATGGCAGCCATCCTCAGTCCGAAGCCGTCTTTTGAGTCAAATGTCCTGTAGAGTTCTCCGGTGAGGTCGGCAAGGATGCCTCCGTCAGTCAATACCCCGTCTACATCAAATACGAAGGCTTTAATATTTGTCAGATCCATGATGTTCAGGATTTGGCCCCGTTACCTCCGAAATTTCCGAATCCTCCCATCGGGAATGTTTTCGGTTCACCGAAACTTATGCTTCCGTTGTGGTCCTCGTATTTTGTTATATTGTCCTGAAGTGCCATAAGAAGTCTCTTGGCGTGCTCGGGTGACATTATTATCCTGTTGGTGATTTCGGGCTTCGGCATTCCCGGAAGCATTGTGGCAAAATCCAGGATGAATTCGCTGTGGGAGTGGGTGATTAGCACAAGATTTGAATATGAGCCTTTTGCGATGTCCTGCTTAAT
>JADILX010000085.1 GCA_017695025.1 Candidatus Cryptobacteroides excrementavium
GATTTCGCTGTTGTCATATGTTGCCCAGAACTCGAGTGATGCTGTACCCTGAAGGAGCTTCCTTACTCGCTCAGGCTCTTTCACGCCCGGGAGCTCGACAAGGATCCTTCCGCTGTTACCGAGCTTCTGGATGCTCGGCTGGGTCACTCCGAAGCGGTCGATACGGTTTCTCAATACATTGAATGAGTTGGAGATGGCGCTCTCGGCTTCTTCACGTATCACGGCGATGACCCCATCGTCGCTTGACTCCGGACGTATCTTGTCCCTCATCTCGTACGTGCCGAAAATCTGGGCGAGCCTCTGTCCGTTGCCTACCTCGTTCCATGCTTCCTGGAAGAGCGTTATGAAGTCTGCCCTTGAAGTCACGCTGCGTTCGTTTGCAAGCGCGAGGGCCTTGGAGAACTCAGGAGTCTGGTTGTTGCCTGCGAGGGCACGGACGAGATCCTCGAGCTGCACCTGAAGCATCACGTTCATACCTCCCTTAAGGTCAAGACCGAGGTTTATCTCCTTTTCCTTTACATCCTTGTAGGTATATCCCAGATAGACTTTCTCGGTAGACACAGAGTCGATGAACCTTCTGTTCTGGTCTTTCCTGATGGAATCCAGATAGAAAGCCTTGTCTTCTTCGGGAATGTTGCTGAACTCAGCCGATTTCTGTACGGCTGCGACAGCCTTCTCCGCATATTTCGCCGCCTTGTTCTCCTGGATGCGGGTCACAAGCGTAAACGAAAGCTGCCAGAGACAAACTATGGCCAGAACAATCGCCACAAATCTGATAGCACCTTTACTTTGCATAATGTCTATATTGTTAAATTATTTGTTGTCCTTTCTGTTAATCACGCAAAATAGGGCACAAATTTACTATTTTTTTCTTATAAATAAAGTATTTCTTATTTTTGTTGGTTGTTAATGAGCACGAAAAGGAAAATGAAATCATATCGGATATTGCTTCTGGCGGCATTCAGCAGTGTCTTTCTCGGAAGCCATGCTCCAGCCCCTGAAGGAGGAGACCGGGCAGAGAGACTTGTGCATGTCGCCGATTCCCTCAGGATGGAATACCGGTTCAGTGAATCGGCTGCTGTATACAGGGAGGCGCTTTCAGCCACATCGGATTCGATACGGAGACTTGACATAGCAGAAAAACTGCTTATGTCCGAGAACGGTCTGAATATGATGGGCTTTGTAAGCCGGCCTTCCGTAGTGGCAAAGCACAGGTTTTCGACGGAGGATTTCTTTCTTTTCTATCCGCTTGCCGACAAGTGCTGGGTGCCTGTGCCGAATCAGCTGGACACCCTCGGGACACACCCTTTCAGCAGGGCATCATATGTCCCTGAATCTGCCGGCAGGATATACTATTCTGCTCCGGATACATCCGGGGCGATGAATATCTATATGACAGAGCATCAGGATTCCCTGTGGAGTGTGCCTGTCCTGCTCAATGAAGGCATGGTGTCATCCGGAGACGAGATTTTCCCGATGCTTTCCCCTGACGGGAACACGCTGTTCTTTGCTTCTTCCGGCCTTTACGGGACGGGAGGCTATGATATCTACATGTCATCCTGGGATGAGGCCAGGGGCGAGTGGGGAGAACCCGTAAACATGGGCTTCCCGTATTCTTCCCCATACAATGATTTCCTCTACGTCAATACTGCGGACGGGAAATATACCGTGTTCGCTTCTGACCGGGACTGTCCGCGGGACAGTGTGGATGTGTATGTTCTCGAGTATGACAGCATGCCTGTGAGGAAAGAGGCAGGCAGTACAGAAGAACTCAGGAAAATCTGCCGCCTGGATCCGGAAGGCAGTCTCGATGACCTTGACGGCAATTCAGAAGTGTCGGCCGGAATCCCGGAGAATGTCGACACGAGACGTTATACCCAGAAGGTCTCCGAAGTCAGGGGACTCAAGGACTCCCTGTACAGGTGCATGTCGGCGATAGACCATGCCCGAAGCCAGTTGGCACAAAGCGGTGATGACGAAGAGAAGCAGCGGCTCTCAGCCATGATACTTGAAAACGAGATGCTCATCCCGGCCATTCAGGATACACTTGACAGGGCCATGGCCATATTGCAGAAGATAGAGATGGAGTTCCTTTTCAACGGTGTCGTGCTCGACCCGGACAAGATCGTTGAAGAGGCAGACAAAGAAGTGGTAGGCGCCGCATCCGGCTTTGCCTTTACCAGGATGGATCCGAGGGACAGCCTTTCGCTCAGATTCAGGGTGCCTGAGAAAAAGTTCGACTATTCATTCATGATTCTTCCGCAGGGGCGTTTTGCTGAAAACAATGAACTCCCGTCCGGACTTGTCTACCAGATACAGATTTTCACGTTGTCAAAAAAAGCGGATGTCAAGCAGTTGAACGGGCTGTCGCCTGTATTCGAGTCCCGGACGCCGACCGGGAAATACACTTACAGAGTGGGGATTTTCAGAACATATAATGACGTCCTGTCAAAACTCAATGCTGTCAAGAAGGCGGGATTCAGGACGGCCTATATCGTGCCGTTCAATGACGGGAAAGTGATAAAAATGGCTGCCGCAAAGGCCATGGAACAGGAAATCCGGACTGTCTACAGGCTGGCAATGTCGCCTGAGGGCGGTGTCCTGCCTGATCTCGCCCTGAGAGCCGTGCGTCAGGCCGGAGTCATAGATGTGGTGAAAGTCGACGACGGTGGAAAGATAATGTTTACGGCAGGGCCGTTTGAAAGCCTCCGTAAGGCAGAGGAGACAGCAGCGGCTGTCAGAGCGGCCGGGGTCAGCGATGTTTCAGTGGAAAAAATTGGAAATATGACATCCAAATGATATTTTTGTCTCCCGTATGGCTTTTATAATTATACTTATAGCAGTCGGCCTTGTACTGATTCTTGCCGAGATACTCCTTATCCCGGGTATCGGTGTGGCCGGAATCCTCGGGCTGGTGTCCATGGGCGGCTCCTGTTTCTACGCATTCCATGAATACGGCTCTTCCACAGGCACGGTTGTCGTTGTTGTCAATGTTGTCCTCCTCCTGGGGCTGACAATATATGTGCTGAGGGCAAAGACATGGAAGAAGCTTGCGCTCAATACCAACATAGATTCTAAAATCCAGTTTTTTGACGAAGAACGGATTGCTGTCGGCGATACCGGCCGGACGATTACACGTCTTGCTCCCATGGGTATGGCCAGGATAGGGGAAGAATCATGCGAAGTAAAGTCCCTCGAAGGGATAATAGACCCGGGGACTGAAATTGAGGTGGTCATGATAGAGGACAACAGGATTTATGTCAAGCCAGTTGAAAATGACTATTAACCGCCAGCAAGTAAGTTGAATTATCATTAATCTTTAAAAATATGGCAATGATTGCAGTGTGGGTCGCTGTTGCGATAGTCGGCCTGATTATTCTTCTGTGGTTTTTCCCTGTTACCCTGTGGTTTCAGGCCCTTATTTCCGGAGTGAGAATCTCCCTTATCCAGCTTGTGCTCATGCGCTGGAGAAAAGTGCCTCCGGGAACGATAGTCATGGCCATGGTTACAGGGACAAAAGCCGGTCTTACGCTTGATGCCAATGAACTTGAGGCGCATTATCTTGCCAAAGGGAATGTCCCGAAAGTCGTCAATGCCCTTATTTCGGCAGACAAGGCCAATATTGCCCTTGACTTCAAGATGGCAGCAGCAATCGACCTTGCCGGCCGTGATGTTTTCGAGGCTGTGCAGATGTCGGTCAATCCGAAAGTCATCAATACACCTCCGGTAACGGCAGTTGCCAAGGACGGTATCCAGCTCATTACCAAGGCAAGGGTGACAGTACGCGCCAATATCCGTCAGCTTGTCGGCGGTGCAGGAGAGGAGACAGTGCTTGCAAGAGTCGGGGAGGGCATCGTCTCCAGCATCGGTTCTGCTGAAAGCCATAAGGTGGTCCTCGAGAACCCTGACTCCATCTCCAAGGTCGTCCTCAACAAGGGTCTTGACTCTGGAACGGCATTCGAGATACTTTCAATAGACATTGCCGATATTGACATCGGGAAAAATATCGGTGCCGTCCTCCAGATGGACCAGGCAGAGGCAGACAAGAACATCGCCCAGGCCCGTGCCGAGGAGCGCAGGGCAATGGCAGTTGCCCTGGAGCAGGAGATGAAGGCCAAGGCCCAGGAGGCCCGCGCCAAAGTGATTGAGGCGGAAACACAGATTCCGCTCGCCATGGCAGAGGCGTTCCGCAGCGGCAATCTCGGGATAATGGACTACTATAAGATCAAGAATATCCAGGCCGATACCGACATGCGTGAAAATATCGCAAAACAGTAGTTTTACTAATTTTATTTGGCAGAAAGGAACTTTTGATGTACCTTTGTCATCCCGTTCCGGGATTTGCAGTTGCGATGACCGGCGGGATGACATTTAAGTCAGATACCGTCTGGTGAGATGGGTGAGTGGCTTAAACCAGCAGTTTGCTAAACTGCCGTACGGGATTACCGTACCGGGGGTTCGAATCCCCCTCTCACCGCATGAAAAGCTTGAACTCAAAGAGTTCAGGCTTTTCTGTTTTCAAAGAAGACGTGGGAGTCTGTACTCTGCTCATCCTGCGTTCAGGCCTTCGCTGCCTACTTGGAGGATAAGCAACACAGTTAGCCCACGTCGAGGATTCAGTTCTCTTTAATAATCGCTACGGTTCCCGGATATAAAAAAAGAGTGGCCCGACGCGGCCACTCTTTTTCTCTGAATCGCATCAGTTGTTATTACCTGTACTGTGCGAACTCTACGTCTTTTGCTGCTCTTTCGGCGAGTTTCTCGTCTTTGCCTGCTGCTTCAAGGTTAGCCTTTACTTCGTCAGCATTTCCCTGGCGGGCAGCGATGACAGCCTTAAGGTAAGATACGCTTGCAGAAGCGCATTTTGCAGATGCGGCAGCCTTGTCAAGGTCTCCTGCAAGAATGTAGGCAAGAGTCTTGTTGTGGCAGCATCCTTTTGAATCAGCGAGTTTTGCGGCCGCGTCAGCATATCTTCCGTTGAGGATATCAACAACAGCAAGGTTCTCCTTTGAAGTCTGGTTTGCTGCAGCATTGAAATATTTGACTGCGTCAGCCTGGTTGCCTTCTCTGAGTGCAACTACACCCATTGCATTCTGCCAGTCAGCATCTTTGGCCTGAACCTTTGCAAGGGCAGCCTTGGCAGCGTCAACCTTGTTTTCGTTGAGATATACAACTGCGAGGTTGTACTGTGCACGGTCGCTGCTGAATTTCTCGACAGCCTTCTTGTATACGCTTTCCTTGTCTGCGTTGTCTTTTGCTACAGAAGCAGCGCGGAGCAGAGCCTCTTCGTCAAGTACATCGATATTCTCCTCGATCAACTGGAGAAGTTCTTCGTTGGAGTAGTTGGTGAACTCGACATTGGCGATGAATCTTGCACGGCGGAGTTCCGGAAGGACTTCCTTTGCAAGTGTCTTGTATACTGCAGACATGTTCTTGATCTCCCTTTCACGGACAGCAGGGTCGCTGTACATTGAAAGTACGCGGATGATCAGGTCCTTATCCTCAAGGTCTGACTGGGCAACGAGTTCCTGGAAGCCTTCCCAGTCCTGTCCTACGCTCTGTACATTTACCGGAGCCTCTACCTCGTGTCCCTTGGTTACCTTACCGAATGCTTTTTCTGCTGTAGCGGAACGCTTGTCAGAAAGTTTTGCATTGAGTTTTTCGCCTCCGTCAGGTGATGCATAGGCAACGATGTCAGTGCTTACGAGTTCTTTGCGCTCGTTGGCCTTGATCTCATCAAGGGCAGCCTGGAAACTCTTGATAGACTCTGACTTGAGCTGGCTGTTCCTTACAGTTGAACTGTTGATTGTATAGAGAATCTGGCCTTCAGCAGTCTGCTTGATGACTTCCTGATAGTTGTCTGCCTTGAAGTCCACCTTGCCGTCTTTTTTAACGAGCATGTATGTGGTGTTGGCTCCGTCAGCAACCTTCTTTACAGGGAGGTTTACAGTCTTGTTCTTGTGCTTTACGACACCGCGGAGTTCGAGATAACTCTTCTCCATGCCCGGAACATAAGTGAAATGAACCTTTTCAGTCACTGTTGAACCCTCGGACGGAACTACCTTGTAGTTGTCGGTAACTTTTTCGCCCTGATACATGAACGGCTCCATAGCGGCTTCCCCTCCTTCGTAGACCAGAACCGGAGTCACTTCGAGAATGGCCTTCGGGTGGAAATAGTCTGCAGGGTAGGTCACAGATACTGTAGCATTGATTTCTCCTGCTACAACTTCAAGAACAGCCGGATCGCAATTGACAGTCACGTTCTCGGCCATGTCTGCCATTTTTTCCGGGGAACTGCAGGCTACTGCTGCAAGACCCAGAACCGCAGAAGACAAAAGTTTGATGCTTTTTTTCATTTCGGTATAAAATTAATTGGTTTGTTTCCGTTTACGGTACTCTATTCGAAAATACCTAATCATTGCAAATATAATCATATTTTTAAAAATTTGGTATAACTGCTATATTTTTCATGCCTTTTCTTAACTTTGTGCATTATGACAAACCAGGAACTACAGAGTCTCAAGAACAAATTCGACATTATCGGCAATGATCCAGCCCTGAACCGGGCGCTTGAGATCGCCGTTGCAGTCGCTCCTACCGACCTTACTGTACTCATTTGCGGAGAAAGCGGGGTGGGCAAGGAGAATATACCGAAGATAATCCATCAGAACAGCCGGCGCAGGACAGGGAAATATTTTGCTGTCAATTGCGGTGCTATTCCCGAGGGGACGATAGACTCCGAACTTTTCGGACATGAGAAAGGGTCTTTCACAGGGGCGAGCGAAATGAGGAAGGGATATTTCGAGGAGGCTGACGGCGGCACCCTGTTTCTGGACGAGGTCGGGGAACTGCCTCTGTCTTCCCAGGCAAAACTGCTCAGGGTATTGCAGTCGGGGGAATTCATAAGGGTCGGCTCTTCTAAAGTGCTTATGACAGATGTCCGGGTGGTGGCTGCGACCAATGTCAATCTCATGCATGCCGTCTCCAAAGGGAAATTCAGGGAAGACCTTTACTACAGGCTTAATGCAGTCCCGGTATTCATGCCGGCACTCAGGGACAGGCAGGATGACATACATCTGCTTTTCAGAAAGTTCGCATCTGATTTTTCGGAAAAATACGGGATGTGCAAGATATCGCTTACCCCTGATGCCGTGGCTCTGCTTAAGAGTTACAGGTGGCCGGGGAACATAAGGCAGTTGAAGAATGTCGCTGAGACAGTGTCTGCGCTTGAGTCCGAAAAAATATCCGCAAGGTCGGAAAGGTGCGAGATAAATGCAGAAATGCTTTCCAGGTATATCCCCAAGGATGTTGAAAATATGCTTCCGGTCAAGTCTTTCAGTCCGGAGGAAACTGTCAATCCTTCTGAAAGGGAGGCCATTATCAGGATGATATACCAGTTGAGGCAGGAGGTTGACTATCTGAAGGAGGTCGTCCTCGGCGGGCCGGCGGCAGCACGCCAGTTGCCGCAGTCGTCTGCCGTCAGGAGTTCAGCGGTGCAGGATATTCAGGAAGAGGCGGACTGGCAGGATGAGGAAGGCGTCGAGATGCCTCAGACGTGGTCGGGTAAGGTGATCAATCTCGGGGAAGGGGCGGCCCGGCCGGCAGACGGACATGACGATGACAGCCTCTCTCTCCAGAAGGCCGGGTCAGACCTTATAAAGAAGGCTCTTGAAAAATATAGGGGGAACCGGAAGCAGGCGGCTGCCGAACTCGGTATCTCGGAGAGGACGTTGTACAGGAAACTAAAGAATATTGAAAATGAATAGGATGAGACTGAAGGCATTTTTTTCTACGCTGGCAGCCATGGCTTTCACCATATTGTCTGCCCCACTGTTCCAGTCGTGCGGGATATACTCATTTTCAGGGACGTCTATTCAGCCCGACGTGCATACGGTGACCATCAATTATTTTGAATATAAGGCCTTGCGTGTCAACCCGTCTTTGAGCAACGATATTACCGAGGCTCTTAAAGACCAGTTCCAGAGGCTGACACGTCTGGAGCAGGTCGATATTGACGGGGACCTGGAGATTACAGGGGAGATTACCGGGTATGATGTGAGGGCTACTGCCGTCACTGCCGATGAGGTGGCTGCGCAGAACCGTCTCACTGTGACTGTAAAAATCTATTTTACCAACAGGAAATATCCTGAGGATGACTTCGAGAAGTCTTTCTCTGCCTATGCGGACTATGACTCCATGCAGTCCCTCGACTCTGTGGAGGCGACATTGTGCGAAGATATTATAGACACTCTCATTGAGGATATATTCAATGCCACCGTGGCCAACTGGTAGCGGGAGACTGATTTTGAATCTGCGATTATGGAAAACTGTATAGACCTGAAGAAACTCTCTGTCGAGGAACTTGCCGGTGTGGTCAATCTTTATCCGTGGTTCGGAGCTGCCAGAAAAGAGTTCTGCGCGAGAATGGCCAGTTCCGGCGGAAGCGGCTGGGGCGAAGAGCAGTATGCCGAATCGGCCCTTTATGTGGTGTCCCGGGGCAAGATTGCGCGGCTTCTGATGTCTTCAGACAAGGATGACTGTTCGGACAGCGAGATTTCAGAGATTCTTAAGGCAGCCGGCAATGATTTGGGCCACAGGAAAGTGCGGGCGTCGGGAGGAGATTATTTCACCCAGGAGCAGTATGACCAGGTACGCAGGCAGGAGGACTCCGTCTTTTCCGGCTTTGTGTCCGGACAGGACAGGCCCCGTGCTGAAAAAGAGGAAGGGAGTGTGCCTGACCTGGCTTTTTACACAGAGACCCTTGCCCAGATATATGCGGACCAGGGCTATTATGAACAGGCCAAAGACATTTATTCCAAACTAATTTTGGCATATCCGGAAAAAAATGCTTACTTTGCAGCCCTTATTGAAAAATTGAATCAAGAAAATTAAAAGAGACATAGGATTATGGGTATCGTATTTACTGTCCTCACGGTATTTGTGATTTTGGCAAGTGTTCTTCTGACCATTGTTGTGCTGCTTCAGAACAGTAAGGGCGGCGGACTGGCAAGCAATTTTGCAGTCGGCAACCAGACATTCGGAGTACGCAAGACTGCCGATATTCTTGAAAAGGTGACATGGGGGCTTGTAGCATTTATTTTTGTCATTTCAATTGTTACGACATTTGCAACCGGCGGTTCAGGAAGGACTGAGGTGGATGTTACGGAAAGGATTGAGAATGCTGCTTCAGAGCAGAGCCCAGAGTTCCCTGCCCCTGTACAGCAGGCATCTCCGGCACAGGAGGCCCCTGCTACGGAAGCCGCTCCAGCCGAGTAGGCTTCAGACCCGGGTTTCCGGGATATATCAACATGACGATTTCACAGGCTTCTGCTGACAAAATGTCATAACGGAGCCGTTGGAATATAATTTGACTATAGCCGTCTGTCCGTTTGGGCAGACGGCTGTCCTTTTGTGGCCGGGAGCCGGTCCGGAAAGGATTTTCTTGAGTGTCTGTCTGATACGGATGAAAAAAGGAGATAAACTATGGAGAACAATACAGACAGAAAACTTGAAAACCTGAACAGATTTGCCGTCAATCTGAATGAGAAGGCGGCACAGGGAAAACTTGATCCTGTGATAGGCAGGGACGAGGAGATCCGGCGCGTATTGCAGATTTTGAGCCGGAGGACCAAGAACAATCCTATCCTGGTCGGAGAGCCGGGAGTCGGCAAGACAGCCATCTCGGAAGGAATCGCACAGAAGATAGTGGACGGCCAGGTGCCGGAGAATCTTAAGAGCAGGAAAATCTACTCCCTTGACCTCGGTGCATTGATTGCGGGAGCAAAATATCAGGGGGAATTTGAGGAAAGGCTGAAAGGTGTGGTAAAGGAAGTCGTGGACAGCGACGGAGAAATCATACTTTTCATAGATGAGATACATACTCTTGTCGGGGCAGGACGTTCGTCTGGTGCGATGGACGCCTCCAATATTCTGAAGCCGGCTCTGGCAAGGGGAGAACTCAGGACGATAGGCTCGACGACACTTGATGAATACCAGAAATATTTCGAGACAGACAAGGCCCTTGAAAGGAGGTTCCAGATGGTCATGGTGGACGAGCCTACTCCGGCAGAGTCCATATCAATCCTCCGTGGCCTGAAGGAAAGGTATGAGAATCACCATAAGGTGCGTATTGAGGATGATGCCCTGATTGCGGCAGTGGAGCTTTCGCACAGGTACATCACCAACAGGTTCCTTCCGGACAAGGCTATAGACCTTGTGGATGAGGCTGCATCGAGACTGAGGCTGGAGATGAATTCAGTACCGGAGCCTATCGATGACCTTAACAGCAAGATCCGCCAGCTCGAAATCGAGAAGGAGGCCATCAAACGCGAAGGTGTCTCCCTTAAGATGGACAAAATCAAGGAAGAACTCGCCTCTCTGAACAGCCAGAAGGAGGTGCTGATGAAGAAGTGGAATGAGGAGAAAGGCATCCTTTCCGGACTTCAGGAGGCCCGCCAGAAGATGGAGGACTATAAGATAGAGGCACAGAATGCCGAGAGGGCCGGTGACTACGGCAAGGTTGCCGAAATCCGTTACGGCAAGATGGCTGATGTCAAGAAAAAGATAGATGACCTTACTGCAAGACAGGCTGCCATCAAGGAGCCTATCATCACGGAGGCAGTCACTCCGGAGGATATTGCGGAGGTCGTGGCCAAATGGACCGGCATACCTGTCAAGAGGATGCTTGAAAGCGAGAGGGAGAAACTGCTCCGTATGGAAGACGAGTTGCACAAGAGGGTAGTCGGCCAGGACCAGGCCATTGCAGCAGTGTCGGATGCCGTGCGCAGAAGCCGTGCCGGACTGCAGAATGAGAAGCGGCCTATAGGCTCTTTCCTGTTCATGGGTACTACCGGTGTCGGCAAGACCGAACTTGCAAAGGCTCTTGCAGAGTTCCTTTTCAATGACGAGAACATGATCACCCGTATCGATATGAGTGAGTACCAGGAGCGGCATTCAGTGAGCCGTCTTGTCGGTGCGCCTCCGGGATATGTGGGGTATGATGAGGGCGGCCAGTTGACAGAGGCGGTCAGGCGCAAGCCTTATTCCGTCATCCTTCTGGACGAGATAGAGAAGGCACATCCCGATGTCTTCAACATATTGCTGCAGGTGCTCGATGACGGGCGTCTGACTGACAATAAGGGCCGTACGGTGGACTTTAAGAACACCATACTTATCATGACGTCGAATGTAGGGGCCGAAGTCATCCAGAGTTATATGGACCGTCTGCCTGTTGTCGGCATCAAAGGGGCGGATCCGTCTGCGGAAAAAGCGGCAAGGGAGAAGCGTGAGGATATGCTTCTTGAATGCAAGAAAGATGTCATTGACATCCTCAAGAAGACAGTCCGTCCGGAGTTCCTGAACAGGATTGATGAAATCATAATGTTCGAGCCTTTGTCCCAGAAGGATGTCCGTGAGATACTGCATCTGCAGATGGAAGACCTGAAGAAGAAACTCTCCCAGAATGGAGTATCAATCACATTCACTGAGGGGTTCGTGGATTACATGAGTACAAAAGGCTACGAGCCTGCATATGGCGCAAGGCCTATCAAGAGGCTCATGCAGCGTGAACTTGTCAACCTACTTGCCAAGGAGATTCTTGACGGCCGCGTGCACAGAGATTCCGTAATAGAAGTCGATGTGAAGGACGGCCAGATAGTGGTGAGGGACAGGAAATGATGGCGGAGGAAGAGATTTTAGCCGATTAAAGTAAAGCGCGGCCGGTGGAAACCATTTCGCATATCCACCGGCCGCGATTTTTTCAAGATTCTCTAAATTCGGCTGAATTTAGAGAGTACAACCGCTAAATTCGGCCGAATTTAGCGGTTGTATTTCTGTTTTTTGTTTATCTTTGCAAAAAAAGGAGATGATAAAACGTATAATCAAAGGCTCTATTCTGGCTGATTACAAGCGTAAGAAAGTAATTGTTTTATTAGGCGCGAGACAGGTGGGTAAAACCACATTATTGTCTGAATTGCAAGATGGAAAAGAAAAAATATTATCGTTGAATTGTGACAATGCGGATGATGTCCTGTTATTGGAAGGCAAGACAACCACAGACCTGAAATACCTGTTATCGCCTTATGAACTTGTATTCATTGATGAAGCCCAAAGAGTCAAGAATATCGGATTGACATTGAAAATGATTGGAGATCTGAAACTGGAAACACAGGTAGTAGTAACAGGTTCTTCATCACTTGACATGGCAGACGAGATAAACGAGCCGGCAACAGGGCGGTTAATCGAGTACAACCTTTTCCCGTTTTCTTTGCCGGAATTAGCTGGAAGCAGCTCCGAAAGAGAAGAACAAAGACTGCTGGAAAACCGTATGATTTACGGATTGTACCCGGAAGTAGTAACAGAGCCTGGTGATGCGAAGCGCACATTAATGACACTGACCAACAATTATCTTTATAAGGATTTGTACACATACAAGGGCATCAAGAAGCCTGAACTTATCCAGAAATTAGTGCGGGCATTAGCCTTACAGTTGGGCAGCGAGGTTTCCTATAATGAATTGAGCAATCTTTTGGGTGTTGATAAGAGTACAGTTGAAAACTATATCAATTTACTGGAGAAATGCTTTGTCGTGTTTCGGCTGGATTCATTTAGCCGGAATCTACGGAATGAAATCAAGAAAGGAAAGAAAATCTACTTTTATGACAATGGGGTAAGAAATGCTGTCCTTTCCAATTTTGCGCCATTGGAGTTACGAAACGATGTCGGGGCTTTATGGGAAAATCTTATGGTCAGTGAAAGAGTGAAGCGCAATTCATATTCCGGCAATTTCGCACAGATTTTCTTTTGGCGTACCCATGAGCAGCAGGAAATAGACTTGATTGAAGAACAAGACGGTGTCCTGCATACTTTTGAGTTCAAATGGAACGGTAAGGCAAAGAGCAACCCGCCGAAAGCGTTCACCAATACTTATCCCAATTCAACTTATGAGGTTATTACACCTGATAATTATTGGTCGTTTGTAAAATGACGGTAACTCTGTTCAAATTACCGACGGCCGCGTTTTTGTGAGGAAATCGCGGCCGGTGGAAGCCATTTCGCATATCCACCGGCCGCGATGTGTATGTCATTCTTCACTGTAGATTACAGTCATCCTGTCCCCCCGGAGTATCTTCCTGACAAGTTTCCTTATGTCTCCGGCGCTGACTTTTCCGACAGCGGAGCCGTAGTCAAAGTTCGGGTCGAAGCCGCTTTCCGCAAGGGTCATCCTGTCGCGGTTCTTGGAGGAAAGTGAATTTTCCCGGGCCTTGGCCCTTTCGGCGCGGGCCTTGACGAGGTATTTCCCGGCGTTGTCCATCTCTTCGGCTGTCGGACCGGAGGCTGCCATGGACTCGAGTTCGGTCAGGATGTCGGAGATGAGCATTTCGGAGAGTTCTGGCCGGGTCTCGAACGCCACAGAAGACTCATATCTGCCGCGGTCTTCAGGTTCGAATTCCGTACTGAACGAGATTGAGTAGGTTCCTCCGCGCTCTTCCCTTACTTTGTCAAGACAACGGGCGGACATTATGTAGTCAATGATGTCAAATGCCGCCATGTTTTCAGTGGACATTGCTGCTTTGCCGCGGAAAGAGATTTCAACAGAAGACTTTGGTACGGTCTTGAGCGAATATGTGCTGTCAATGACGACATTGCCTTTGTAGCAGGCTTCTGCCGGACGGATTCCGGACTGCGGGCTGCTGCTTCCGTTGCCCAGTGAGGCCAGGTAGCGGCAGACGAGTTTCATTATTGTCTCCTTGTCCAGGTCGCTGGCAATATAAGCCGTCATGTTGCTGAAGTCCGTGTATTCCCTGCGGAATGTCTCTTCTATGAAAGCCATGTCAAGCGCCCTGAAGTCACCGGAATCAGCCGTCTCCATCCACGGATGTCCCCCGTATCGGGCTTCCCGCATGGCCCGGTTGAACCTTCTTTTGTCAGGGTCAGCCTTTCTGAGGTTGTCTATGCTGCCGTCCTTGAAGTCCTCGAGCTTCGCGCAGTCGGAAAAGTACGGCTCTGTGAGATGCAGATACAGTTGGCGGAAACCGTTCTCAACATGGGCGCTGTCCGAATT
>JADILX010000086.1 GCA_017695025.1 Candidatus Cryptobacteroides excrementavium
GGTATTATAATCCAGATGGCTCGTCCTCAAGGTATTGTTGTCCTTGTCCATCAACTGGACTACATTCCCCCGGAATTCCGCAAGATCATAGTCTATGCGGTAGATCATCTTTTCGCTTTCCAGTTGCGTCCTGTCCTGGATGATACGGACATTGCCTATAGCTTCTATGATACGGGTGTTCACATTCCACAGGGCGGTATCACACAGCAGATAGGTATTGTTGTGCAGAAAGACGGCATCTCCGGTGGCACGCCTGTACATCACTCCTCCGCGCTCCACCTGACGTAAGGTGTCAGCCCTTACCAGACGTACAAGGCTATCTTCCTGTGTCTGGTTCTGCGCCAGCACAGGGAAGACAGACAGGAAAAAGAAGACAACGTATGTGAGAGTTTTCCGGATGGACATGTAGGATATTATTCTGCTGTCCTGAATTTCTCGGACCAGCCGTCACGGTTGAATACACAATCCTTGAAAAGCGGATCAATCACGATATAGGTCGAAGCAATCTTCTCGTTGATGAATGCATCTATGGCCTCCATGGACTTCTTCTGCTTCACCTGGCTCAGCATGAGGTCATAGTCATTGGTAAATGATGCAGTGTGTGCAGGTATTATCCTGTCCACCTTTATTATCTTGTAGACGGTATTGCCCGAACGGCCTTCGTTGTCAAGAGACTCGAACGGCTCTGATATCTCCCCTTCCTCAAGATCCTTGATGGCTGCATAATCCTGCGGCTTCAACTGGTCAATTTCAAAATATGAGGAGCCGGTATTAGGGTCGGACATCTGGCCTCCGTTCGTCTTTGTGGCAGGGTCTTCGGAATAGAATCTGGCCGCAAGGTCAAAGGTCACGGCACCGTTCGCAAGTTCCGTCTTCAGGCTGTCCAGGACCCTGAATGCATTGGTCCTGTCATCAACAGTATATTCAGGCTTCAGAAGGATATGTCTGGCATTGAACATGTCGCCCTTTTTCTCAAGGACCTCAATCAGATGGAAACCGTCCGGAGTCTCCACGATCTGGGACACGATACCCGGCTTGAGGGCCATTGCGGCATCGGAAAATGCCGGCCAGAAAATCGACTTGGGAGCCATGCCGAGTTCACCTCCGCGCCTTGCACTGCCCGGGTCCTGTGAATAGATCCTTGCGAGGGTAGAGAATTTCTCCCCGTTGATTATCCTCTCCCTTATCGCAAGAAGCCTTTCCTTGACTGCCATGTTGGCGGCCTCCCGGTCAGGATATATGCAGATCTGGCTTAACTGGTATTTTATCGGCACTACCGGCAAATCCTCTGCATCAGTAGAGTCAATGTACACTTTCACCTCATTCGGGGTAATCTCCGATATGCTGGACATGATATTGCTCTGCATCTGCTGCGTAAGACTCTGGTCCTCAAGAGACTTGCGCAATTCCTGCCTGAGTTTATACAAAGGTTTCCCGAAATATTTCTCGACCTCCTCATCCCCGCCGAGCGATGTCCTGAACATATCAAGACGGTTGTCCAACTCGCCTTCCACCATGTCATTGTTGACTGTCAGTGAATCCAGCCGGGCCTGCATAAGAAACAGTTTGGACTCCATCATCTGCTCCAGAAGTTCGCAACGGACATTCCTGTCCGATGCCATCCCCTGTGCCCTCATCACCTGGACTTCCTGCTCAAGCTGCGAGATGGCTATCATCTCATTGCCCACCACAGCCACAGTCTTGTCAATGAGTCCGTCGCTATATTTCTGGGCATGTGACAGGAACGACAGGCTGAACAATACGGCAACCGCCATTCCTTTCATGATACAGTTCATATTCAAAATATTTTAAATTTTCCTTTGTCGCGGGCATCTTCAAGCAAGTCCTGTTCCAAAGCCGATACAAGAGCCTGTTTTCTGATGCTGATAATGATATCCTTTATCCTGTCCCTGCAATATTCCACCGGAGGGATTTCTCCGGCAGGGATAAAATCAGCGATATATGCCACATTGGCCTTTCCGTACTCGTCCTGAGTCTGGATAATACCGTTTTTCATGGACGCAAGCAGTTCGGCATAGTCCCGGCCGAACTCCTTTGCCAGAGTGACCATGTCAATCCATCTGTCCCCGAAGCCGGTATATTTGACCGCAGAGAAATAGGACAGGCTGTCAGCCTCCACAAGATCCTGCATCTGCGATGAGGACATCTTTTTACGTATGACCTCCAGATTGGGCGATGCCGCATCGATTCTCAGGAACCTGGCCTTGACAATCGGGATGTCGAGCACGAAATTCTCCACATGTGTCTGGTAGTATTCGTCTATCTGGAAATCCGAGACGAGAGTATCCAGCCGTTCGTTCACATAACGCTGTTCGTACCTGTACTTCAGTAGGGAGCGGCGGTATTCCTCCAGTTCTGCCGACACATCGAGTTCTTCTTTGGACAACTGTTCCTCGGCTATGTCAAGGAACACGAGGTCGGAAGCCCAGATGTTGATATACTGCAATGCCAGCCGAAGACTGTCCTCCGGGGAAGTCCCGTCCGGTATCAGGGACGCCACGTCACTTCTGAACAGCATATGATGCCCGACTTCTGCCACGACATCATCGTCATGGAGAAGTGAGGAAATCGCCCGGCATGACGACAATGTCAGCAAGGCGATTCCACATATGAATATGATTCTGACGGTATGCCCCATCTTCAGGACTATCTTGAGTAGTTAGGCGACTCACGTGTGATGGTCACATCATGCGGATGGCTCTCGATATATCCGGCATTGGTGATGCGGACAAACCTGGCCGAACGCAGAGTCTCTATGTTCTTGGCCCCGCAATATCCCATTCCGGCCCTGAGCCCGCCGACAAGCTGGTAGACCACCTCTGCAAGCGTCCCCTTGTAAGGGACCTGGGCTACAATGCCTTCCGGAACGAGTTTCTTGATATCCTCTTCCATGTCCTGGAAATACCTGTCTTTGGAGCCTGCCTGCATGGCTTCGAGCGAGCCCATGCCGCGGTAGGACTTGAATTTCCTTCCGTTCAGGATGATAGTCTCCCCCGGAGACTCCTCCACACCGGCAAAAAGGGAGCCGGCCATGACCGTGCTTGCACCTGCAGCAAGAGCCTTCACGATGTCTCCGGAATACCTGATGCCACCGTCAGCAATAATAGGGATACCTGTACCCTTGAGTGCCTCTGCAGCCAGCATCACAGCCGTAAGTTGAGGCATGCCCACACCGGCAATCACCCTGGTGGTACAGATGGAGCCAGGCCCGATACCTACCTTGACCCCGGATACACCGGCATCGGCAAGTGCCTTGGCAGCCTCACCGGTAGCCACATTCCCGGCAATTATCTGGACTCCCGGAAGAGCCTCACAGGCCTTCTTGATCACTTCAAGTACATATACGGAATGCCCGTGGGCGGTGTCTACGACCACAGCATCAGCCCCGGCACTGCAGAGCATCTCTATCCGCTCGATGGTATCCGACTTGACGCCTACTGCAGCCGCTACAAGAAGACGGCCCTTTGAATCCTTGGAGGCTATCGGATTGTCCTTTATCTTCATGAGATCCTTGTATGTGATGAGTCCGACCAGTTTGCCGTCCTTATCTACTACAGGGAGTTTCTCGAATTTGTATTGTCTGAGTATATTGGTTGCTTCTGCCAGGCCGATACCCTTCTGGGCTGTGACAAGGTTTTCGGCTTTTGTCATCACCTCGGATATCGGGAGTTTCATGTTGTCCTGGAACCGGAGATCCCTGTTGGTCACGATGCCTATCAGAAAATTGTTGGCATCAACTACAGGAATACCGCCGATATGATGGTTGGCCATCATGCCGAGGGCATCCCCGACAGTTGCCTCGGGACGTATGGTGACAGGATCATATATCATCCCGTTCTCAGCCCTTTTCACACGGCGCACCTGACTCATCTGCTCCTCTATGGTCATATTCTTGTGAATGACCCCGATACCGCCGGCACGGGCCATGGCGATTGCAAGTTCGGCTTCTGTAACCGTATCCATGGCAGCCGAAACTATGGGCGTATGGAGAGAAATGCCTGTGGAAAATCTGGTGGACACATCCACCGTTCTTGGAAGGACATCGGACTTGGCCGGAACCAGCAAGACATCATCAAAAGTAAGTCCCTCCTGAATCTGAGAATTAACAAAAGTCTGCATTACGTATAATTTTGCACGCAAATATAACAATTATTGTGGAAAATCTTTTTTATTGGCGGCGAAAACGGTGAAAATCCGTCAATCTGCCCTGCCACGTGCCTCTTTCTTCGAGTTTGCTGTCGAGCATGCGAAGAAGTTCCACATTGCGGACCAGCCCCCACGGAGTCACATTCACGAAACGTGGAGGGACCTCTCCGGCAAAACGTTCAATATAAAGGTCAGGACGCAGCCTCTCCAGTACATCTGCAAAAAATTCGAGATAGCCGTCAAGGGTAAATACGGCAAAGTCACCGGGACTGGAGGCATATTCCCGTTCCATGGCTGTTCCTTTGACAATCTGCAACTGATGGAATTTGACCGATGTAAGCGGAAGAGCATTTATCATGTCTGTCTCATCAAGCATCATCTCCCGGCTCTCCCCCGGCAGCCCGAAAATAAAATGCGCCCCGACGGGTATCCCCCGTTCCGCTGTCATGCATACTGCTTTCCGGGCACAGGCGAAATCATGCCCCCGGTTAATTCTTGCAAGCGTCCTGTCATAGCAGGACTCTATCCCGTATTCTACCATGACTATCGGAGCATGATATTCCCTGCCACCGATAATCCGGGACCAGCCGTCAAGTACATCCCCGGCCTTAAGAGATGACAGCCAGTCGAGTTTCTCCCCGTCGACACAGTCGGGTCTTGTCCCTATGACAATCCCTGCAACGGACGGATGCGAAAGGGCCGCAATGTAACGCTCTTTCAGCACAGGGAGCGGGGCATAGGTATTGGAATAAGACTGGAAATAGGCAAGGTAATTTATGGCATTGCGGTATCGGACCCTGTGGAAACTGATACCTTCATCGATCTGCTCTGACAGCGGCTTGTCGGGAGAACTGTATGAAGGGTGAAAGGCGGCATTGTCGCAATAGGTACAGCCTCCACGCCCGACAGTGCCATCCCTGTTGGGGCAGGTGAAGCCAGCATCTATCACCACTTTCTGCAGGCGCTCTCCGTATTGCCTCTTGAAATAGCCTGTAAATGAATTGTATCTTTTTCCTCCGGCAAATTCTTCCATATAAAATCCTCCGCTATGTCAGAAAAGCAATACTGCGCAGAAGCCGAGTGCAGAGCAATTCATTTTTGCTATGCCGAGGCGTGAACAGCAGTAATGCCGCAGGCAAAAATACGTAAAGAAAATAAAAGATGCCGGTGAAATCGGCTGCAATTTACTAAATTTGCCCCGGCAGCCCCACAGCCGGCAATATACGGCAGGCAGCATACACCCGGCATCCCGGCATTATACGACAGACAACATATACGGCAGACAACATACAACATACAGCAGACAACATACAGCACCATACCCTGACCTAACACACAACATTATAGCATCATGAAACTTCTCAATGAATTCAAGACATTTGCCATGAGAGGCAATGTCATCGACATGGCAGTCGGCGTCATCATGGGAGGCGCGTTCGGAAAGATTGTCAGTTCCCTGGTCAACGATGTCATCATGCCTCCTGTCGGCGTCCTGATCGGCGGTGTGGACTTCAAGGACCTTGCGATAACCCTGAAAAAAGCCACAGTAGACGCCAGCGGTGTAGAAATCGCCCCCGCAGTCACCCTCAACTACGGGATGTTCCTGCAGAACACATTCGACTTCCTGATAATCGCATTTGTCATCTTCATGATGGTGAAAGGACTAAATGCCTTGACAAAAAAGAAAGAACAGGCGCCTGCTCCGGCAAAGCCAGAACCGACACTTGACCAGAAACTCCTTACAGAAATCCGTGACCTGCTCAAGGAAAAGGAAGACAAGGCCTGAGACAGGAAACCGGGCACAACTGCCATAGGACATGAACAAGACAAGCATTGCTGCCGCATTGGCCATCTGTATGGCTGCCGCAGGCAACGGACTGTCGTATGCCGGGGAAAACAGGCCGGCAGCGGCACAAGAATCCACAACAGATACAGACAGCAGCGCCACGACACATGGCCACAGATATGCCGTGACATGCTTCTCGGCCAACTATCTGAGAGAAAAGGCGGACTTTACTGCGGAACTCGGGAACCAGTTGCTGATGGGTACCCCGGTGGAAATCATCGGGGAAGACGGATACTGGAGACAGGTCATATCTCCGGAGCCGTATAAGGCCTGGTGTCTGGACATGGGACTGGCCGAAATGGACAGTGCGTCCCTGTCCGCATACCTGTATGCTCCCAAATATATCTGTACAGCCATGTACAGCCGCATCTTGGCATCTCCGTATAAAGGGGCGAAAACGGTTTCCGACCTTGTTGCCGGAGACCTTATGCTGGCGGAAACCACTGGCACAGGAAGGAAATGCACGGCTAAAAAATACGTGAAGGTCAGACTGGCTTCCGGCATTCATGGATATGTCCCGAAAAAGGATGTAGAAGCATTCGGCACATGGGCGGAGAATGCCTCTGCCACCGCGGACAACATCATAGGTACGGCCGAAAAATTCCTCGGCATCCCGTATTTCTGGGGAGGGACTTCCGTAAAGGGAGTGGACTGCAGCGGGCTTGTACGTATGGTATGGTTCCTCAACGGAGTGCTGCTGCCCAGAAACGCCTCCCAGCAGGCAAAGGCGGGGAAAGACATCCCGGTCAATCTTCAGCCGCAGGACAGTACTGACACATCCGGCGGGCAGAATCTGAAAGAAATGATGCTTCAGCGCATTTCCAGCCTTGAAAAAGGCGACCTGATATTTTTCGGCACCGGAAGCAGCATTTCGCACGTGGGGATATACATCGGCAACGGACGCTTTATCCATGCATCAAAGACAGTTCGCCATAACTCCCTCATTCCCGGGGAAGAAGACTATTATGAACTGTCTGACAGGCTGGTACGCGCCAGACGTGTCATCGGGGAGGAAGGCAACGGGAACGGTGTCACACGTATTATGGACAGCCCGGCTTACTTTCTTCCAATGGACAACTGACGGAAACTCAGCACATTCGAAAGTAAAATTTCATAAGGCGGATTTTATTGCTATATTTGCAGCGGAATTGCCGGTACGGATGATGTTTCACCGCCCGGCAGCCGGGTAAATAACTATCAATTAAAAATTATTGTCATGAATCTCAGAGACATCAAAAAAGACATCGAATATTTCATCGGGGAATTCATCGATGACTGCACTTTGTTTGTCACTCTCAACCCGACAAAAGAGACAGCAGAGGTAAACAAGATCATCGAAGAGGCAGTCGATCTATACAACGACCTCAAGAACAGGATCAACGCAGCCCCTAAGCCTGAAGGCAAGACACGCAAAGACAAGAAGAGCCTTGCCGCATACTACAACGGCATCCGCAAGGAAATGATCGAAAAACTGGACGAACTCAGCGAAAAACTCAGTTCAGTAATTTCCAAATAGGTATACAACAACACTGCATACAAAAACTACAGGTGGCGCCGGAAATTCGGGCCACCTGTAGTTTTATATTCCACGCCGCCATGACGATCCGGCAGAAGACAGGGCGGGCAACAGCAATGCATCAGATATAGACTATGATGTAGTACATCATCACACCGCAGGCAATGATTTTCAGCCCTGTCCCTACAACAAAGCCAAGGAACGAACCGGCAGCGGATTTCAATGCATCCTCAGAACTTTTGTTGGCATAGAACAGTTCCATCAGGAATGCACCGAGAAACGACCCTACTATCATCCCTATCGGAGGTACGATAAACGTACCTATGACAAGCCCGATCATCGCTCCCCATGATGCATACTTGGTCCCGCCTGTCGCCTTTGTAAGATACATGGGGACAATATAGTCTATTATAGACACGGCTATCGTCACCCCGAGCATGACAAGCAGAATTGTCAGGGACATCGGCTCGCCATCTCCGTTTGTACCGCCCCAAAAATACAGAAGGAGCATGCCCACCCATGTCAGAGGAGGGCCTGGCAGGGCAGGGAGAATACTCCCCAGTATGCCTATGACTCCGGCCAGGATGGCCACTATCGCTATAAAGACTTCCATACTCTGTCTATTCTTTCTGTCAAGCCATTGCAGCCTCAACATCGGCAGAAGCAATCGGCAGCCTGTGAGGCCCGAGACGCCTGCAGCCATCTGCGGTGACAAGAAGATCGTCTTCAAGCCTTATGCCGCCAAAATCAAGATACTCAGCCTCAAGCCGCTGATAATTGACCATACCTCTGTCTGTGCCCTCGGCCTTCCATTTGCTGATGAGAGCCGGGACAAAGTAGATGCCCGGTTCATCCGTTATGACATGTCCGGGCACAAGCCTGCGGGCCATGCGGAGAGAACCGAGCCCGAGTTGGGAGGAACGCTTCTGGTCATCATCATAGCCAACAAGGTCCTCGCCGAGGTCTTCCATGTCATGGACATCCAGACCCATATTATGACCCAGGCCATGTGGCATGAACAGGCCGGCAATCCCTTCTGCAACCATATCCTCAACAGACCCTGTCACAAGCCCGAGAGCCTTGAGGGAGTCAAGCATCCTGGCCGCAACCTGAAGATGGATGTCACGGTAAGTCACGCCTGGCCGGGCAAGACTGAAAGCGAGTTCGTTGCAGTCTGCGACTATATCATAGATATCTCGCTGCTTCGAGGTGAACTTTCCCCCACAAGGAAGAGTGCGGGTAAAGTCCGAAGCATAATGGGTATTGCTCTCTGCCCCCGCATCAATAACAAGCAGGTTGCCAGGAGTAATGATACCGTCATGCCTGTGGTTATGAAGGGTCTCGCCATGCTGGGACAGAATGGTCGTAAAAGACACTCCCCATCCCTTGGAGATGGTCACGCCCTCCATCCGCCCGACAATCTCCTGCTCAGGCACTCCTGGCCGGCAACTGTTCCGCGCTTCGGTATGCATCAGATATCCAATCCCGCAAGCCTTGTCTATCTCTTCTATCTCACAGTCCTCCTTGACAAGACGCATGGATATGACTGCCTTTACGAGTTCCTGTGAAGCATGGAAAAGCACCCCGCCTTCAAGCGGGACCCCCACAGGAGCGACTGTCCTGACAGCCTCCGGGAATACTCCCATCAGAATGGAGAGCCTCATGGTATTGTAATATCTGGACGGCGGAAGAAAATGCACCTTACGTCCGCGGGCTCTGGCATCCAGCACAGCCTTGTCAAACAATGCCGCCGGAGCAGAAACCGGGGCCCCGACTCTTGCCGCCTTGGATGCTACAGACTCCTGTGGGCCCATCCATATGATATCATCAATGTCTACATCATCCCCGAAAATGCATTCATCCCCGCTGTCAAAATCAAGAATCGCAGCAAATCCCGGCTCGTCGATCCCCCAATAATAAAGGAATGAACTGTCCTGCCGGAACTTGTAGTCGTTCCCTCTGTAATTCTGCGGAGCCTCTGTATTGCCGAGGAACACCGCTATGCCATTGTCTCCGTCTCCACCCGACATCTTTTCAAGCAAGGTGCGGCGACGTGCTTTGTAAACTTCTTTGTCGAACATATTCTTATCGTTTAAAATCCATCTGTACCGGGACAGAAGCAGCAGTGCCACTCCCGGTTATTTGTCCTGTTGCCTCCGGGGCTGTCTCCGGCGGCGTTTCCACCGCTTATGCGACCACAGCCAGTAGGCCGGCTCCCGCCGGATGGTCTTTTCAAGCATTTTCATGAACTCCCTTGTATACGGATCAGGCCCGTCATCTGAGGGATCCGGGATTACCGGCAGGAAAGTCAGCCGGTAGTGACCTCTGGCTGTCTTTTCGACATCGAGATACACAAATCTTGCATCGACATGATTGCCAATGCTCTCCCCTCCTACAACATAAGGCGTATCCTGCCCGAGGAAATCAGTCCAATGATTCAGGACAGAGCCCAGAGGCCGCTGGTCAGAGATAAATCCGATCACAAATTTTTTCCCGCTGCGCTCTACGGCCAGAAGCCGGCGCACCACCTTTTTCTGCGGGATGCACTCAAGGCCAAACCTGGATCTGATTTTCAGCATCACCTTGTCCATGACCTTATTATGCAGCGGACGGTAAACCTGTCCTCCGACAATAGGCTCACGGAAATGATGGATAATGGCCTGGACCCATTCCCAGTTGCCATAGTGTCCCAGAAACAGCACCACGGAATGCCCGTCCCTGATGATGCTGTCGATATACTCGCCATTGGTGACATCTACTCTGCGGTCAATCTCCTCATCCGATATATGCAGAAGTTTTACTGTCTCGGCAATACAGTCGCACAGGTGACGGTAGAACTTCTTTTCAGTCTTTATGATGAACTTTCTGTCAGATGTCCCGAATACCCGTTCAAGATTGTTCCGCACGGTTTTCCGCCGGTATCTGGCGACATGGTAGATGATACAGTATGCCAGGTCGCTGAACCGGTATAACATCCACAATGGCAGATGTGCAACGGCGGAAAGCAGGTTCAGGGATATCTTGTATTTGGTCTCGATAGTCATTTATGTCTTCTCGCAATCATACGGAAACAAAGATATAGTTTTTTAGTGCCCGATTTCCCTCCGCCGGGTTAATTTTATCATAAATTTCGAAAAAAGGCTTAATTTTGTCATTTGAAATGAGAATGGTATGGATATAGATTTTGTGGTCACCTGGGTGGACATGAACGACCCGGAATGGCAGGCCGAATTTGCGAAATACTCCGGCAACCGGGAAAACACGAAGAACGGTGTGTCAGAAGCCCGTTTCCGCGACTACGGTTTCCTGAGATACTGGTTCCGCGGAGTGGAAAAATTCGCCCCATGGGTGCGTAAGATACATTTTGTGACCAGCGGGCAGACGCCATCCTGGCTCAATACGGACAACCCGAAAATACATCTGGTCAACCACAGGGACTATATCCCGGAACAGTTTCTCCCCACATACAATTCAGTGGTCATAGAACGCTATCTGCACAGGATTCCTGATCTGGCGGAGCATTTTGTCTATTTCAACGACGACTTCTATATCATCCGCAAGACCGGCCCCGAGCGCTTCTTCAGGAACGGGCTTCCATGCGACATCGCAGCATTTCTCTACAACCCTTCCTGGTCGCAATGGTACAGGAGAATCAAGAACAACCTGAAAATCATCAACAGCCATTTCGACAAAAAAGAGGTGATGGCACGTTTCCATGACAAATGGTTCGACAAGTCCTACGGCTCAAAGGCCCGCTGGAACTATCTGCTGAAGCCATACGGCAAATTCATCACACTCCGGACGCCACACAACGCACAGCCCTATCTGAAAACCACCTTTGAGGAAGTATGGGCAGTGGCAGGGAAAGAACTGACAGAGACATCGGTCAACAGGTTCAGGGCACTGAATGACTATACGCCGGAACTTTTCCGCACATGGCAGATATGCAAGGGCAATTTCGAACCGTACAACACCTATCTTGACACAAAGATGTTCCCGCTGATGGTACGGCCAAGACAGGCTGTCAGGGCAATCTACAGCCAGGCCTATTCTCTGGTCTGCCTGAATGACAATGTCCACATACGCAACTACGCGCAGGTAATGGAAAATCTCCGGAAAGCCTTCGAGCATATCCTTCCGGAAAAATCATCTTTCGAACTCTAAAACCACCGTATAAATCTCCGGACATGAACAAGACTCTGGCTGAAATCATTGCGGGTGTCATCCCGCATAAAATGGAACGGAACAGATGGCGCGGCATCCTGCGCTACGGGCTTTTCAAAGCCATGAGACTGATGCGGCAGATGAAGAGGGACCATACCACGCCCCGGTATTATCTTGCAGTATGTGCCATCGCCAAGAACGAAGGCCCGTATTTCAAGGAATGGATAGACTGGCATCTGTCAAAAGGCGTTGAAAAGTTCTACATATACGACAACGAAAGCACCGACTGCACCAAAGAAGTGCTTGCCCCCTATATAGAATCCGGAATCGTGGACTATACTTTCTTCCCGGGACACAGACGGCAACTTGCCGCATACGATGACTGCCTTGACAGACACCGCACAGATGCCAGATGGATTGCTTTTATCGATCTGGATGAGTTTATAGTTCCTGTACAAGACCGGACAATCCCGGAGTTCCTGAACAGATTCGAGGATTTCCCTGCTGTAGAAATCAACTGGCTGATATACGGCAGCGGCGGAGCAGAGAAAAAACTGCCAGGGACAATGATGGAGCGGTTCAAATGCCACTCAAAACCTGAGCACCCCCTGAACAGGCATGTGAAAAGCATAGTGAATCCGCGGAGAGTATTCACAATGACCGGCTGCCATGAGGCAACAAGGATTTCCGGGTATGCCGCAGATTCACATGGCGCCCCGATAAAAAAGAATTTCCGCGACCGGGAGCCACAGCAAGATGTTATCCGCATAAATCATTATGCGGTAAGATCATACGAGGAGTTTCTGGAAAAACAGGCCAGAGGAAGAGCCAGTGGCACACAGAAGACAGTGAAATCGGAATATTTCGACAAGTACGACCTCAACGATATCCGGGAAGACTGAGCGTCACTTTTCAAAACATGATTTCTCTGGAAACCGCTTTTCCAGATACGCAGTTGCACGCTTCCTGTCACTGTCTGTTGCATATTCTGAATCATTCATGCAGAACAGCATGGGCTTGTACCTCTCCAATTTCCCATAATGGCCCGGATTATCGATATGGAGTCTGAACGAAGTTTTCTGTGTGACATAGGACAGATGTGCGCGTTTTTCCGCCAACGGCACATAAGAATAGATATTCCGCTGGACATCGTTTGCGCTGCGGACATGATTGGATAGAGTAGCCTCTATCTCACTTTTGAACACCTCCCCCACATGCTTGCAGTCACTTTTCAGATAGGCATCTATATTATGATGTGTCTTGCCTCCGTAATATATACCGTATTTCCTCTCTACAAGTGCCGCCGAATTTCTGATAGCCTGGACATAGTTGCTCAACTGTTTCCCCTGTACCTTTTCTTTAAACCACAAGGACAGTTTTCTGAACGGGCGGCGGTTGAACCGGACGACAGGCAGTCCGTCTGAAGAAAAAAAGTCTTCGGGAGCCACAGGCCTGTTGATGAACATATCATCGTTTGCATAAAGAAAATGTTCTGACAACCCCGGGATTCTATACAGGAAGTGTTCCAACAGCCTCGAGTTAAAACACGGCAGACTGATTTCAGGCAGAATTTCCTTATGATCGACTATCCTGACCTTCGGACTGGAGGTATCCAACCATTCCGGAACCTGATTGTCCGTAACAATAAAAATCCTGTGTATCCACGGGGCATACTTCTCTATTGACCGCAGACTGTATTTCAACTCATCATTATCGGCATATCTGCCCTCACAGTTCACGGCAGACTTTTCTTCAGTCTTTCCTATACATGCATTATGCTTTGCCCTCCATTGGGGATCATTCCCATCTACCCAAAGATATACTATATCGACATCCATTCCCATCATATCATCATTAACAGTTCGGATACATTGTCTAATTGTTATTGTCCTCCTGAAGGAGGAGTCTCGAAACAGCATTGCTGAAATAATATCCTTCCGAAATCCTCCGGCTCACTTCCGACACATTGTCGCACATCCTGTCATATTCGTCTTTTGTCAGCCTTTCATATATGCCGCTGATATCCCGCAAAGAATCAATACAGATGCCTATACCATTTTCCTCGACAAATCCGGCCATTGCCGCCTTTCTCCATATCAGCAGAGGCAGACCGCACCGTATATACAAGGAGATTTTGTGGGGGGTATTGATTCTAAGATACTCTCCAAAATTTCCACTACAACTGTCAACGGAATTTCCATCCCACACAAGGCCGAAATCACCTTCTGCACGACCTATCAGTTCATCCGGAAACATGAAGCCTTTTACATCAAATTTTTCAGGATTCTTTGCATTCTTGCTGTCAAAGCCTTTCCCATAAACATTGACTGAATATCCTTTGATATATTCCCCGAAATCATATAGAAAACTGTTTTTCATACGGGCTAACTGCCCTGCATATACAATCTTATGCATGGGCCAGGTCTGTTTCCGTTCAGGACTTTTTGCTTCAGAAAAAAAATCAAATACCTGAAGCGTCTCTATCATGCCTTTTTTATTATATCCCACAAAACCGTTGTCCCTAAGCCACCTGCGCACAACATTATTGCAGACAATAAGATCGTCTGACATGTTCAGCCGCCGTATTTCTTCTTTGGCAATAAATATCTTATGGCGGAAACATTGCAGATCATGTACAAAAGTGACAATGTGCGCCCCAAGCAAATGCGCTATACGGCAGACAAGCCGGTAGAACCGTGTAGGATACTGCAGCACAAGAGTATCACCCTTCCCTATAGTTGCCGCCATTCTGGCGACATTGGCCCTTGTACGCATATAATGCAACACGCGGTTACTTGTTATTGTAGTATGATGCAGTCCTGCGGGGAGGAACCCAAGCCTCTCCATTGTCTTCTCAATATCCAGACGGGCCTTGCTGCCCGCATTATGCTTATGTTTCTCCTTGATGTCTTTTGCCAGATAATAGTTCATAGGTCTATCATTTCCCCTTCTCAAGCCGTTGCCTGATGACAGGGTATTTCTCAAGAATAGTTTTCATCATAGCCGAATTCCGGTCCACACCGGACCTGAAATTGACAATCCTTAACGACAAGCCGTCAGGCTTTCCGAGTTCCTGCGGCTTACGTTTTCCGAACGGGACAGGAGCCACTTTTGTACCCTTTGCCACAGCCGCGGCCCAGAACCAGATATCATCTGCTGTAGGGGCAATCCGGGTAAACAATCCGGCATCAAGCATCGATTCATCCAGCGAATGTGGAGGGTACAGGACTCCGCCGACTCCGGTCTGAAGGTTGGTGTACCCGGCATGTATCCGCCTGAACAGGAAATCATACCACTTGTATTTGCGCCATTTATTATACGGGCGGTCCATACTTATCTTCCTTACCCGGTGTGCGATGATGGCTTCCGGCATCCGTCTGTGCATCCTGACCAGGTCCCGCAACATGTTGCGATGATAAAAAATATCGTCATCCACCGTCACGATGATGTCCTCCGGGAAATCCCGCAGAGCCGGGATGAGTTTCTTGTAGGAGCGTATCTCCGCCGGATCGAACCGCACTTCGAAGATGGGGCTTTCTGCCTTCAGGGCCTCGAGTGCTTCTGGCAGTACTTCTCCGGGAAACTTCTGGCTGTCAAGATACAGCACGACCCTGTCCGGAAGCAGCGAGCCTCCCAGAACTGACCGTATAGCCTGCACAGCATACGGGATCGCTTCCGGGAACGACGTCAGGGAAACTGTTATTTTCTGTTCTCCGTTCATCTTCATGCGTGTCTGTCTGTTTCTGTATCATATCCTATCTTCCTGCCGATTTCAGGATATTTTTCGACAATGGCCTTCAGAGCGGCAGCGTTTCTGTCTGTCCCGGCCTTGAAATTACTTGTCTTCAACGACAGTTCCTTCGGCTTGCCAAGCCCGCGTGGCTTGTTGTGGCCGAAAGGGACAGGCACGACAGGCGTCCCGGCCGCGACACCGGCCGCCCAGAACCAGATGTCATCTGTCGTCGGGGCGATCGCTGTAAACAGGTTCACGTCCATCATATCTTCCTTGAGCGAATGAGGAGGATACAATACCCCGCCGACTCCGGTCTGGATATTCCTGAAATCCGAATGTATCCTTTTCAGCAGAAAATCATACCAGCGGTACTTGCGCCATTTGCGATATGGACTGCCAGGCCTTATGCACTTGCCCCTGTGGGCCAGGACAGCCCCCGGAATCTCCTCGTGCAGACGCAGCAGATCCCGCAGCATGTGCCTGTGATAGGCTACGTCATCATCCACGGTCACTATCACTGCTTCCGGGAAATCCTGCAGGGCAGGGATAAGTTTTCTGTATGAACGGATATCCCGGTCATAATTCCGTATTTCGAAAACAGGATTCTCCTCTGCCAGTTTCAGCAGTTCTCCCGGTATCCCTGTTTCCCCGAACTGGGAAAAAGTCAGGTACAGCACCACCTTGTCCGGAAGGACAGAACCCGCAAGGATAGACCTGACAGCCCCGGCGGCATAAGGAATCGCTGCCGGGAACGATGTCAGGGAAACTACGACCGTTGGCCTGGGTATGTCAGCATTCATGTTTCTTTACTCTAAAAAACAATGTCTTTCAAAGATAGGAATTTTCCGGTAAACGAATGCCGGACAAACAAGGAAAACGTGTTTTTCTATTCTTTCGGAAGAAAGCCCTTCTTAATCAGCAGGCTGGCAATCTGTACGGCATTTGTGGCTGCGCCCTTGCGCAGATTGTCTGCCACACACCAGAGATTGAGCCCGTATTTTACAGACGGGTCGCGGCGGATACGGCCCACAAAGACCTCATCCTTGCCCCAGGCAAAGAGAGGCATCGGATACACATTGTGCTGCGGGTCATCCTGAAGCACACATCCAGGCATCTCTGAAATGAGTCTGCGTACTTCGTCAAGTGTAAATTCCTTTTCGAATTCGAGGTTAATTGACTCGGAATGCCCGCCTTTGACAGGGACACGTACAGTGGTCGGAGATACGGCTATACTGTCGTCCCGCATTATCTTATGTGTCTCATTGACCATCTTCATCTCCTCTTTCGTATATCCTGTCTCAAGGAAAGAGTCGATGTGCGGAAGGATATTCTCATCGATAGGATAAGGGTAGACGGCAGGATATTCTCCCCATTTCCCGCCTGCACGCTCTGCCTCCATCTGGTTTAGAGCCTTGTAGCCTGTCCCAGTCACCGACTGATAGGTCGAGACGACGATCCTCCTGATTGTATAGGCCTTGTGGAGCGGCGCTATCGGCAGAAGCATCTGGATGGTGGAACAGTTCGGGTTGGCAATAATCATGTCATCCTTTTCTATCACATCCCCATTTATCTCAGGGACAACGAGTTTTTTGGACGGATCCATCCTCCAGCAGGAAGAATTGTCCACGACCCGGCATCCGGCTTCGGCGAACTTCGGGGCGAGTTCCTTTGACGCTGATGCCCCGGCAGAAAACAGGGCTACGTCAGGACGGGCGGCAATGGCGTCTTCAGCACTGACCACCGTCCACTCCTTGCCTTTGAATGTTATCTTGCGTCCTACAGACTTCTCGGATGCTACCGGTAAAAGTTCTGTCACCGGGAAATCATGCTCTGCGAGCACCTCCAACATTCTGGTGCCTACAAGACCTGTGGCACCTACAACTGCTACTTTCATCTTCTTTTAAATTTTATCAATATTATTATACTTATTTACTGTCAATTCTTTCCCTGCCGATACCGGACAGGGGGCGCTACAGGGCCTGCTGCAGGTCTGCGATGAGGTCGTCAACATTCTCAATGCCCACGGAAAGGCGCAGCATATTCGGATAGACCCCTGCCGCCACCTGTTCTTCCGGACTCAACTGCGAATGGGTCGTCGATGCAGGATGTACTATCAGGGACTTGGCGTCACCGACACTTCCCACATGGAGAATCAGTTCCAGTCTGCCCACAAGGGCTGCCGCAGCCTCGAAACCTCCTTTCACCCTGAAAGTAAGTACGCCACCGAAACCGTTGTGCAGATATTTCTCTGCCAGAGCATGATACGGGCTGCTTTTCAGTCCAGGATAATTGACACTCTCTACTGCCGGGTGCCTTTCGAGGAATCCGGCTATGGCAAGAGCATTGGCGCAGCAACGTTCCGCCCGGAGTGACAGAGTCTCAAGTCCCTGCAGCATCAGGAACGAGTTGAATGGAGAGATTGCAGCCCCGATATTTCTGAGCCCGTCCACACGCACACGTCCCGCAAATGCAGCATTCCCGAAGACTTCCGTATATACAAGACCGTGATAACTCGGTGACGGGGCGGCAAGAAGAGGATACCTCCCGTCCGTCCAGTCAAAACGCCCGCCGTCCACCACGACTCCGCCCAACGAAGTACCATGGCCGCATATCCATTTGGTGGCAGAATGTATGGCGACATCCGCCCCGAAATCCAGCGGGCGGAACAGGTAGCCTCCGCAGCCGAAGGTATTGTCTACCATGACGCAGATGCCGTTTCTGTGCGCCATCTCAATGATGGGCTCATAGTCGGGGATATTGAATGCAGGGTTGCCGAGATTCTCAAGATAGACAGCCTTGGTCCTGCCGTCAACAAGGTCGACAAGGTCATCCACATGGTCACTCTTGGCAAACCGGACTTCTATGCCCATGTCTTTCAGGGTGATTTCAAACATAGTGAACGTGCCCCCATAAAGGAACGGGGTAGTCACAATATTGTCTCCGGGGCCGCATACATTCAGGATGGAAAGAAAAACGGCAGACTGGCCTGATGCCGTAGCCACCGCCGCCACACCGTTTTCAAGGGCAGCCATCCTCTTTTCAAACACATCGGTAGTGGTGTTTGTAATCCGCGTATAGATATTGCCGGCCTTTTTCAGGGCGAAAAGGTCTGCCCCATCCTGCATGTCATCGAATGTATAGGCCGTACTCTGGTAAATCGGGACAGCGGTCCCTTTTGAAACAGGGTCTATTTCCTGCCCTGCCCTCACCTGAAGAGTTTCAAATCTGTATTTCTGTTCCATAAATCCTCACTTTTAATCTGTCTTCCATCGTTTCCGATGATGTCCCATACTGTCAGGGAAGCACCGCCGGCCGTATCAGGACTTGAGCCTGCATCCGGTCTGGACCTTACATCAGGATGTCATTGAGAACCCCTGATGCTGTCTGTCTGGCCCCGGCTCCCGCACCCTGGACAACTAAAGGAGACGGATAGAATTCGGTCGTGATGATGGCTGCATTATCTGTCCCGCAAAGGTTGTACAGCGGATGGTCTGCAGGCACATTTTCAAGAGACATCCTTGCCCTGTAGCCTTGCGGGGAAGAAGAGTCCTTCACCAAAGATGCGATATAGCGTTGCCTGAGGCCTTTCTCTGCTGCCGACCTGTAACGTGCGGCAAACACATGCTCGTTTTCTTCAAGCAGCCTGTAGAACGCATCCTGCTTTACCCCGAAAAACTCCGGCCCGAGGATAGGGTCAATCTCTACATCGGCCTCGTCTATCCCGACTCCCGCTTCCCTTGAAAGAATCAGCAGTTTCCGGAGCACATCCCTGCCGCTGAGATCGAGCCTCGGGTCAGGTTCGGTATATCCCGCCTCCTGCGCCCGGCGTACCACTTCGGCAAAAGTGCCGCCCTCTCCGCCACGATATGTGCTGAAAATATAGTTCAATGTACCGGAAAGTACTGCCTCTATCTTCTGTATCCCGTCCCCGCTGTTGACACTGCGGGCAATGGACTCAAGTATAGGAAGCGCAGCACCGACAGTGGTCTCGTACCTGAGCACAGCCCCGTTTTCAAGGGCGGCATTCTTGAGCGCCTTATACTGCCGGAACGGAGAAGAGAATGTGATCTTGTTGCAGGCGACTACGGAATAGCCCCTGCGGAAAAGATTCATGTATTTGTATGCTATGTCAGAACTTGCCGTACAGTCCACAAATATGGAGTTCTCAAGTGAAATGGACGCAAGTTCCTCAAAATAGGCTTCATCCGCTGCATTCCTGCCGCCGGCGAGAAGTTCTTCTGTCCTTGAAAGATCAAGCCCGGACATGTCAATGACATATCTCCTGCTGTTTGACAGGCCTATGACATGGAGCCTTTTCCCTGTGCGGGCAGCGATTTTGTCTCCGTTATCCGCAATCATCCGGACAAGAGCCTTGCCCACAACGCCATAGCCGGCAATGAAAAGGTTGATATCCTTGACTGAACTCTTGTCGAAAAATTCGGCATGGATATATTGTATGGCCGCATTGACATCCTCAGACTTGACAATAGCAGAAATATTCCTCTCTGAAGACCCTTGGGCTGTAGCCCGGATAGATATGCTGTGACGCCCGAGGGCGGCGAGCATCCTGCCTGTCGCTCCGCACTGGTTGAGAATATCATCCCCCACGAGACAGACTATGGAAAATCCTTTCTCGACTTTCAGCGGATTGAGTTTCCCTATTGAGATTTCATATGCAAAGCATCTGTCCGCAGCCTCTTTGGCTTTCTCGGCATCTTTCTCCGATACGGCCACACACATTGTATGGACAGAAGAAGCCTGAGTGATGAGAATGATATTGATGTCGTTCTGGCTCAGAGTCTCGAAAAGCCGGCTTGAAAAACCCGGAATGCCTACCATCCCGCTTCCTTCAAGTGAAAGGAGGGCGATATTGTCAGAGTTGGAGATGCCTATCAGCCTGTCCTTCCCCCTCGGCGGGTCATTCTCTATGAGAGTGCCTGGGGAGTCAGGAGCGAATGTATCCTTGACATAGATAGGAATTCCTTCTGCCACAACCGGCTGTATTGTAGGGGGATATATGACTTTTGCCCCGAAATGGGACAGTTCCAGGGCAGCCCTGTATGAAATATGGCTTATGGTACGGGCAGTAGGCACAATCTTCGGATTGGCAGTCATCATCCCGGGAACATCCGTCCATATCTCAAGTATCCTCGCCTTGCTCCCTACCGCAAACAATGACGCAGAATAGTCGGAGCCTCCGCGGCCGAGGGTGGTCATGCGGCTGTGGCTGTCAGAGGCGATAAAGCCCGGCACCACAAACAGGGAAGTAATGGGATGGGTGTCTATCATCTTCACCACATTGGCATATGTCGCCGCAGTATCGACGACATTTTTCCCTCCCTTGCTGAAAGTCTTTATTATCTCACGCGAATCAATCCATTTGGTAGAAATCCCGATTGACGCCAGTTTCGTGGCCATTATCTTTGTAGAGAGGATTTCTCCGAGTCCCTGGATGGCGTCCAGACTCGCGCTGCTCAACTCTCCGAGCAGATAGACGCCCTGTGCTATTCCACGCAATGACTCGAAAAGCCCGTCGCAGACCTCCGTCGAATCTTCATGCTTCTCCAAAGGAAGAAGTTCCCTGATGATATTGTGGTGTGTCTGCTGCAGAGTGTCTATCAAACCCTTGTATGATTCATCCCTCTCTGAGGCAAGTGTCCCTATCCTGATGAGTGTGTCGGTACATCCGCTGATGGCCGAGCACACGAGTATGGTCCGGTCCTTGTCGACAGCCCGGGCCACCGTCTCTACTACTTTCTGCATGTTGCCGGCATCTGCAACCGAAGTGCCGCCGAATTTCAATACCTGCATATGATGTATATTTTATCTGTCAAACTTATTTTTCACCCTGCCGCTTTTATGCTCCATGCCGGTCTTCCAGAAGCGGAGCCATAATATGTTCCAGTTGGGGATATTCCAGCAGGAAGCCGTCATGTCCGAACTTCGATGAAATCTCATGGTACTCAGCACCTGGTATATTCTCCGCAAGGAATCTTTGCTCCATGACAGGGAACAGGCAGTCGCTGTCTATGCCCACCACGACGCTTCTGCACCTGATGGAAGACAGGGCAGCCTCAAGCCCTCCCCTGCCGCGGCCGAGATTGTGACTGTCGACTGAATATGTAAGATACCAGTAAGAATAGGCATCGAACCGGTCAGAGAGTTTCTTACCCTGATAACGCTGGTATGACCCGGCCCTGTCGGCAAATAACGCATCCTCAGAGGCTTCAGACTGGGTGGAATTGTAGCCGTCGTAACTTCTGTATGAAATCAGTGCCATCGAACGCGCAGCCTTCAGCCCGTTTTCTCCCCCTTTCAGGCTTTTCGCTGCCCGGAAAGACGGATCAGCCTCCAGGGCCATCCGCTGGGATTCATTATGTGCTGTAAGCCACGGGGTCACCCTTGCCCCGCAGGCTATGAATACTGCCTGCCTGATGACATCCGGCTCCATTACAGCCCACTCCAATGCCTGGAATCCGCCTATAGAACCGCCTGCAAGAATATCAATAGCCTCGACTCCAAGATGTTGTCTTACAAGAATGCTGGCATTGACAATATCCCTGACAGTGATTTTCGGGAAATCAAAATAATACGGGCCATCACCGTCCGGCCTTTGAGAAGACGGGCCGGAAGACCCGTAAGCGGAGCCGAGCATGTTGACGCACACCACAAAATATTTTTCCGTGTCGAAGAACTTCCCGGGGCCGACCAGTTCCGGCCACCAGTCTTCGGCATCGGAATTGGCCGTGAGCGCATGACATATCCAGATGACCTTGCGCCTGTCATCACCAAAGGCCCGATAGCCGACAGCAGAGGTATGATAGACAACCTTCAGTCCGTCAATGCTGCCGCCTGCCTCAAAATAAAATGTTTCTTTGTGAAAATATTCGTGTCTGACCATAATCCATACCAATGAATGACTGTTCTAAAGTCCCGGCGGTCATGCTGAAAATCCGCCGCAATTCTACAGGAGCCTCCCATGCATCCCGCACAGGTCCGGGCAAAAGAAAAAACTATGCATCTTGACGATGCATTCGCTTGGACATCATTGATATGAAGAAAGGATTTTCCATAATCCCTGCAAAGGTATGAAAAATCCTCCTATCTGCAATATCAATAGCCCTAATTTTCCCTGAAGAAAATCTGCCGCAGGGAACAGCAAGTGGCTCAGAGATGGTTCCGGCACCGGGAAGATGACTGTCAGAGTTCATCCGGCCACGGACAAGGCATCCCTGTCTGCACAAATGAAGGGCGCTGTGCACCGGAGCGTCTCAGGTATCGGCCGAGTTCCCTTGACAGCCTTTTCACAATCTCGGGATGCTCCCGGCTCAGATCCTCTGTCTCCCCTATGTCCTCTGATATGTCATACAGTTCTTTTTCTCCGGTCGCATAGAAATAAATGAGTTTCCAGTCCCCGTCCCGGACAGTACATGACGCGCCGATTCCAGGCCCGACATCATCCCAGAGATTGGGATAGTTCCAGTACAGCCTGCGCCCTCTGGACGGATCGCCGGTCTGCCTGAGAAGAGGGACAAAACTACGCCCGTCTACTTTCTGAGGTGCATCCCGGAATGTTATGCCGGCCATTTCAAGTATGGAAGGAAAGATGTCTTCCGCCATGACCGGCTTTCCGCATCTGGAACCGGGAGCGGTCTCCCCAGGCCAGCATACTATCATCGGCACTCTTATCCCGCCTTCATAGGCAGACCCTTTCCCGCATCTCAACGGACTGTTCTGAGTATACAGCGGCTCATCCCGCCACTGCTTCCCTGTGGCAAAGCCGCCGTTGTCTCCCATAAAGATAATGACCGTATTGTCCGCCTCGCCATTCTCTTCAAGCCAGTCCATCAGATCTCCGAGACTCCTGTCCATGCCGGCTATGAGGGAGGCATAGGCAGCCTCTTTGTCGGAAAGGCCTTTCTGTTTATATCTGTCAAAATATCTGGTATCCCTGTCGACCGGGACATGTATGGCATAGTGCGACATATACAGATAGAACGGCTGCCCATATGCCTTTGCCTTATCCAGGGCATCGACAGCCTCTCGGGTCAGGGCCTCGGTGACAAATGTGTCCGTGTCCCAGTATTTTTCAAGCCCGGGGACAGACATAAGGGATGTCGGGACACCATCCCTGTCATGGCCATATCGCTGTTCACCGAGATAAGTCGCAAGACCACCTGCGGCATGACCGGCAATATTGACCTCGAAGCCGAAATGACACGGGTTCTCGCCCGGGGTGTCAATCGCGCCCCAATGGGCCTTGCCGCAATGGATTGTATGATAGCCACTGTCTTTGAGATACTGGACAAAGGTCTTTGAAAGGAAGGTGTTGTTGACCCCGGGCACCTGGCAGATACCATTGTAGTTCCAGTCCGGCAATTCTATCACATCGCTTTTCATATCAGGAGGATTGTCCCGCACCAGAGTCCAGTTGGTGACCCTGTGTCTGGCAGCATTCGCCCCTGTCATCATGCTGCACCTTGACGGGGAACTGACACTTGAGGCATAGGCCTGGGTGAAAAGCATCCCATTAGCAGCAAGACGCTCCATGTTCGGAGTCTCATAGATTTCATTATACCCTGTCTTCTGCGTCCAGAACGGGACTGACGTATCCTGCCATCCCATGTCATCGACAAGGAAGAATATTATGTTGGGCCTCTGCCCTGCATCCGGCGAAACGGTCTTGCGGCAAGACACATCCTGTTCAGACAGCATGGCAGCAAGAGGGACAGTCCCCGCCGCCAGCAACATTCTCCTGTTCATTGTCATTCTGTTTTATCGTTCACAACCATAGGCTTCCGGCCTCCGTCAGGAAACAGTCCATAAGTCCCGGCCTGACAGAGCCTAAAGTTAGACATTAAATCCGGATTTACGCACACTGAAAATCCTTTTGCCGCATTGAATTTTATCCCGGAATTTATAATTTCGCAGAAATATAAATTTTCTATTGCGATGATTCTAAAGAAACCGATGTCAATATATGAATTAAAAAACATAGCCTCAGAATATTTCGGTTCGGAAGACTTCGTTGAATTTGACTCACTGATAAATATCAGGCCATGGAAAAACAACCGGAGCAGATATATCGAAGATGAAAATGTCAGGAATAAAATATATGGTATGGTAAAATCATATTTTAATGATGCAGCATAAGACCCTGGAAAATGGCCGGTGGGCAGAAATGTCTGACGCCCTCGAGTCTTCTGACAAATTTTTCATGCCGTTCGGGATGGCGGCGGCCAGACGGAGACAAAAGACGGGTGCTGCCACAGAATGATGACAGCAGTTTCATTCTGCCTCCTAAAAATCCACATAAACTCCGAAACGCAGGCCGCCCCACTTGCCAAGCCAACTGAGATCGTGATCCCTGTAGGTAAGACGGTAGAAATACACTACCCTGAACAGACGCAGTATATTTTCAAGGCCGACACCGACCTCCATGTACGGCATCTTCCCGAGCGGCACAGTACCGTCAGGCAGCAGGAAGAGCCCCGGGGCAGAGGCTGGGTTGTTCTTCGAAGAAAGACCGCCATATATTCCGTTGAAAACGACCATCTCACGCAGTTTAAGCCTCTTGATCAGAGGGATGCGGTTCAATATCATGCCTTTCAGATGCCATGTGAGATTGACCTGGACATACTGGTCTGTGACAAACTCCAGGGCATTCATCATGTGGAAAGTCTCCCTGCGGTATGCGAACGACTGGTTTGCAGCAGGCATTATCAATAGCGGCCACGGGACAGAATTCCATATCTTTCCGGCACTGAACTTTGCATCAAGCATCCCGGCGACAGAAAGGTGAAAACGCTTGAATGCATTGAATTCCGTACGGTTGTAATAATATTCTCCCCCAAGGGCATTGATACCGACAATATGCTTCAGAGTGAAAATCGGAGTATCCTTGTCAAGATTCACAAATTTCGAGACTGAATTGAAGTTCTTTTCTCCGGGAGCCCATCTGATTTCCGCTCCTATTTCGGTGGACATGATATCAGGAATATCCACGATTGTACCCTGATCCGACAGCATCTGATATCTCAGAGTGCCTTCTCCTGCAGGGCCGGGCAGAGTGGCGGGAGTATACCTCGCATTTTCCATCCAGATACTCGTCTTGAGACTGTTCAGCCACTGGCGTTCGTACTTGACGGTGGCCTTGCGTATATACTGCAATTTCTTGACTGTACCTGCTTTCAGGGATGTGACAATATCATGCTGCTCCCCGATTACTTCAGGACTGTAGATGTCGTAGGTATATGAAGCGGACAGGTTATTGACCGGCCGTTCATTCGGATGGTAGAACTTGTCGTTGAAACTGTGTGTCAGAGTCGCACTTCCCTTGAACTTCCCGTCATTTATCCCATATGCAATATATCCGCTCCCGAACCATCTTTTAGAAAGGTTTGCTGTAGTCATTCCACCGAGCCGGAATCTCGGGCCTTCTATGTAGTTGTATCCGACCGTACTGAGAATCGGGCCGAAGTCGAACTTGGAGGTTTCCCTGGAGCCGGATGTCTGCACCCATTCTGAAACGAAAGCATCGAGGACACGCATCCAGATGCCCGCAGATGATTTTTTCATTATATCATCCGAGACTTTGCCTATGGCCGCCTCCCTTTTATATAGCGGCAGAGGACGGTTGTCCGCCCAATATCTGTCATCATATGACTTTGCGCCCGGCAAGACTTCAAGTTGTCCGTCCATACGGAACACCGGGTTTTCCCCAAGTCCCTCAGGCTCTATGTCATAATCCGTAAAATACCTTGTCTGATGGGCAAAAATCCCCTGAGTGCCCTCAAAGACAGTAAGATTTACATACGCATCCTCGCGTTTCAGTGCCCACAGCCCATCTTCAGTCCGGGAAAACTCCTGGTCTATCCTCAACTTGTCTATCCAGTTGACATTGCTGCGGGACGGGAAATTCAACTGGACCTTCTTTATGGAATAATTCCCGTCCGTTGTCACGTACAGGCGTCCTGTAAAGCCGTAACTCTGGCTGTTGTAAGGGACAAAGGCAAGATCAGTACACTGAACCCCGTCAACCATTACGGTGCCCATTATATAATACTTGTAATAAGATATGGCGAGAGTCGAAGAAATCGGGGAGACAAAACGGTTCATCATGAATTCGACCTCATTGTCAAAGATGTCGGCCCCGGTAAAGAGAAGTTCAAGACCGGTGGCAAGATTTCCCTGATAATCGATATCCTTGTCGATGCCGGTGTGTCGTGACGCCTTCCTGACAGTCTTCCTTTCTTCGGGAGATTTCCTGTAGAAAAATTCCCCCATGGTCTCCCTTATCGAGACCGCCAGAACCGGCTTTCCGGTGATTTCAGAAGTATCTATATATTCCTTGAGATAGTTCAGTTTCTTCTTTTTCTCGAAATTTGGAGTATAGTCATCAAGAGACAATGTGAGTTTTTCGTACAGGCTGCACTTATAATAGTCACTGCTTTCCACCCTGTTGCTGTCCTTATGGGCTATCACATTGCGCATAAGGGCTATAGCCGGGTTGTCCTTTTTCTTGTATCTCTCCCTCTTCGGCCTGACCACCGCCCCTGCCAGTTCAATATTTGCCGGTTTCATACGGATATCCAGGCCGGTATTGGTCTCTTTTTTCAGCCTTATCTGCTGCTTTTCATATCCTATCGCCTCCACAACAAGGGTATCGGCCCCGGAAGAGTCCTTTACAAAAAATTCCCCTCGGCTATTGGTAATACATCCGGAAGCGGTATTCTTGAAATACACCGCGATATACTCCATCGGCTTTCCCGTGGATCCGTCCACGACAATACCGCCCGCAGAACGGGACTGGCCATACGCCAGACTACAATACAATGTCACCAATAAGACAACAACGAATATCTTTTTCATCTGTTCCGTTCCATTAGAACAACACAAGACAGGACATCACAAAAATTTTGCAATTTTAATAAAAATATCTGATTGTATGACGGATGTGTTGCTGATTTGGAGACAAATTACGGGATCTTGCATCTAAATATCAGTCTGTTTCGCCAGATACTCTTTTCCCGCCTTGAACGGTGTGACAAGCCTCCGTTACATGACAACGCTATCTTCATCGAAATTCTCCAGTTCTTCCCAGAGACAGCCTTCGCATTTTATGGGTTCTTCTATGATAAGATTCTATCTTCCATTTGAGGTATGTACTGTGGTGCTTTGGACAGATACTATATACTATGGCCGCATGCCTGACCTATGCTGATTTTGTATAATAGATAAAGGAATCTCCTATATACAACAAACCCTCTCACATTGCTGTAAGAGGGTGTATCGTTAAACTATTTCTTAAATTCTCCTTGTAACGCATGGTCTTTATTCTTGGCAGGTAAAGGAATGTCATTAGCCAAATCAGTAACAACTTCTATCAGGTCTTCTTCCGGTAAATGTCTGCGTCTTGCCAGTTTCATGTCTTTTTTGAACTGGTTGGCATATATGATTTCCCGTTTCATTTGAGGGATTCAATGAATTCTTCTATTGTCTTGCACCTTGTCACTTTACCTTCCTTGATTTCTCGGAGTGCCTTTCTTGTTGTCTCGTTCGGGACTTCGATTATTCCATGCGATTTCAGATAATCGACAACCCTTTTACCGGATTTCGTCCTTTCGTCTATCGTTATCGTATATGTTGCCATACCAACCTCCTTTGTTTTCTACAAATATAATCTTTTTATCTATAACAAGATAATAAGACTGCCAAATCCATTCCAAAACGACTTTGTCCTTGACGGACTGGCGTCTCTTGATATACTGACATCTGCTTACACAAGGTGCTGAAACATAGGTGTAGCAGTAAGGTAGCACTACGGCAAAGACACGAAAAAAGCACCTGCATTATCATGCAAGTGCTTAATCACAAAGGCTTTTGAAAGCCGTTTTCCGTGGTCCCGACAGGGCTTGAACCTGTGACCCCCTGATTATGAGTCAGGTGCTACTAACCAACTGAGCTACGAGACCATATACTCGTTTAATTTATGAGGATAACTGCGTTAGCCTCGCATAAATTAAACTTCGTCTTAATCTTAAAAAGAACTTTTTAAACATTCCCGTCCGGAATGAAACCGGACAGGAATGCAAATATAGAAATAATTTTCGATTCGATAAAATCTATCTGTCATTTCAGGCAAAAAACTTCGTCTTGAAATGACAGGCACCGAAATCGGACTCAGACTTTGATCTCAACTTCAACTCCGCTCGGAAGCTCCAGTTTCATCAGAGCATCAACGGTCTTCTGTGTAGACTCGTAGATGTCGAGAAGACGGCAGTATGAGTTGAGTTCGAACTGCTCGCGGGACTTCTTGTTGACGAAAGTTGAGCGGTTGACAGTGAAAATCTTCTTGTCGGTCGGGAGCGGAATAGGACCGTTCACGCGAGCACCTGTAGAAGACACTGTATCAACGATCTTCTTTGCTGACTTGTCAACCAGCATATGATCGAATGATTTGAGTTTTATTCTGATTTTTTGGCTCATATCAATAATTTATATACCAATTATACATTACCCCCTGTTATTCGTCCTCGTCAACATTCTTGTAGCCACTCTTCTCGATAACCTCTTTTGCAAGGTTTGCCGGAACTTCAGCGTAATGGTCGAATGTCATTGTGCTGGTTGCACGGCCGGAAGAAATGGTCCTGAGGATGGTGACATAGCCGAACTGCTCTGCAAGCGGAACAAAAGCTTTCACGATTCTTGCTCCACCGGCTGCGGAATCCATCGCATTGATCTGTCCTCTGCGGCGGTTGAGGTCTCCGACGATATCTCCCATATAGTCCTCCGGAGTTACGACCTCGAGGGACATGATAGGCTCAAGGAGAACCGGTTTTGCCTTAGGACAGGCGTGACGGAATGCCTGGCGTGCACAGATCTCGAATGAGAGCTGGTCTGAATCGACAGGGTGGAATGAACCGTCTTTCAGGGTCACCTTCAGAGACTGGACCTCATAGCCGGCAAGGACTCCGTTTGCCATTGCAGACTTGAAACCTTTCTCGACTGAAGGAATGAACTCCTTAGGAACGTTTCCGCCTTTGACTTCATCGATGAACTGAAGACCTGTAACTCCTTCATCGGCAGGCCCGATCTCAACAATGATGTCGGCAAACTTACCACGTCCACCGGTCTGCTTCTTGAAGACTTCACGGTGCTGTACAGTACCTGTGATTGCCTCCTTGTAGTTGACCTGAGGAGCACCCTGGTTGATCTCTACACCGAACTCACGGCGGAGACGGTCAACGATGATGTCAAGGTGAAGTTCACCCATACCGCTGATGACAGTCTGACCTGTCTCATGGTCTGTCTTGACAGTGAATGTAGGGTCTTCTTCTGCAAGTTTTGCAAGGGCAAGGCCGAGTTTGTCAAGGTCCTTCTGAGTCTTAGGCTCCACTGCGAGTCCGATCACCGGATCAGGGAATTCCATTGACTCAAGAGTGATAGGGTTGCTCTCGACACAGATTGTATCTCCGGTACGGAGGTCTTTGAATCCTACTGCCGCACAGATGTCTCCTGCCTCAACGAACTCTATAGGGTTCTGTTTGTTGGAGTGCATCTGATAGAGCCTTGCCACACGCTCTTTCTTGTCGGAACGTGTATTGAGTACATAAGAACCTGCATCAAGGCGTCCTGAATATGCTCTCAAGAATGCAAGACGGCCGACAAACGGGTCAGTCGCAATCTTGAATACAAGTGCACAGAACGGTTCCTTTGCATCAGGCCTGCGCTCCTCTTCCTCTCCTGTCCTCGGATTGGTTCCTGTTACGGCACCCTTGTCGAGAGGAGACGGGAGGTAACGCATCACTGCGTCAAGAAGGAACTGTACGCCTTTGTTCTTGAATGAAGAACCGCAGCATGCAGGTACTATTGACATGTCTATGGTAGCCTTTCTCAGGGCTGCGATAATCTCGTCTTCAGAGATTGTGTCCGGATCCTCGAAGAATTTCTCCATGAGAGTCTCGTCATACTCTGCAGCAGCCTCGATCAGTTTTTCTCTCCATGTAGCCACCTCATCTGCCATTTCAGCAGGTACATCAGTAATCTGATAGTTGACAAGTTCTTCACCATTGTCATAGATGATGGCCTTGTTTGCGATAAGGTCAACAATGCCCTGGAACTTGTCCTCTGCCCCTATAGGAAGACAGATAGGCACGGCACGTGCACCGAGTTTCTCCTTGATCTCGTCTACCACTGCGAGGAAGTCGGCACCCACACGGTCCATCTTGTTGACATATGCAATCTTAGGAACTCCGTACTTGTCTGCCTGACGCCATACTGTCTCAGACTGAGGCTGTACGCGGCCCACTGCGCAGAAAGTGGCAACGGTACCGTCAAGCACACGAAGCGAACGCTCCACTTCGACAGTGAAGTCAACGTGGCCCGGAGTGTCAATCAGGTTGATCTGATAAGTATCCCCTTTATAATGCCAGAAAGCTGTAGTAGCAGCAGAAGTGATGGTGATACCACGCTCCTGCTCCTGGACCATCCAGTCCATTGTGGCAGCTCCCTCATGCACCTCTCCTATCTTGTGGGTTTTCCCCGTATAGTAGAGGATACGCTCTGAAGTAGTTGTCTTACCGGCATCAATGTGTGCCATGATACCGATAGTTCTGGTGAATTTAAGATCTCTTGCCATGTTCGTCAATCTTGTTTAGGGGATTAGAAACGGAAGTGTGCAAATGCCTTGTTTGCCTCCGCCATCCTGTGCATATCCTCTTTTCTCTTGTATGCCGCTCCTTCACAGTTATATGCGGCAATGATTTCAGCACAGAGTTTTTCTGCCATCGAGTGGCCGGAACGCTTGCGGGCGAATACGATCATATTCTTCATGGAAAGTGAAATCTTCCTTTCCGGACGCACCTCGGTAGGCACCTGGAAGTTGGCTCCGCCGATCCTGCGGCTCTTCACTTCAACCTGAGGAGTGATG
>JADILX010000087.1 GCA_017695025.1 Candidatus Cryptobacteroides excrementavium
ATTGACAGTTATCTTCTCACCGAAAGCGGCTGCCCCGACAAGAATAGCCGTCACAGGCTCAAAGACGCCGAGAACAGAGGTTTTTGTCGGCCCGATAATACGTGTTGACATGGCAAGTGCTGCCGTTGAGACCACGGTCGGCATTACTGCAAGCCCCAGAAGATTTAGCCAGACACCGGCATGGCCAAGCCCGGCATACAAGGCAGCGCCGCCTGAACCTGTAAGGCTGTGTATGAAAAACAGAATCATACCTGTCAGCAGGGCATAGAATGTCAGAAGCGAATTGGATATGCTCCGGATAGTACGGCTACGGTTGACTATGACAATGAACATGGCATATGAAAGAGCCGACCCGAAAGACAGGGCAAGCCCCTTCCACTCAAGCATCCCGGTTCCGTCAGAGCGGGTCAGGAAAAGGACTCCAATGAAAGTAAGGATGATAGAAAGCCAGACCTGCCATGTAGGATACACCCTCATGAACACCATGATTATCGCCACAAGCACAGGATAAAGAAAGACAATTGTAGTAGCGACTCCGGACGGGATATAATTGTATGCCTCAAACAATGTGAGACTGCTGACAGAGAAAAGCAGACCGAGAATCAGCAGCCTCAGAGCCTGCTTCAGACTCACCCGGAACTTTTCCTTTCTGAACAGCAGCCAGCCGCCGAGTATAAGTACGGCAAGAAAATACCTGAAGAACAGTATCTCATCGACGGATATCCCTCGCTTCATCAGCGGTACCGCAAAAAGCGGATTCAGGCCATATGTAACACCGGTGACTATACCGGCAATATATCCCCACACTACAGAAGGCTGCCTGTCTTCCCGTATAGCGGAAGACGTGGCAGAAGATGTTTCAACAGACATAGATGACTGCCTATAAGAAATGCACTATAAATATGAGCAAGGACTGCAAAAGACTTCTATCCTATGAATCCGCCCATCCCGTCAAGGTCGGCAATATGGAATGACCTCTGTTCACCGGAAGAAAGGTTCTTGATGCTGACTTCCTCCTTTTCCATCTCGTCTTCACCAACAATGGCAAGGAACGGGATAGATTTCTTCTCGGCATACTCAAACTGCTTCTTGAGTTTACCCGGCTCATGGAAGATTTCGCATGCTATCCCGGCGTCCCTGAGCCGTTTCACTACAGGGATGGCATACCTCAACTCCTTCTGGCCCATGTTCGCAAACAGAAGCCGCGTACACGATGTCACTTCCTGCGGAAAAAGGCCGAGACCTTTAAGCACATCATAGATACGGTCTGCACCGAATGAAATCCCCACACCGGACATCCCCGGAAGCCCGAAAATACCGGTCAGATTGTCGTATCTTCCTCCGCCGCAGATGCTTCCTATCTGGAAATCCCTTGCCTTGACCTCGAATATCGCTCCGGTATAATAGTTTAGCCCGCGGGCGAGGGAGAGATCCAGTTCTACCGCAGAGGATATTCCTGCCGCGTCAATCAGAGAAAACAATTCATCGAGTTCGTCAAGGCCTTTCAGGCCGGCCTCAGAAACACCCCCTGACAAAGAACCGCCATTCATAAGGCGGCGCATTTCCGAAAGTTTGTCAGATGTGGAGCCTGAAAGCAGCAGGACAGGCTCAATCACTTTGACAGCGTTGTCCGTAAGCCCTTTCTCTTTCATTTCAGCCTCCACTGCCTCAAGGCCTATCTTGTCAATCTTGTCTATAGCCACAGTAATGTCAACAACCTTGTCAGGGAATCCAGCAATTTCAGCAAGTCCGGTCAGCACCTTCCTGTTGTTGATCTTTATGCATACAGCCACACCGAAAAGAGAAAATACCCTGTCCACAATCTGGACAAGTTCAAGTTCATTCAGAAGAGATCTGGAGCCTATCACATCCACATCACACTGATAAAATTCACGGTACCGGCCTTTCTGAGGTCTGTCCGCCCTCCATACCGGCTGAATCTGGTATCTTTTGAACGGGAACGATATCTCGCCCTGATGCTGCACCACATACCTGGCAAACGGGACTGTAAGATCATATCTGAGGCCCTTTTCACATACCTTTAGTGACAGAGCCTTACTGTTGTAGTTATCCCCTTCTCCCTCAAGACGGTAGGAATCGAAGTCTATTCCGGAGAAAGCATCACCGGAGTTGAGTATCCTGAACAGGAGTTTGTCCCCCTCCTCTCCGTATTTACCGAGAAGTGTACTGAGATTTTCCATTGAAGGGGTCTCAATCGGAGCATAGCCATAGGTCTTGAAGACAGAGCGGATAGTGTCGAATATATAGTTCCGGCACGCCATTTCAGCAGGACCGAAATCCCTTGTTCCTTTAGGTATGGATGGTTTCTGAGCCATATGATAACTTTTAATGTCCTTGAGGGCGCAAAGATAATAAATGAAAAACGATTTAGTGCAAAAAAGTCGCGCGGCCCAAGGCTGTTGCACCCGGTATTGAATCTGCGGCGTGCCAAGGCTGTTGCGCTCCGGTGCTGAATCTACAGCGTGCCAAGGATGTTGCGCTCCGGTGCTGAATCTGCACTTACCCCGAGTCCCTGACAAAAAAGAGGGCTGCCTTCCGGACAACCCTCTCATATATCACCACACGGCACAAGACGTCTGCCGCGGAAACGGACTCTCATGAAAGCCACATGAAAGACGAAAGAGCCAGAGCCACCACTACGAAAGCCCCGATTCTTTTTATTGCTTCAATAATGAATTCTTTCATGATGCGACAATTTAACGATTATCAATCAAACGACATCACATAGATGCATGACCTCACGCAAATGTTGCATCACGGATAAAAAATACCGGTGAAAATCACATGACGTTCATGTCGCGGAATATCATGATAGTGACTTCCCCGGCATAGACACCACGGAACCACACATCATCGTCTTCCCTGGGCTCCTCGACGAGTTCAAGCTGCACCGGCTGAAAAGAATCCTCATAGTCATACCAGTTCTGTCCGTCTCCGAGATCCATAGTATTGAGGACGATACTGGAGGACGGGGTAAAACTTCCTTCGATAACGAATGTCCCGTCAGGGGCAGTGTCGCAATACCATACACCGCACATCGCATCCTCATACCACACCCTTATGCCTTGCACAGGCTGGTTAAGATCATCGATGACCGTCCCAGTGACTTCAAAGTCGGCATACGGAAAACCGTAGCCGCCGCCAGGACCGTTGCCCCCGCTGAATTCACAGGAGACAGCCACAGGCATAAAGACAGCAAATGCGAGGAATATTCTCAGCAGACAGCATTTCCCGAAAATAATGTTTCTCATATCCTGACCTCCATCTGTTCTTCCGGCAAATGCCGGAATAAAACCTATTGTCCTTTCCCGGACCGGATATACCTGTCTATCGCTGCCGCAGCCTTTCTGCCTGCCCCCATGGCAAGTATCACCGTAGCTGCACCAGTAACAGCATCACCGCCGGCAAAAACGCCCGGACGGGAAGTCGCACCGTCAGCATCAGCCACTATACAGCCTTTCCTGTTGGTATCAAGGCCGGAAACAGTATGGGCGATCAACGGATTCGGTGATGTTCCGAGAGCCATTATGACAGAATCCGTCTCAATGTCAAACTCTGAGCCCGGAACAGGGACAGGAGAACGGCGGCCGCTTTCATCAGGCTCGCCGAGTTCCATCCGTATACACCGTATGCCTTTCACCCAGCCCTTGTCATCTCCAAGAATCTCCACTGGATTGGACAGCATCATGAACCTGATGCCTTCTTCTTTGGCATGATGCACCTCTTCCTGACGCGCCGGAAGTTCCTTTTCAGTCCGCCTGTATACAACCGTAGTCTCGGCGCCCAGCCGGAGAGCAGTCCTTGCCGCATCCATGGCGACATTACCGCCACCTACCACAACAACTTTGCTTCCGGTATAGACCGGAGTCCTGTAGTCATGCCTCCAGGCCTTCATAAGATTATTCCTTGTCAGAAATTCATTTGCAGAAAACACACCGTTGAGATTTTCCCCCGGAATATTCATAAAACGCGGAAGCCCGGCTCCGGATCCGATAAATACAGCCGAAAAGCCTTCCTTGTCAAGAAGAGAATCGACAGTCACAGTCCTGCCTACTACGACATCTGTCTCTATCTTGACACCGAGGGCCCTGACCCTGTCTACCTCTACAGCCACTACCCTCTCCTTCGGCAGCCTGAACTCCGGTATCCCGTATTCAAGCACACCTCCTGCCTTGTGCAATGCCTCGAATATCGTCACATCATACCCTGCCTTGGCAAGGTCAGCCGCACAAGCCAGTCCTGACGGGCCGCTTCCGACTACAGCGACCCTGTATCCGTTTGACGGGGCCTTTTGCACATCAGATACATTATTCTGCATGCTCCAGTCAGCAACGAACCTCTCAAGTTTTCCGATAGCCACAGGCTCGGACTTCACCCCGAGGATACAGCTGCCCTCGCATTGGGTCTCCTGAGGACAGACCCTTCCGCATACTGCAGGCAATGAAGAATCCCGCGCAATGACAGATGAAGCCTTCTTGAAATCCCCTTCTGCCACAGCCGCTATGAATTCCGGGATGGACACATTCACAGGACATGCTGACACACAGCGCGGAGACTTGCAGTGCAGACATCTTGTAGCCTCGAGCATGGCCTCTTTTTCATCATATCCATAACAGACCTCTTCAAAATTCGTAGCCCTCACTTCGGGTTTCTGTTCCCTTACAGGCACTCTCGGTATCCTTGCGGCCATTATCTTGTCCTCCCTATCTTACATTCATGTTCATATTCTGCTTCCGCCTCATGCTCCTGGGTGCGGTACATCCCCTGGCGACGCATCGCCTCATCGAAATCCACATCATACCCGTTGAATTCAGGCCCTTCCACACAGGCAAAACGGGTTTTCCCGGCCACAGTCACCCTGCAGGCCCCGCACATCCCCGTTCCGTCCACCATGAGAGTATTGAGGCTCACAGTCATCGGGAGCCCGAGTCTCCTTGCCGTCTGGACTGCAAACTTCATCATTATCATAGGGCCTATTGCCACAGTCCTCGTATATTTCTTTCCTTCCGATGCCACAAGTTTTTCCATCATGCCTGTCACCATACCATGAAAACCTTCCGAGCCGTCATCAGTACAGATATAAAGATTGTCGCACACGGATTTCATCTGCTCCCTGTATATCACCAGGCTGGATGTCTTGGCCCCGACAATCACGTCCACAGGCACACCGAGAGAATGCAGATACTTCACCTGCGGATAAACGGGCGCTGTCCCGACCCCTCCGCCTATGAAAAGATAGCGTTCACCTGAAAGTTCTTCCGCACTCATGCCGACAAAATCGGAAGGCTGGCCGAGCGGCCCTGTCACATCGCAGAAACATTGCCCTTCCTCAAGGGCACATATTTCCCCTGTGGACACACCGATTCTCTGCGTCACTATCGTAACCGTCCCTTTTTCCCTGTCATAATCGCTGATTGTCAACGGGATTCTCTCCCCATGCTCTTCCGGGATGACAATCAGGAACTGTCCCGGCTGTGCAGAAGCGGCAAGCCTCGGGGCATAGACCTCCATCCTGCATATGGCAGGAGAAAGCATCTCCTTTGAAACTATCTCAAACATAACTGTATATTCTATCGTCTGTCTGACGGATTATTCATGTTCATGTCAAGGAAAGACATACCGCTGCAGGCCTGTCATCGTCCTCTTGACAATGTATATCTTATTCCTGCATATATCTTTATACCTGTTACAGGTCCCCATACCGCACTTGCGTCGAAAGATGGCTGATGGGGTGACACCAGCCCGGTAGCAGAGTCTCTCGCCCCGACAAGAATATCCTTTTGCCTGAAATTGGTGAGATTCTCCCCTCCTAAATATATCTCCACACTTTTGAACCGTCTGGTAATCTGCAGGTTGACAAGCGGGTACACTGGCGTGTGCCCATCGGCATACAGAAGATGCCCGCCAGCATCCCTCAGGCCTTTCATAAAGTCGTAGACCCTGCAAGGGCCATTGACAGATGCCATGACACCGAATGTCCATCTGTCTGCAGCCGTTGAATACCGCATGTCCAGAACACCTATATACCGTTTTGTCATAGGCTTTTCGACAAGCCCCCTGCCTTCAAGTTCCATCTTTGCGCCTGTGTATCTGAAACTTGCGCTCACCTTAAGGCGCTTGACCGGCTCTACATTGAAGTCTATCCGGTAACTGTCCGAATATGAATCTTTCCCGTCAAGGGCATAGAACGATATGGCATTGCGGATATGTTCATAATCGACAATCTGCTGCTGGGCATATGAAGTCCTGGAATATCCTATACTGATATATGTGTCCCGTGAAGCCCCGAAAGGAAGGTAGTATTTCAGGCTGCCGTTGAACAGCCATGCATCCTCCAGAATACGGTCCTCAAAATTGCCCCTGAAGACTTTCCCTGTCATAAATACCCCCATATTGTCAGCCAGGGGAGATGCATGCCCGAGTTTCCGCTCCACGCCAAGAGCCAGCACGAACTGCCTTGCCGGAGAATACCGGAGGGCAAGGGATGGTGACAGTTTCACGCCTGACCCGCTGTACCAGTCGCAGCCGAGCCTTGCCACTGAAGAGAACCTGTCACCGGCACGGAAAACATATTCTCCCGACACTCCAAGCACGGCAATACTGCAGACAGTTCTGTTGTCATAGTGCTCCTGCATCAGTCCTGTCCCGGGATCAGGCGAGGCAGACCTTACAAGCCTGTCGATATGGCTATCATACCTGTCAAAATCCCCTCTTGCGCCGACAGCGAATGTATGGGCCGGGCTGATCATATGGCGGTATATGACATCTCCCGATACCGAATGCCTGCTGTCAGACCATGAAGATGCCCCGAACCACGAACCGGTATCCGTATAGGCATAGTCTGCAGAGACAGAGAATATTTTAGAGTTGTCATCGGAAAGAGGTATCCGGACATCGGCAAATCCGTCTATTGAACTGTTTATGATATCGGCGCCCCAGGGGTCATCGGAAGCGCCATTGACACTCCATTCCTGATATCTGCTGCGGTCATAGCCTTTCTGTCCCCCATGACTGACATCACGTGATGCTCCTGCACCGAAATCCACATGTATCCCATTGTCCGACCTGTATTTCCAGGCGTTTGCAAGGCTGAAGCGCAACATCTCCGGCTCGTCCATGAACGAGTCATGATTGCAGTCGAATGTCCTTATGTTGCCGGATGCATGTCCAGAAATGCCTGTATTCCATCTGGAGTTCACCGGAAGAAAAGACTCAGCGTCAAAGTCCAGTCCGGTATCGCTCATAACTGAAGCATTGACAGACAACGGCTTGCCCTTGACTGCCCTGACATACTCCCGGCTGACAGACATGCTGTCCGGCTCCATGGCAGACGAGCCCGGAGCAGGCAAAGACATCAGGACTCCTGCCAATATTGAGACTAACACACTTCTGACTTCCATATCATGTCAACAATTCCGGTCAAACATTTTCCTGCCGTCTCCGGCAGGCTGCAAAATTAGTGATTTTATTCAAAATAACATTTGCATTGCTTTCTGCTTCTCACTACATTTGTAAAATATGAGCCTCCGGCTTACTGACGTAAAACCAACTAACATCAAACGACATGAAAGAATTCTTGAAAATGACACTTGCCGCAATACTAGGCTTCCTGATAGTCAGTATTGTGATGACCCTGTTTTCATTTGCCGTCATCGGCTCGATAGCCGCACTCGGAAGCAGCCAGCCGGTGATGCCAAGATCGGCCGTACTCAGGATTGACATGAGTTCAATCGCACTCACGGAGCAGAGTGCAGAATCCGACCCGATGTCAATGCTTCAGGGCGACAGCAGGACGCAGATCGGGATATTGAATGCAGTCAAGGCAGTGGAAGCCGCAGCCGCAGATCCGGCCGTACAATACATATACATGAAGCCTGACATGCTCATGGCTACAGGTATGGCGGAAGTCGAGGAATTCAGACAGGCCCTTGAGAGATTCCGCGAAAGCGGCAAGGCGATAGTATCATATCTCGAGAACCCGACAAATGCAGGATATTACCTTGCATCGGTTTCAGACAGGATATATATGACATCATACGAGGGGGGCATGTCAATGATAACAGGACTTGCCACCCAGCAGATATTCCTCAAGGACATCCTCGACAGGCTCGGGGTCAATGTACAATTGATACGCCACGGCAAATACAAGTCTGCCGGAGAGATGTACATAAGGAACAGCATCAGCAAGGAAAACCGGGAGCAGAACCAGGCAATGGTATCTTCAATATGGGGAACCTGGAGCAGCCAGATTGCCGCTGCAAGAGATTTCTCCCCGGAACATTTCAATGCGCTCATCGATGGCCTGAAACTGAATTTCCCGCAGGATTTTCTTGACAACGGCCTTGTGGACGAGCTGCTCACACAGGAAGAACTCAGGGAGAAACTGTGCGACCTTTCAGTAGTGGAAGACTTTGAAGACGTGTCAATGATCTCTCTTCAGGATTATGCCACGCTTAAATCCGTCCCTAACCTCAAGGCAAAAGAAAAGATTGCCGTCATCTATGCCTCCGGAAACATCATCGAGGGCAATGACAAGACACAGGTGGCCGGTGACAGGTTCGCATCCATTATCGCAGGCGTAAGAAAAGACTCTACGGTGAAGGCCGTAGTATTCAGGGTCAACTCCCCGGGAGGGAGTGTCCTCGCCTCAGAAAAGATCAAGAATGAAATGGATCTTCTCAAGGAGGTCAAGCCTGTCATCGCATCCTATGGCAATTATGCGGCTTCAGGCGGATACTGGATTTCCAACAACAGTGACTACATCTTCTCAAATGCCAGCACTCTTACAGGCTCGATCGGGGTATTCAGCATGATCCCTGAGTTCAGCGGGACACTGAAAGACATAGCGCATGTCAACATCACTACCATAAGTTCCAACGACCATGCGGACATGTATTCAGGGACAAGGCCTCTCAGTGCCAGCGAGACCGCATACATGCAGGCTTCCGTAGAGAAAATATACGAAAGGTTCACATCTATCGTAGCCGGCGGGAGAAATCTTGAAGTGCCATATGTAGACTCCATTGCACAAGGACGCGTATGGTCCGGAAGCGATGCCCTCGAGATAGGGCTTGTAGACAGTATAGGCACACTGAAGGACGCCCTCGTGTACGCTGCAGGCGCAGCCGGCAATCCGGATCTGGCATCATGGCAAATTGCAGAATACCCTAAGCCTCTCACGACATTTGAAATGATTCTGGAGTCCCTTGGAGGCAGCGCATCGGTATTTGCAGGCACTCCGCTTGAAAATGTAGAGAAGGCCTTCAGCTCATGGAAAGCCGATGAAAGCGGCAAGGTCTATGCCCGCATGCCGTATGAAATCACATTGGAATAACACATCTGACCGGATGCAGCCGTATGAGAGCCATGCATCCGGTCATCAATTTCACCGCATATGAAACGAGAAGACTTCCGGATAGAAATCTGCGCCGGCTCTGTACCCAGTTGTATGGCAGCCAAAGACGGAGGGGCTGACAGGGTGGAACTATGTGCCGGACTCGCTGAAGGCGGGCTTACCCCGTCGCTCGGCATGATACGCAGGGCGAGAGAAATCTCCGGCATCGGGATTAACGTGATAATAAGGCCGCGCGAAGGTGATTTCCTGTACTCTGACAGCGACATAAGACAGATGGAATATGACATATATGCGGCACAGGATGCGGGCGCGGACGGAGTCGTATTCGGTGCCCTTACGGCAGACGGCGATGTCGATGAAAAAGCCATGACATTCCTGATGACTGCTGCCGGAGACCTGCCCGTAACATTCCACAGGGCCTTTGACCACTGCAGAAATCCCCATGAGGCGATGGAAACTCTCATAAAGTTCGGATGCAGAAGGATTCTGACTTCGGGATGCAGCCCCTCAGCCGAAGCCGGGGCCAGTACAATAGCGGAACTTGTTGCCCTGGCCGGAGACCGCATCTGTATCATGCCTGGATGCGGCATCAACTCAGGCAACATAGCACAGATTGCGGCCCTCACAGGAGCGAGGGAGTTTCACATGTCAGCCCGCAGACCGGTTGAAAGCAGGATGAATTTCCGCCGTCCTGACGTACTCATGGGAAGCGAAAAGGACGGTTACTCCATAATGGAGACAGACAGGCACGAAGTGGCAGCAGCCATAGAGGGCCTGCTTGACGCATAAGCCCTGTCAGATACTGCCGGCAACTTTCAGCAACCTGTCACCAAGTCCTATGGAATATCCCTGGGAGAAGAATACCACCCTGTTGAAAGTGTCGGCAACGACAATCAGAGGAAGGCGCCCGTCTCCGGAAAGGTCCATGCCGTCCATCATCATCCGTCTCATCGACCCGTCAGTATCGATACCATAGGATACAGTCTCAGGGAGAGAATATTTTTCATGGCCGAACCGTTTCCAGTCTTTTTCCGAGGCAAAGACAACAAGTATCGGCCTTCCCCAATGCTCAAGGTCAGCAGCAACAGATGAAATATCCCTCATCACATGATCGACAGGCTCACTTCCATAATCGGCAAGTATAACGGCAAAATATCCGCGCCCTGTCTCGGAGAGGACAGATTTTTTCTCTCTTTCACATCCGTCTGCCGCACCTGGTGCAGGGACTTTCTCATACAGAGCCTCGGAATTGAAAGAGCCTATGACGCGATACTGTGACGGGTCATCCCTCACTGTAAGCGGCACATGTACGGTCTTTCCCTTTTCGACAGTGAAAAACTCCATGTCTGCCAGCACATTGCCTCCGGCCATCCTTGAGCCGCTTGTCAGGACATACACGCCTTCAGGAAGTTCTGTACCTGATGCGAATACAGTCTTCCATGTTGCAGACTCGTCATAGTCCAGAAGATCGAGACGGCCGTCTTCATATCGGGATATGGTGAAATGCCTGTAATAGCCTGGATTTTTCAGCATCGGGATAGGCTTATAGTCAACCACTACCCTGCCTGTCGCCGGTATGACTTTTTCAGCTGAACTGAAATCCACATCATATACCTGTCCATGATGCTGATAGCGTACAGTCCCAGTCACGGCATCTACCCATGCAGGCACTCCGAAGGTACGGCACATGGCAACAAAAAATATATCCCTTGAATTTCTGTCTGCTGTCCTTGTTTCCCAGACTTTTGCCGGGGAGACCTGCACATATGCCATCGAAATTGAATCCATCATCTGCAGGCTGTCGCGGCACCATCTCACGAAAGAAGACGGGTCAGAGACAATACCGTCCTTCAATACCTGCGGGACAGAAGACAGGAGATACCCTCTGTAGGGTGTCAAAAGTTCTGTAGATACCCTCGGACAATAGACATGAGAGTCGGATGTGCCGGCAGCCGTATTGTCGAGATGATCTGCAAGGACTGAGGCAGGAGTGTCCCTAAGGTCCTTCTCGCTCACAGACTGGAGAAGGGCGACAGCATCATCTGCCCTGCCATTTTCTATGGCATGTGCCAGAAACCTGCATATCTCGCCATGATTGCCGCGCGAGCCTGACAGCAGGGCAGCGACCTGAGCCGCCGAGACGGATTTCAGGTCTCCAAGGCCGGAGGCACGGACAAAGTCCCCTGCCTTCCCGGCATCCATAAATGTCCCCACATAGGCATTTCTTATGGAATCCTCTTCCGCAAGCCTCCTGTCGTTTTCTTCTCGCTGCCATGGAGCCACTTCAGGAAGGACGGCATTCTCGGCTGGAGGGACAGATTCAATTGCAATATGCCCCGGAAGGCTGTCCTCATCATATTCAAGGACGACATCTACCTCGGTATCTTTGCCAAATGTCACCTTACGGAAACCGAAACTGTTCCCGTCAGAAGCATATACCACCATATCACCGAGTCCGGCCGTAAGGAAAGACTGGCCGAGAGCATCGGCTGACTTTACTGCAACAGGATAGAATTCAGCATAGTTATAGAGCCTGAACTCCACTGCCGCACCGGGGACAGGATTGCCGTCAGCATCCTTTACATTTACAGCAAGGCGTGCCGCTCCAGGCGCATAATTGTCTATCACATTGATTTCCGTGTGATTTGGCGTGACAGCCACCACTTCCTCAGGTCCGTCATACATTCCGAATACCTTGGTATGCATCAGCATGCCGCGGCTCGCAGGAGCATTGAACCATCCGAGATCAAGCACAGGCTCCGGCTCACAGGCACCAAGAAAATGCCACTCCCCGTCGGCCCATGCCTCGACCCATGCATGATTGTCATCAGTATGTGCCCATCTCGGAGTATATACCTGTCTTGCAGGGATGCCAACAGACCTCAATGCGGCCACAAGCAGAGTGGACTCTTCACCGCATCTGCCATAAGCGGTACGGACAGTTGCAAGCGGGGAACTCGTTCTCGAATCCGATGGCTGATATACGGCCTTTTCATGGCACCAGTGATTTACCTCCAATATTGCATCACGCATGGAAAGGCTCCTCACACGCGGAGCAAGTTCATTATAGAAGACAGCCCGGGATGTGTCAAGATTCTCATTGTTGACCCTTATCGGCAGCACGAAATGCCTCAGTTCCCTTTCCGGGACACGATGGCCCCACGGCATCGAATCCATTGCCCGGAAAGTAAGTCTGCAGTTCTCAAGATAATACGCGGGAGTCTGGTTGAGGATATCGCCAAGAGGCATGTAGGCATAGAGAAACTCCATGGCTTCCCGTTCAATGCGTGTCAGGGACATTGTATCAAGTTCCACCCCTGCCCTGTCAAGGAGTTCCGCCCTAGAAAGGAAATCCTCTTCAACAGCATGCCGGTAAGAACTGTCCGACATGATACCCGATGTACAGGCCGTAAATGCAAGGAGCATGCTCCCGAAAATTGAAATGACTGCTCTTTTCATGATGATGATATTATTCCGGAGGCTGAAGATTCCTGCCGGTCTTTATGACAATGATATTTTCCGTAGAAACTGAAACTTTGACAGACTCATCCGTCCGCACCCCGAGTATGGCAGAGACGTGGTGCTCCGGACCTTCAGCATCCTTACCGGATGCCGGAGGAGATACAAACACCACTGCCGACTCCTTCTCGGGAAGACCATATTTCAGGTCAGTAA
>JADILX010000088.1 GCA_017695025.1 Candidatus Cryptobacteroides excrementavium
AGTTCGTCCTTGAAGTATCAGTTGCTGGACATGAAGGGCGACAATGTCTATTATCTGCTTGCAAAGGGACTCGTCGAGAGAATCGGCATGGAGACAGGCCGTATCAGGCATCAGGGCGCCATTGAAGAGCAATATGTGAAGGAAATGCCGATTGCTGACCATACGGTGGCCATCAAGGCGGTGCTTGACGCTCTTCTGGACAAGAAATACGGGGTGCTTGAGAAACTTGAGGATATCGAGGCTGTAGGACATCGTGTTGTCCACGGCGGAGAGGATTTCGTCAGCAGTTGCCTTATAAATGACGCTGTTGTCGCAAAGATTGAGGCATGCTGCGATATCGCACCTCTGCACAATCCGGCAAACCTGCTGGGGATCAGGGCTGTGACCCATGTGCTTCCGGCTGTTCCGCAGGTGGCCGTTTTCGACACTGCCTTCCATCAGACAATGCCGGCCTATGCCTACATGTATTCAATCCCTTACGAGTATTATGAAAAATATCGTGTCCGCAGATACGGTTTCCACGGGACAAGCCACAGGTATGTCTCTGAAAAAGGGGCCAATTTCGCAGGCCTTGAGCCGGACAACTGCAAGGTTATCACATGTCATCTCGGGAACGGCAGTTCGATAGCGGCTGTCGTCAACGGGCATTCAATCGACACCTCCATGGGATTCACTCCTCTCGAAGGCGTCACAATGGGGACAAGATGCGGAAATCTTGACCCTGATGTAGTGACATTCCTTCAGGAGAAAGAGCATCTGTCTCCGGAAGAGATCAGCAAAGTCCTGAACAAGAAGAGCGGCTTTCTCGGTGTCTCTTGCATATCTTCTGATGCAAGGGATCTTGATGCCGCTGCAAATGCCGGGGACCCGAAGGCAAAACTTGCTCTCAAGAAACTTACATATGAAGTCACGAAATATATCGGTGCCTATGCTGCGGCCATGAATGGTGTGGATCTGATTGTGTTTACTGGCGGTATAGGGGAGAATAACAGCCGTCTTCGCCGCAGAGTCTGCGAGAACCTTACATTCATGGGGGTAAAGTTCGACTATGAGGCCAATGTGGCAACAGGCAAGGACACCCTGATATCACTTCCTGACTCGAAGGTGAAGGTTGCCGTAATAACAACGGATGAGGAACTTGTCATTGCACGTGACACCATGCACATCGTGCAGGGACAGCAGGCAGAGTAAGCCGTGGCCCGCATGCAGACCGGATGCATTAATCCTGAATATCCAAAGAATAAATAGAACAGAACCATGTTTACAAAATTTGAAGAGATTTTTTCCGAACTTGCCGGCAGAGGCTCGCGGAAAAGGATGATAGCCGCCTGGGCCGTAGACGGCCACACTATTGCGGCAGCAAGCAAGGCCGTTGATCTCGGTATCGTGGACGCGACATTGGTCGGTGATGAAAACATGATCAGGGAGCAGTGTGACAGGGAAGGTATCGATATCAACAAATTCAGGGTACTTCACAATCCTGCAGAACTTTCCGCAGTGACTCAGGCTGTCACAATGGTCAACCAGGGGATGGGGGACATCCTTATGAAAGGGCTGTGCAGCACTGACAAGTTCATGAGGGCGATACTCAACAAGGAGACAGGGCTTCTTCCTCCCAAGGCTGTGCTGAGCCATGTCGCCGTACTTGAAAATCCTAATTATCACAAACTGCTGCTGGTGAGTGATATGGCCGTTATCCCTCTTCCTGACCTCAAGCAGAAGACCGCTATTCTCGGCTATCTGGTGAATACGGCTCATGCACTCGGCAATCCTATGCCTAAGGTGGCGCTCATTGCTGCAACGGAGCAGATGCTTGAGGGAATGCCGGCATGCGTCGAGGCTGCCATTCTTGCCAAGAAGGTTGACCGCGGCCAGATCAGAGGCTGCATCGCAGACGGCCCTCTGGCCCTTGATGTGGCAGTGGACATGGAATCCGTGGAGATAAAGAAACTTTCAAGCCCTGTGGCTGGGGATGCGGACTGCCTGCTATTCCCGAATATAGAGTCGGCCAACGTGTTCTACAAGACCAATTCCAAACTTGCCGCCAATGTCAAGCAGGCAGGCATGGTAGTTGGGGCCAAGGTGCCGTGCGTACTTTCCAGCCGGGCTGACAGCATCGACACAAAACTCAACTCCATAGCCATAGCGGCAATGTCTGCCAAGTGATATGACAGGAAGGGTATTGGCTATTAATACAGGTTCGACGTCCACAAAGATCGGTTTTTTCATTGACGGGAAAATCGTCTTTGACCAGAATCTTGTCCATAGCGTATCCGACCTTGCAAAATATGACTCCGTGATGGACCAGGATCTCATGAGGAGGGACGCCATCACGGAGTTTCTTGCAGAAAAGGGTGTTGCTCTGGCGGATATCGATATCGTGATGTCAAGGGCAGGACTGATAACTCCTGTCGAGACAGGTGTATATGAAGTGAATGAGGCCATGCGCAAGGCTCTCGTTGAGGGACGCAATGGTGTCCATGCTTGCAATCTTAGCGGGCTGATAGCGCATGAAATTGCCCTTGAAATCAATGAGGCAAGGCGTTCCCTCGGGATCAGCGGTATTTGCAAGGCATATGTCGCCGATGCCGCCATGGCAGATGAAATGCTTCCGGAGGCGAAGGTAGGCGGCCTGCCCGAGTTCCCGAGACGTGCATTGTGCCATGCCCTCAATTCAAGGGCCATGGTGCGCCGCTATGCAAAGGAGAGAGGTCTGGACTACAGGGCCCTTACAGTGATAGTTGCCCATATGGGCGGGGGGACGTCTGTGACTCTCCATAAGGACGGAAAGATAATCGATACAAATGATGCCCTTGGCGGAGATGGCCCGATAAGTGCTGAAAGGGCCGGAACAGTACCGGCTTTCCCTCTTGTGGAGATGTGTTTCAGCGGGAAATATTCCAAGGAAGAAATAAAGATGCGTCTCGTCGGCAAGGGCGGGGCAGTAGCATGGTTCGGCACCAATGATTTCAGGGAAATAGCGGCCCGGGCGGCCGGGGGAGACTCTTCATGCAGGACATTCATCAGCGGATACTGCCTTAGTGTCGCAAAATATGTCGCTGCTCTTGCAGCCGATGTCTGTGGGAAGGCTGATGCCATAATCCTGACCGGCGGCATTGCAAACAACAGGGATATGATGGCTGATATAGAGTCAAGGGTGTCGTTTATCGCGCCTGTAGCAGTCTATCCCGGAGAGAACGAACTCGTCTCCCTTGCGGACAACGGCTATATGGTATTGTCCGGAGAAGTGGAGACAAAGACATACTTTGGCAACTCGGGGGACTGAATCTCGGGCAGCATCCCTATACGGAAAAATTTCTGCCCGGAAGGAACTGCCGAGAACATATCTCTTTCAGGTAGCAGGGGACTGTAGCGTTCCCTGCATTTTTTGAATAGGGCGGATGAATATCTTGCAAGCCCAGGCCCTCTCCATGTACTGGTGTTTGTTATCATGACCCAGCATTCCCCGTCAGGATAGCATTTTACGAGGGCACTCGTCCCGGAGAAAGTGCCGGTCCTTGTCCATTCTCCGTCCGGTCTGGTGTCGTTCCATCCGAGTGAGAATGTCTCGGGGTTGAAATATTCGGTCATCGCTTCCACACTTTCCCTGCTTATGATGTCCGGAATATGAGGGCGGCCGTCTATCGCGGCAACGAATCTGCACAGTTCTGCCGGCGAGCCGCACCACGCCCCGGCCCCGGAGAGGCCGGTTATATTGTTGCCTCCATAGCATTTGTCCACAAGGTTCCCGCTGAGATTGTATTCCTCGCATGGCTCTGATCCGGCATGCATATAGTATTTTACTTCATTGGGATACTTTTCCTCGTAATAGTTACCGGCTATGTGCATGTCAAGGCAGCCTGCCGGCCACAGGATGTTTTCCTTTATGTAGTCTTCGTATGTTTGCCCTGACACTTTTTCAATGACCATGGACAGAAGAAGATAGCCGAAATTGGAATATCTCTGCCATGAGCCGGGGGCATATCCGAGAGGCCTTTTCAGCATGCACTCGACAAGGGTATGCTGGTCCGGCGCGTCTTCGAGCCTGAATTGTCTCATGATGTCCCGTGTCGAGAACATCGGGTCGCCATAGGCACATGTGAATCCACCCTTGTGCCGCAGCAGATCCTCGACAGTTATCTGGAAATAGTTCTTCTTGCGTCCGATGGCTTTTGTAAATGATGAGTCGCATAGTATGCCGTCAGGGCCGAAGACAGTGTCTCCTAATGAGAGTTTCCCTTCCTCCTGCAGTTTCATGATACCCGTGGCAGTGATCAGTTTGGAGACCGATGCCATACGGAGTATGTTTCCGGGAGTCATTTCTTCGCCGGCCTCTTCGTCTGCCCATCCGTAGCCTTTGGCAAAAAGGAGAGAATCATTGCGCATGACAGCAAGCGAGAGCCCTTTCAGCCCCCATCTTCTGCGGAAATTCTCAATGGCCCTGTCCATCCCTTCAAGATCCTCCTGTCCGGACATGCTGTTGGTAAGGGTGTCATTGAGAGATGACGTCCATGCTGGAATTTTCTCTATTCCTGTGGAGACGGCATCTTTTCTTGATGATGCGGATGTGAAAATATATGTCCCTGCAGCGGCCATTGCAGCCGTCAGTACAAGGACAAGCCTTTTCCATGTTATCCCGCTTCCTCTCATTTCAATAGTCCGGCCCTGCGGGCGAAATCAATGATGAAGTCGGCGGTCCCTTCGATGTCGAGGATTGATGAGTCTACACACAGGTCGTAGTTGGAGGCAACTCCCCAGTTCCCGAATGTGAAATAATTGTAGTACGTCTCTCTTTTTCTGTCTGTCCTGGCTATCAGGTCTTCTGCCTTTTCTGGTGTAATGCCGAGCCTGTCAGACACTCTTCTTATTCTGGCCTCAAGCGGGGCACATATGAAGACATCAAGTGTGCATCCCCTGTCCCTGAGTATATAGTCGGCGCAACGGCCGATGATGATTGCCGGCCCTTTGTCCGCTATCTCCTTTATCACATGGCTCTGTATCTTGAAGAGTTCGTTCTCATTGACATAGTTTTCGGCCTGTCCGAATCCTTGGGAACTGAAGAATGATGAAAATGAAAACAGGCTGCGCTTCTCGTCTTTTTCCTTGAAAAGTGCCCTGCTGAATCCGCTGCTTTCTGCCGCCTTTGATATCAGTTCATTGTCAAAGACTTCGATGCCGAGTATCTTGCCGAGCTGGAGAGCAACCTGCTTGCCCCCGCTTCCGAATTGTCTTCCTACATTTATTATAGTATTGTCCATAAGACCTGTTGTTTTCGTTATTGCTCCTACTGCAACTTGCTGCCGAGTATCGAAGGGTCGTCCCCGTCTTTAAGCCGGGAGAATTTCCTGAGCAGATCCCACATGAGTATTGCCGATATTACAAAGGCTGCAAAATCAGAGATAGGGAAACTGGCCCAGACCCCTATGTTGCCCCAGAGCAGCGGCAGGACATAGATACATGGGATGAGGAATAGCAACTGTCGCGACATCGAGAGCAGTATGGCCTTGTTCACCATCCCGAGGCACTGGAAAAAGTTGGATGATACCATCTGGAAGCCGACAAGCGGGAATGCAAGGGTGAGCATCCGCAGCCCTTTGGCTGAGAATTCTATCAGCTGGCTGTCAGAGGTAAATACCGATACCGCCTGGTGCGGGACGAGCAGGGCTATAAGAAATCCGGTGCATGTTACGGCTGTGGCATATTTGACAGTCTTCCACATCACTCCCTTGACGCGTGTATAGTTCCGTGTCCCGTAGTTGTAGCCGGCAATCGGCTGCATGCCCTGGTTAAGCCCCATGTTCACCATGATAAACAGGAAACTTATCCTGTTGACAATGCCGTATGCCCCGATGGCAAGGTCTCCGCCGTATTTCTTGAGTTGCTGGTTGATGAACAGGGTGACGATACAGGCTGCTGCATTCATCAGGAATGGGGCAAGCCCTATGGCAAGGGAGTCTTTGGCAATCCTCCAGTCCAGCCTGAATATCTTTCTGCTGAAGTGCAGTACACGGTCTTTCCTGCTGAAATATGCCAGTATGATTGCGAGAGCCGCTACCTGTGCTGCTACAGTGGCAATTGCCGCTCCGCTTATGCCCATGTCGAGCCAGAAGATCAGGACCGGGGCTACCGCAATGTTTATGAGCACAGACAGTATTGTCAGCATCATGGCGAGTTTCGGATTGCCTGATGCCCTCAATACGCTGTTCAGCCCGAGATACAGGTGGGTGACAGCGTTTCCGGCAAGGATTATCTGCATGTATTCCCTGGCATAGCCTATCGTGTTCTCGCTTGCCCCGAAGAAATACAGTATCGGGTCAAGAAACGCCAGGGAGACCCCCATGAATATAAGTCCTATGATGATATTCAGTATCACCACGTTTCCGAGGACCTTGTTGGCCACCTCATAGTTTTTCTGTCCGAGCAGGACAGAGATCATCGTAGTGGCGCCGACACCTACAAGGGTGCCGAATGCTGCGGAAAGATTCATCAGAGGGAATGTCACTGCAAGTCCCGCAATGGCAAGAGGCCCTACTCCATGGCCAATGAATATGCTGTCTACAATATTGTACAGGGAAGATGCCGTCATGGCAATGATGGCTGGGACGGCATAATTCTTCAGAAGTTTCCCTATGGGTTCAGTACCCAGTTCTACCGGTATCGCTTCCTTTGATGCCATCGTCATTCCTCCCCTTCAGTGAATTCTATTTCAAATATGAGTGGCGCATATGCCGGGATTACGTTGCCGCTTCCTGAATATCCGTATCCGAGTGTCGACCAGAACAGTCCTGTGGCATTGGCCACATCATTGTATTCCTCTCCTTCTGTCTTTCTTCCCTGGCTCATTCTCCAGAGAGTCTTTGAGAAACCGCTTATGACACTGTTGCCGTCAAGTTTGAGTTCTCCATAACTGCTGCCCCATGAGACTTCGAGAGGCTTGTACTCTTTTCCGGCAGTATAGATGCCGTAGTCCTTGGCCGTCCTTTCTATGGTAGTGTCGAATACCTGCCCGTTCATCAGCCGCCCGGTATAGTTGATATAGACTGTGGTGTCCGACGGGAACGGGGAGGCATCTTCATCGGTGTCCCCGTCTTCGTCCTCCTGCCCCTGTCCGAGAGTCTGAGGAGTGTCGTATCCGCCGTCAGCATATCTGCCTTCATAGTAGAAGCCTTTTTCTGTAGAGTCGGCTTTTGAAATGGCCATGAACAGTCCTCCGTCATCGATGAAGTCCTTGAAATCATCTGATGTTTGCCATGGCTTGCCGTCAATGAATTTCTCCATCTCTTCCACCTGCCATTCCATAATGTCGTCGGTCTGGCCGGTGATCTTGATGTCATATATCGCGTTGCTTCCCCCTGTGACGTTGGCAAGGTAGTCTTTCTCGGAACTGTATCTGCTGTAGGACATCAGCCAGCCAGGGATTATCACGCTTCTGAAGTCGCCTATATTCATCCCCTCTATGGCATACATGACCCCCGACATGATGGAACTCCTGTTCCATATGGCCGGGCCGTAATAGTATGTCTCGTTGTACTGGTTGAGTTTTTTCGCGATTTCGATATCGTTTGTGCCGGATATGTTGCCGGAAAGATCCTTTTCGGTATATGTCACGAATACATAGTCCTTGTCTGCTGCTTCTGTGCTTGTGCCGGTTGCCGGGATATCATCTATTATGTATACCCAGTGTTCCGTTGCCACTGCGTCCGGATGGTATTTCTGCATCCATGCATCGAAATATCTCTTCTCCGCTTCGTTTGCCGGAGTCTCTTTTTCTGTCGCACACCCTGTAGCCAGCAGGAATGCCGGGGCAAGTGCCATTGTTATAAAAATACCTCTCATTTTCTTCTTTAGATCTTCTGAACTTGCAAATATACGCAGAAGCCGAGAGCAATGCAAGAGGCCGAAGGCAAATGCAAACTTGTTTGCATGCAGACGAGGACTTTTGTATTGCCGAGGCGCAACAGTATAAATGGCCGTCAGGCCAAATTCCGCAGAAGCCGAGAGCAGAGCAAATGTTTTTGCTATGCCGAGGGAGCAAGGAGTAATTGTTCGGACGGTACGCGCCAACGGCGCTATCCCTCCCGGCAAGCCGCTGCTCACTTTCGAATGTCCACCGGACATTCTCATGAACCGTTCACGACCGTTCACGTGACCACGGGCGGTCACGCCGTCCGAACAATTACTCCTTGCTAACATAACTGAGTAATAAATTCAGATATGTTTACTTGCTATGCCGGAGTGTCTGTTTTCGGGACCACGGGACGTGGCGGCTCCATGTCAGTTGCTGACCTCAGTTACCCATATCTGGTAGGCCAGTGCCGAATTTGCAGGAATCGTGCCGAAATGTTTCTCCCCGTATCCGTATTCCCCGGAAAAGAGTATCATGCAGACTTCCCCTGCCCTTACGCCATGCAGCCCGAGGTACAGCCCTTCAAGAAGGCTGTCTTTTGTGAGCCTGACCTTCTTGATGCTGTAGTCGGCATCTGTCAGTTCCCACCCGTTCTCGGCGGCAAACGTCTCGTTGTTGGTGGCAAACAGATTGTTTGCGCTGAGGCTGCCGTTGAATATGTATCCTGCATAATAGAAAGATACAGTGCCTCCTTTGGAGAGTGCCGGCCCTGTACCTGGTGTAAGTATGACCCTTGTCGCCCCTCCGTTCCGGACTGCACTGTGGAGCGGGTCACCGTTGTCGTCAGTTTCGGCCAGGAGGGTCTGCACATAGGTTTCTATCCTTTCCTCCTGGTTGGAGTAGGTCGTCTCGAGGCTTTGCTTTGTGCATCCGGAGATTATGATACACAATGCCGCCAGTCCTGCTGTTATGGCTGTATTCTTCATTTTTCCCTTGTCATGAACATTTGTGTGCATTTTACTGCATATTCTCTCGCTTCTGCCGGGCTTCCGGCGTCATCAGGGATGTATATCCTTCCGCCTGCCGCAAGTTCATGCCCGCCTCCATGGAAGAATTCTGCGGCACACCTGTTGGCTGACACCCCTTTCTTGGATCTGAGGGACACTCTCATATATCCGTCATCCTCCTTGAGGAGGCAGCTCATCTTCACTTTCCCGATTTCAAGCGGCTTGTTTACAAAGCCTTCCGTATCGCCTTCCTTTATGTTGAACTTCCTCAGCATCTCTTTGTCTATCATCATGCATGCCACACCGTCAGGCGAAATGTCCATGTCGCTGTACAGCAGTTTGCCGAGCAGACGCAGCCGGTTTTCACCGTATTCATTGTAAAGATGCTGGAGTATGCTCTCCCTGTCGACACCTGCTTCAAGAGCCATTGATGCCATTCTGAGTGTAGACGGGAAGACGGAATTGCCGAAATTGTTGGTGTCCGTTGTCATTCCGGCAAGCAGAGGGGTGAGGATGTCTGTCCCGAGTCCCGGCTTCCGGTCTTCGGCAGATGCAAGAGCCGTCAGCACCCAGAAAAGCAGTTCGCATGTGGAGGATATCTCTGTTTCTGAAAAAAGCAGGCTGAATGCTTCGCGCTGCGGGTAGAGATGATGGTCTATGAGAACCTTTTCCGCACTTGAGAGTGCAAGAGCATCTGCCAGATCTCCGCATCTGGCTCCGGAGAAACTGTTGAAGTCAAGGCAGAATATCAGGTCGCTGTCCTTTATGGCCTCCTTTGCCGGGCCGGGGGCCTTTTCAGCAGACAGAAAGTGTCTCCCGTAGTCTTCCCCTGTGAGGAATGCCAGGCTGTCCGGGCAGTCGTCAGGCAGGACTACACGGACATTCTTGCCTGTCCCGAGGAGATATCTCAGCAATGCCGTACAACTGCCGGCAGCGTCCCCGTCAGGGCGCATATGTGCCGTAACCACTATCCTTTCAGCCCGGGAAATCATCCCATGCAGTTTCAATATGTCATCCCTGCTTATGTCTTTCATTGCCCCTGTTAAAAAGTCGGTGGCAAAATTACAAATTATATTGCATATCAGAAATCAAATTTTTAACTTTGTCCGGGATTTGGATAAAACAAAAATCATCATACAATGAAAATTTTAAAGAAGGTTCTCACCTATTTCATTTTCCCTGTAATTATTATAGGGTTGGCGTATGCTATTGTCCAGAGCGTCATGGAGCCTGTGAATTTCAACAAGGCCAAAGAGGCAAGGGAAGCCGTGGGCATCCAGAGGCTCAAAGATATCCGTGACCTGCAGGTCGCTTTCAAGAGCCAGTATGGCCGTTTCTCTCCTACAGTCGATTCTCTGAAGGATTTCTACAATAACGGCAAGATCAAGCTTGTCATGCAGATCGGTTCTCAGGATGACTCTCTTGCTGTTGACCATACCAACAAACTCAAGAGAAGAAACCCTCGTATCACCCCTCAGCAGATGTACGAGATGTATATCCACGGTGACAGGCAGCTGGTGTTCCAGATTGAGAGGGATACCCTTGTAAGGCAGACGATGTTCCTCGGAAGGGAGGACTTCAACATTGATTCCCTTGCATTTGTTCCGTTCAGCGGAGGAGATTCGATATTCATGGCTTCTGCAGTAAAGACCGTATCCGGTGTGAAGGTGCCTCTCTTTGAAGCCAGCATGACATACAAGTCACTGCTCAGAGGCCTTGACAGACAGCTTATCATCAACCTCGACGCCGAGAGGGAAGATACAGGCCGTTTCCCTGGCCTGAAGGTCGGAAGCATCGATGCGCCGAACAACAATGCCGGCAACTGGGAGTAGTCTCCCTTGCCTGCGCATGATGTTGTCATGACATACAGAGATAGAATATCCATTCAAGTCTGCTTGAGTGGATATTCTTTTAAAATGGAGAAGGGAGGAGTGAAACGTTCTTCCGGCTGGCTCAGTCCCGACCATATCTTCACCGCCCCGGAGTTTCAGTCCAGATATGATGATGTGGAAATATCCCTTCTTACGCATAAATGCACCCTGGTCCCGGTACAGTTCTTTTCTCCGGAACTTTCCGGAAACCTTCTGTCGGAGGTAGTTGACCTTGACGAAGGCGATTCCGTAGAGTATGTGGAGATGCCGGATAGTGGCAATGTCCTGGTCTTTTCCCTGTCTGTAGGGGAGACTTTGTCAAAGGTCCTGTCTGATACGGTACTCCGGTCGGACGGATACAAGGCAAGGGTGCTGCCTGAGATGTATTATATGCTGAGGGATCTGTCGTCTGTCCCGGAATATAACAGGATTGTGGCGTCATATGCTGACGGGAGGCTTCATCTTGCAGTATCCCAGGGAAAGACTCTGCAGTTGTGCAATGTTTTCGATGCCCCTGATTTTACTACCGCGGAATATTTCATCTTCCTTGTGATGAAGAGACTTCAACTCAATCCGGAGATGTCGTCAGTATGTTTCCGTACACCTCTGGATGCTGACCAGGAGATGTCCCTTTACAGGTATTTCAAGGACGTTGTGCAGATTTGAGCATATGAGGATAATAGGAGGAAGACTAAAGGGGAAGGTGCTTGCGCCGCCTTCAGGATATAAGGCGAGGCCAACGACTGATTTCGCAAGGGAAGGCCTCTTCAATATTCTGGATAATGAGTTCGAACTCGGGAATGTATCTGTCCTGGATCTTTTTGGAGGTACCGGAGCAGTCTCGTTTGAGTTTGCCTCCAGAGGTGCAAAGGAAGTCTATTGCGTGGAGATGGCTCCTGAAAACGCTTCTTTCATCAGGACTCAGGCACGCAGGCTCGGACTGGCCGGTGTGACTGTAGTCAGGCACAATGTGTTTGACTTTATCCCGATATGCAGGAAGCAGTTTGACATCGTGTTTGCGGATCCCCCATATGCCATGGCAGGACTGGATACTCTACCTGACAAGGTGCTCGGGGCCGGTATTCTGACTCACGAGTCGTATTTTATACTTGAGCATCCGGCAGAATATTCTTTTTCAGGGCATCCATGCTTTGTAAAAGAAAGGAAATACGGGAATGTACATTTCTCGTTTTTTGCCCCTTGCAACGCATCGGAGGTCCGGATGGACGGACAATAATACTATAGTTATATGACTGGCAACAACAATTTTACAGCAGAACAGAGGAAAAGAAAGATAGAGACGGTTACTTTGCAGGGCTCGGCCGTCAACCTGCTGCTTTCAGCAGGGAAGATCCTTGCCGGGGTCTTCGGCAGAAGCGCGGCCATGCTTGCTGACGGGGTACATTCATTGTCTGATCTGCTGAGCGATATCATCGTGCTTGTCTTCGTGAGGATTTCATCACGGAAAATGGATAATGGCCATGAGTACGGGCACGGGAAGTTCGAGACGCTTGCCACGCTCATCGTCAGCCTCATACTGCTTGTTGTCGGGGCCGGTTTCCTTGCTTCCGGTATCAGGAGCATCGTCTCCGTAATCTCAGGCGAGACGATCCCGTCGCCAGGGTATGTGGCTCTTGCAGCGGCTGTTGTCTCTATTATCTCCAAGGAATGGCTCTACAGATACACTGTGAGGGTGGGCAAGGCTGTAGACAGTCCTGTCATGGTGGCAAATGCATGGCATCACCGTTCGGATGCCCTTTCTTCCATAGCCTCACTTGTCGGGATAGGCGGGGCGATTTTTCTCGGGGACAGATGGACTATCCTTGACCCTCTGGCGTCCTGCTGTATCAGCATAGCCATTATCATTGTATCTGTCAAGATGGCCGGCCCTGCGCTTAACGAACTTCTTGACAGTTCCCTTCCTGAAGATATGGAGAACGATATTCTGGATACGGTGTCTGCCGTGGCCGGAGTCCGCAATGTCCACGGGCTTAAGACCAGAAGGAACGGCAGGTCCGTGATAATCGAGGCTCACATTGTCGTCGATCCTTCGATTCCCGTAGTGCAGGCACACAGGATAGCCACTGCTGCAGAACATGCCTTGCGCGGCAAATATGGCCCGGACACCCAGATATCTCTTCATATGGAGCCTGACATCAATGCCGAGTAACCTGTACTGATTATGAAACCTGATATTTTTATCATGAGATTACGGACATTTATCTATATTCTTGCCGCTTCTGCCGGGATGCTGTGCAGTATGACATCGGGGGCGCAGACAGCGAAAAGCCTGTTCCTGAAGTCTGACGGGGTACAAGTCACCGAGATTTTTGCTGAGGACGGGGATGGCTACAAGGCTGCTGGTCATCATGGTCCTGCTGTGGAGAATACTCATATGGCCCTCAGGATATATTTCAATGCCAGTGGTGCTATCGATGTGTATTCCAAGTCCGGCAGAGGAATGGAACTTGAGAAATACCTCTGGTATCCTGACAAGGCCGGGCAAGAGGCCTATGGACTCGGATGTGATGTGTACAGGGTCGGGAATACTGTGGGGCTCGGAGGAATTGCATTGTGGGACGACGGGAAGGAGGTGCGTCTTGAAACATCACGGGGACGTCTGGCCAGGGTCGGTGATACGAGAAAAGGTACGTTTGCGGAAATGATTTCCTATGGAGTCCCGTATGCCGGTGATACGGTTGATATCAAAGTCCGTGTCGAGGTGTCTTCAAAGACAAGGAATGCCGTGGTGACAGCGGAGGAACTGTCCGGTAAAAAGGTACAGTTCATGACAGGTGTAAATTATCATCCGGGTGCATCCACCGGTTCCGGTGACGGCTACATCTGGGTCTGGGGTGTTCATCCGGCTGATGTGTCTGACTCCCCGTGTCCTGTCGGTGGCGGGATGTTTTTCCAGAAAACAGCCTTTTCTGCTCCGGAAAAGACAGAGGACATGGTCCGTATTATATCCAGGCCCACTGCAAAGATAAGGACCTGGATAGTGTCAGCCTCGACAAAGGAGGCGGAACTCAATAGTGCCCGCCGTTTTGAAGCATATATGACGAAATGACCCATATGCCTAAGAAAGCCAGGATAGAGAAGACAAATGCGGCCCGTCTGCTGGACAGGGCCGGTATAAAGTATGGGCTTGTCCCTTATGAGGTCGATGAAAATGATCTTGCTGCCGGTCATATTGCCTCTCAACTCGGGGAACCGCTAGAGCAGGTGTTCAAGACACTTGTGCTTGAGGGGGACAGGACAGGGCATTTTGTCTGTGTCGTCCCAGGCAATGCTGAAGTCGATCTCAAGGCCGCTGCAAGAGTGTCCGGCAACAAGAAGTGTGACCTCATACCCATGAAAGAGCTCCTTGAGACCACCGGCTATATCCGTGGCGGCTGTTCTCCTGTGGGCATGAAGAAACCTTTCCCGACATATTTCCATTCAACTGCCATGGATTTCCCTTATATATATGTCAGTGCCGGTGTCCGCGGACTGCAGTTCAAAATAGCCCCGGCAGACCTTGTGGCCTATACCGGGGCTGTCGTGGCGGATATCGCAAAGACATCCTTACAATGACGGGTCCTCTACAATGAGTGAACTGTAGTCTGTCCAATGGCTTTTGTAGGCTGCTCCTGTGCCTGAAGGTACATATATCTTGTAAGATACAGTGTCCCATCCTCCCGGTTTCGGGAACACTCCTCTGCTCCCGCTTTTGAGTACAGGAAATTCTCCTGATGATATGTCGTCAAACAGTACTGTCACTTTCTCAAGCGACATCTGGTCCCGGGAATTTTTTGTGTTGAATGCCATGTCCCCGATTTCCCTGATTCCGCGGCCTATGGTGACTCTCTTCAATGCTGTGCATTCAGAGAAGGCCCTTTCACCGATTTTGGTGACTCCGTCCCCGATGGTCGCGTCAGTCAGGTCTGTACAAAAGCAGAATGCTGCATTACCTATCTCAGTAACACTGTCAGGTATTACTATTTCTGTCAGAGAGGAACATGTGTCGAATGCATTGTATTCGATCGTTAGCAACCCGTCCGGCAATTGTATTGATGCAAGGGCCGAGCAGTATTTGAAAGTGCCTGTCTTTATTGTCTTTATCTTGTTGCCTTCAAAGACTACCTTTGACAATAGGGAGTTGCCATTCAGTTCGTGTTCGAATGCGGAACTTCCGAGTTCCTCTACATTGGCCGGTATGGTGATTTCCTTGAGGGAGGTCTTGGAGAAGGCGTACTGGTCGATGGACACGAGGCTTTCAGGAAGTACCACTTCCTGCAGTGAACTTCTGTTAAATGCATTGCCTCCTATGTAGACTACACCTTCAGGTATGGACAGACTGACAAGGGATGTCTCCCCATTGAATGCAGAAGGCTCTATATGTTCCACTGTCCCTATGTATGCCCACTTGCCTTCTCCGCTTGCCTGGTCGTATGTGTCGAATTCAGGAAGGAATGTGCAGTCGTTCCCCCAGAAACGGGCGTGGCCTGACGTGTTTTCTATGCCGAGAGGGGCGGTTGCGACATATGTGATGTAATTTACCGGCTTGACGGTAAGTTTTCTCATGATGGTCCTGTCATCGTCAGATGCAAATACCAGTATGACGGCATCAGTCCCTGAGCCGTTGTCAGGTGCGGATATGATTATCCGGTCTGTTTCCATATCCACTGTCGCAGTGTAGGTGCTATGCGATATGCATTCTATGGCAACGTCTGCATCCGGTCTGGCTGTCAGTTCGTATTCCACTTCGACAGCCGTACCTGCCCCGCAGTATATCTGCATCTCCTTCAGCCTGTCTTCTCCAGATATGAACAGCAGGTCGAGGGCTTCCTTGTAGTATGGCAGCATGATCGTCTCTCCCGTCCCGGCCAGTGTCAGGATGAGATAGTCAGGATTGCTTGTGTCGATGCCGGAGAACATCGAGTCACCAGGCTCTCCGGTTGATGGCCCGAGTTGTACCCATGAGTCTCCGTTGTCATAGGATATGTACCAGTATCCGTCATCCTTGATTTCCAGGATAGGGGTAATGCCGCTGTCCCCGTCCTGTCCGATGGCTGCAATCTTGTTCCCGTCACTGTCTGTGAGCCATTCCCCGTCAACTGTCCAGTAATAGATGCCGTCGTCTGCTGCCTTTACCCCTATAGACGGGATCTTCCCGTCATCTCCTTTTTCTCCGTGGTATATGGTCACGGGGCCGCTTTTGCTGAATGTGATTGTATAACCGATGATTTTCCCGTTTTCTGTTACCGGTGCCACTCCGGAGACGTAGTCGTTGTCCTGAAGCGAGCCGATTATCTGCTGGATGGATGTTATGTTCGTGTTCATCCTGTCGCAGAGAGCCTCCAGTTCTTCAAGTCTGGAGCCGATGGACTCGTTCTTGTTCCACATTGCCACTTCGTCATATTCCATGCAGGATACGAGTGGCATCAGTCCCAATATTGTGCATATGATTGTATTTCTCATGGCAATCTGCTGTTAAAAGTTGATACCTGCCTTTATGATGAAACAGCGGTTACGGACGTTCTTGTAACCTATCATATGGCTGTCATCCCCGTACATGGTGTCTGTCCGGGCTATATCTGTCAGTCCGAGTTGCCATTCCGCCCCTATCATAAAACGTCCGAATGTAGCCTCTGCTCCGCAGATAAAGCCGAAGTCATGACGGGAAAAGCCTCCGTCACGACTGAAGATTGCGGCCCTCCCATTCCCGGACTCGCGCTCACCTCCGACTCCGACAGCATAATGCAGTCCGGCAAATGGTGTCAGCGTGAAGCGTTTCCACGAGATGACTGTATAGTCGACTGCTACCGGGATGCTGAGATAATACATGGTCGTACGGCTGTCGTCGAAGCCGCGTATATCATATCCTTTGCTTATGAAGTCAAGGCCCGTGCGCAGATACAGCGGGGCATTTTTCATCAGCCTGATTCTGTCTGTCACCCCGATTTCAAATCCGTGCCGTACGGAAGATTTCATTCCGTATGATACAATCCATGATATCCCGTATCCGGCATGTATTCCGATAATGTTCTTGGGGTAGATGCGCTTTGATTCAGCGGGTTCAGGCTGCAGACAATCTGTCTGTGCCGCTGGAGCGGGGCTTTCAATGGACTGTTCCGGTGATGGTTCAGGAACGTTTTCTGTCGGGGCCTCTTTTGTCTGGACCTGTTGCGGCTCCGGTGTCAGACTGGTATCGGGGGGGGCAGGATATGCTTCCGTTTCCGGTCTCTTTGCCATGATGCGCAGATAGAGGGCTGCGTTACTGCTGTTGCGGAGGTCCGGGAAGAAATTCTCCAGCATGTAGTTGTATGTCCTGCCTCCGTTGAGGTCCATAAGTTGCTGTTTGCGGCTTCCTGTGATATTGCCCTCGGAGTCATGCACCCATACAGGAGTATTGTCAAGAATCTCCAGCACTTCTTCCTTGTGCTGCATGTCTGATGCCGCCACCATCTCCAGCAGCCTGTCCCATGCAATCCCTTCTGCATGGTGCTCGATAAGGGCAGGCGGAATATTGCCTTCCCGTACAAGGTAGGCCTTGAGTTCTTCGGCCCTGCCTGCGGCAAGCCTTTCATTTGCCTTTGACGAGCCGTCAGGAGAAGCATAGGATCTGATGACAATCTTGTCGATGCTGCCATCTTTCATCGCCTTTCCGGTAGATTTCAGGAAACGTTCGAGTTGTGTCCTGTTGTCTCTGAAGGAGAGATCCACATAGCGGTATCCGCGGCGGTAAAAAATCTGCATGGAATCTGCTGCATGCTGTAGCTCCTGCGCCTCCATATGGAGGCAACCGAGCATGCCGGCCGCAATCAGAATGAATAGTCTGAGTTTCATGATATAGTTATATGCCTTTGGCCGCAAAGATACGGATTATATTGAAAAATTGTGATAATGAGGGCCGAACCGTTCGAATGCTGCCCTGTCAAGCATTTCCCTGTGGTCGGGGTGAGCCACACTGATGACAAGTTTTGCCCTTTCCTGCAAAGACTTCCCGTACAGGTCGACTGCCCCGTATTCCGTGACGAACCAGTGGATGTGGGCCCTTGATGTCACGACTCCTGCGCCCTGGAGCAGTGTCGGGGCTATCTTGCTTTCCCCCTTTTTCGTGCATGACGGCATGGCTATGATGGCCTTGCCACCCTGTGACAGGGATGCCCCGTATACGAAATCCACCTGTCCTCCTGTACCGGAATAGAATTTCATGCCGAGCGAGTCTGCACACACCTGTCCGGTGATGTCCACCTGCAGGGCGGAATTTATGGCTGTCGTTTTCGGGTTTCTGGCAATTACATAAGGGTCATTTGTGTATCCTACATCCATCATGGCCACCATCGGGTTGTCATCAATGAAGTCATAGCATTCCTTTGACCCCATGAGGAATGTCGACACGAGTTTCCCCTTGTCAATCCCTTTGCATGAGCCGTTGATGATACCTTTTTCAACGAGACCGAGCACCCCGTCGGCGAACATTTCAGTGTGTATCCCGAGGTTCTTGTGGCCTTCGAGTTGTGCGAGTACTGCATTAGGGATGGCTCCTATTCCCATCTGCAGGCATGCCCCGTCTTCAATCAGTTCTGCACAATGCCTGCCTATGGCTGTCTCTATTTCATCAGGCTCACTGAAATGGGCCGGGCGGAGCGGGGTGTCGTCTTCCACGAAGATGTCTATCATGTCCAGCGGAATCATGGCCTGTCCCCACGCCCTCGGTACATGCGGATTGACTACGGCAATAACTGTCTTTGCACATTCGATGGCAGCAAGTGTCGCATCGACAGATGTCCCCAGTGATACGAATCCGTGCCTGTCCGGGGGACATACCTGTATCATGGCAACATCGCAGGGCAGTGCCCCGCATCTGTACAGTTTCTGTGTCTCGCTCAGCAGTACCGGGATGTAGTCTGAATATCCTCCCTGTACGCTTTTCCTTACGTTTGCACCTACAAAGAATGCCTGATGAAAGAATATCCCCTCGAACCTGGGGTCTGTATATGGAGCGTCGCCTTCAGTGTGAAGATGGTGTATCCTGACATCTTTCAGTTCTCCTGCTTCCCCCCGTCTGCACAGGGCTTCAATCAATATCCGTGGGGCGCTTGCAACGCTGCTGAGATGTACATGGTCTCCGGATTTTACGGATTTGACGGCTTCATCTGCCGATACGTAGCGGATTTCTTTTTTCATTCGCTGTCCCAATTATGCGGTTATTTCTGCTGTTGCTTAAATTTTATTGCCAAATATAGCATTTATAGTTTGAATTCCGAAGTTTTCGGGGCATTGAGGTTGATATTTGTCTTTTTCAGGCCCGGCCATCCCGGCCGATATTTTTCTTCGGGTATATGTGTGGCCGGCGGATATATTTGCCGCAAATGTTGTAAATTTGCGGCGGATAATACATTTTCATATGAAATCAAGGGAAGAAAAACTTGCCGCATTCGGCAGGATACTGGATATTCTGGACGAATTGAGGGAGAAATGTCCGTGGGACAGGGAGCAGACCTCGGACTCATTGCGTCCGCAGACGATAGAAGAGGTGTACGAACTCAGTGACGCGATTCTCAAGAAAGACTCTGTCAATATATCCAAGGAACTCGGGGATGTCCTTCTGCATGTCCTGTTCTATGCCAAGATAGGGGAAGAGGAGGGGACATATGATATAGCCGATGTCATCAGCCTGCTGTGTGACAAACTTATATACAGGCATCCGCATGTGTTTTCTTCTGCGCAGGTCTCTGATTCGGCCGAGGTGATGCGCAACTGGGAGATGCTCAAGACCAGGGAGAAGGGCGGCAACAGGACCGTCCTTTCCGGAGTGCCTGATGCACTTCCTCCTCTGCTTAAGGCATACAGGATGCAGGACAAGGCCAGGGGAGTGGGCTTTGACTGGGAGGAGAAATCCCAGGTATGGGACAAGGTCAGGGAGGAACTCGGTGAATTCCGGGCCGAACTTGACTCAATGGAGCAGGCTGAAGACGAAACGTCACGGAAAGAGGCATATGACAGGGCTGAAGTGGAACTCGGTGACTATCTTTTTGCTGTAGTCAATGCAGCACGCCTGTACGGGCTGAATCCTGATACTGCACTTGAACGCACATGTGCCAAGTTCAGACGCCGGTTCACGTATCTTGAGGAGCATACGATACGTCAGGGCAAGAGTCTCAAGGATATGTCTCTTGCGCAGATGGATGCCATCTGGGACGAGGCAAAGGCAAAGGGGCTGTAGCCTGTGGCGGCTGAAGTGTAGCAGAACAATCTTTGATGTACCGGAAATGGGAGAAGACTGGAAAGAAAGGACGCGGATGCTGGCAGGTGAGAGCGGGCTCAGGCTTCTGGAGAATGCATGCGTCGCTGTAATCGGGGTAGGCGGAGTAGGCGGATATGCTGCGGAGATGATTGCGCGGGCGGGAGTCGGCCATATGATCATCCTTGACAGTGATACTGTCTCTGTCACCAACAAGAACAGGCAGATTCTTGCCCTTGACTCAACTGTAGGGCGCCCGAAATGCCGGGTGCTGGCCGAAAGGCTCGCGGATATCAATCCGGATCTCGACCTGACCGTGCTGGAGACATATCTGGATGCCGGAGACCTGGAGGCAGTCCTTGGAGGATATCATATAGATTATCTCGTGGATGCAATTGACACCCTGTCTCCGAAAATGGCCCTGATAAAATATTGCATGGACAATGGTATCCCGCATGTATCGTCCATGGGTGCCGGGGCGAAGACTGATGCCACCAGGGTCCGGCTTGCCGACATTTCGAAGTCATACAATTGCCCTCTTGCATTTGTCGTCCGCAAGCGGTTGAGGCGCATGGGGATAAGGAAAGGCTTCAAGGTGGTGTTTTCAGAAGAGCTTCCTGTAAAGTCTGCCATTGTGGAGTGTGATGAGCGCAACAAGAAATCCCAGGTGGGGACTGTCTCGTATATGCCGGCTGTCTTCGGCTGCATATGTGCGCAGGCGGCCATCCTCCATATTCTTGGGCAGGAGGAAAGTTTTATTGATTGAAAGGTTTTTAGTATTTTTGCACTCCGTGGCGTCCTGTGGCGCCGGTGTGAAACGGAAGGATGCTTCCGGATATACCATATAAATTGTATCCAGATGGCTGATTACAGGATAATTGAGGTCAGGACAAAGAGAGATCTGAGAAGATTCATATCATTCCCTGACAAGTTGTATAAGGGATGTCCGCAATATGTCCCTGCGCTGCATTCTGATCAGGTGAAGTCATTGACAAAGGTGTCTTCCCTCAAATATTGCACGAGAGTGATGTGGCTCGCCCTTGACGGCAACAGGCCGGTAGGGCGTATATGCGGGATAATCAATCCGAGATATAACGAGAGATACGGTACCAGGCGTGCCCGTTTCGGATGGTTTGACACCATAAACGACATTGAAGTCGCCAGGCTTCTGCTCGGGACAGCCGAAACCTGGGCGAAATCCCAGGGCATGGACGAGATACATGGCCCGCTCTATTATAATACGCTCGGCAAGCAGGGGATGCTTGTGGAAGGCTTTGAAAACCTCGCTCCCTTTAACTGCATATACAATTATCCATATTATAATGACCTTGTGACGGCATTAGGCTACCGCAAGGAATGCGACTGGCTTCAGTACAAGATGAAGGCAGACCAGGGAGTGCCTGACAAGATGGCCGCAATAGCGGAACGTCTCAAGGAGAGATACAGGCTTACTGAAGGGGATATTGATTCGCTGAAGCATGACAAGGCTCTTGTAAGGGAGTTTTTCCGCATATACAACGAAAGTTTCGCTGAGAGTGTCTATAATTTTGTCCCGTTTACGGATGAAGAGATAGAAGAAGAGGCAGCCCAGACCATAGGCCTCCTTGACAGGCGGCTCTGCTGTTTCCTCCTTGATGAGAACCGGGAGATTGCAGCTTTCGGCATTTCGTTCCCGAGTATCTCCAGGGCTTTGCAGAAGGCAAAAGGCTCGATGTTCCCGTTCGGATGGATTCATTTCCTCCGCGCACTCAGAAAGTTTGACACCATCGACCTGATGCTTAACGGGGCCGCACCTAAATGGCAGAATACAGGTGTGTCTTCAGTATACCATTGCATCATGGCAAAGAAATATCAGGACGCGCAGGTGAGATGGGCTATCGCCAATCCGCAGATTGAGACCAATCTTGCCGTGAATGTCTGGGACAGGTACGAGCATGAACTCTATATGCGGAGGCGCTGCTACATAAAATCCATCTGACACTGTCCCGAAACAAGAAAAAAGACAAATATCATATATGGCAGAAAACAACACATTACTTGAGAAAGTTCTCGGGCTGCAGGACAAATATGACCTGCTTCAGACGCAACTGTCCGATCCGGCCGTGATATCGGATATGAAAAAATATGTCCAGCTCAACAAGGAATACAAGGAACTTGCCCCTATCATAAAGGCCGGGCAGGAATACAAGAGGATGATGGAGGAGTATGAGTCGGCCAAGGATATCATCGCAAATGAAAAGGACGAGGAACTGAAGGAGATGGCCAAGGAGGAACTTTCAGAACTGGAGCCGAAGATACCGGAGATGGAGCAGAACATCAAACTGCTGCTGATACCTGCCGATCCTCAGGACAGCAAGAATGCCATAGTCGAGATACGCGGAGGTACAGGCGGGGATGAGGCTGCAATCTTTGCAGGCGACCTGTTCAGAATGTATTCGAAATATGTGGAGAGGCGCGGCTGGAGACTTGAGGTTACAAGCCAGTCGGAAGGTGCCGCGGGCGGATTCAAAGAGATAGTCTTCAAAGTCTCCGGTGAAGGGGTCTATGGCGTGCTGAAATATGAGTCCGGGGTGCACCGCGTGCAGCGGGTGCCGCAGACAGAGACCCAGGGAAGGGTCCATACGTCTGCTGCATCCGTGGCCGTTCTTCCGGAGGCTGACGAGTTTGATATAGAGTTGAATATGAATGATATCCGTAAAGATACATTCTGCTCGTCCGGTCCTGGCGGCCAGTCTGTCAATACGACTTATTCCGCCATACGTCTTACACATATCCCTTCCGGGATAGTAGTCCAGTGCCAGGACGAGAAGTCCCAGTTGAAGAATTTCGACAAGGCTCTTGCCGAACTCCGTACCAGACTCTATAACATGGAGTATGAGAAATACCTGAATGAGATTTCCGCCAAAAGGAAGACCATGGTCTCTACAGGTGACCGTTCAGCCAAGATACGTACATACAATTATCCCCAGTCCCGTGTCACCGACCACAGGATCAACTACACAATGTACAATCTCCCTGTCTTCATGGACGGGGACATCCAGGAGGTCCTTGACCAGTTGCAGATAGCCGAGAATGCCGAGAGGCTCAAGGCTGCCGAATAATCTTCTGCCATGGATAGAAATTTTGATTCATATGCTGAGAAGTACGATTCCTGGTTCATGGAAAACAGGAATGTACTCTATTCTGAAGCGGCCCTTGTCGCATATTTCCTGAAGAAAGGGGAAAAGATACTTTCCATAGGCTGCGGGAGCGGCCTGTTCGAGCAGATACTCCGGTCCGACTACGGGATAGATATCATGGACGGGATAGAGCCTTCTTCCGATATGGCCTCTATTGCAAGGGCGAGAGGTATGGAGGTGGAAGTCGCTACCGCAGAGGATTGTCCGGTACGTCCTTCGTGCTATGATGCAGTCCTCTATAACGGATGCCCCGGATATATTACCGACCTTGACCGCGCCCTGTCAAGAAGTTATGCTTCTCTGCGGCCTGGAGGGAAAGTGATACTTATCGACATCCCGAAAGAAAGTTCATACGGTCTGCTCTATAATCTTGCCAAGGCGGTAGGGACATGGGACCATCCTCTGCTTGAAGGTGTATGCCCGAGAGATCCGTATCCGATTGAACTCGTGGACAAGGCCTGCTGGAGGACTACCGCTGAAAAGGCGGCGGCAATGGAGAGGGCAGGTTTTTCAGGTCTTGAATATGCCCAGACCCTGACGGTACATCCTCTCTACTCGGGTGAAAACATCGAGCAGCCTGTCCCGGGATTCGACAGGGGGGACTATGTGGCGATATGCGGATACAAATCTCTCTGATACTGTGATGGTACATACATCCGGAGACATATCCGGCCTTGAGTGGAGCCGGTCTGCATGGATGGCAGCGGAGCCTGTCTACAGGAAAATCCTGGAACTTCCTTTCATAAGGGAACTTGCTGCAGGTACACTCCCGCGTGAGAAGTTCATGTTTTATATCAGGCAGGACGCAATGTATCTGAAGGAGTACGGAAGGGCAATGTCCGCTGCGGCTTCACGTTTCCAGGATCCGGATGCCATGGCTCTTTTTCTCCGCTTTGCGACAGACAACCTTGAGTCGGAAAAGGCTCTGCATGACACTTTCCTTCAGGAGCCGGTCCGGGATGCTGTCCAGTCTCCGGTATGCATGCTGTGTTCTTCACATCTGTGGAGACAGGTGTCAGGAGAGCCGGTTGAAGTGGCGGTCGCATCGGTGCTTCCATGTTTTGTGGTCTATGAGATGGTCGGAAGGCACATCTATGAGACTGCCAGTCCGGAAGCAAATCCTTATATGGAATGGATAAAGGTCTACGGAGGAGACGGTTTCGGTGATTCTACTGAAAAACTTTCCGCACTGTGTGACAGACTTGCGGAAAAGGCAGCCCCCGAAGTAAGGGCCGGGATGACCGGTGCCTTCGTGACAGGTGTCAGGCTCGAATGGATGTTCTGGGATAGCATGTACAGGATGTCCCGGTGGCCGATATGAAGATAATAGATTGTATAGTATGAAAAGATACAGGATAGCCTTGTCTATTGCAGGCAGCGACCCGAGCGGTGGCGCCGGTCTTCAGGCAGACCTGAAGACATTTTCTGCATGCGGGTGTTATGGCGCAACGGCTGTCGTGGCTGTTGTAGATGAGAATACATGCGGAGTCACCGGTGTGTTCCCTGTCCCTCCGTCTTTTGTCAGGGGGCAGATCAAGTCTGTAATGGATGATCTCGGGGCGGATGCCGTGAAAATAGGGATGCTGCACAGTGCAGATATGGTAAGGGCCGTAAAAGATACTCTTGCCGGCTATGATGTGAAGAACATTGTGCTTGACCCTGTAATGGTGGCTACATCCGGGGATCCGCTCCTTGAGCCGGATGCCATAGACACATTGAAAAATGTGCTCGTCCCTTTTGCCCGGGTGATCACGCCGAATATCCCCGAAGCCGAAATCCTGCTCGGTGAAAAGATACAGTCACAGGATATGCTTGCAGATTGTGCCCGCAGGCTTTCACAGGACAGGCGTGTGTCGGTGCTGCTGAAAGCCGGGCATCTTTCCGATGCGGAACTGGTGGATGTATTCTATAATGCAGAGACAGACAAGATACTGCTGTTGCCGTCCAGAAGACTTGATACACGCAACACGCATGGTACAGGCTGTACCCTGTCTTCGGCTGTAGCGGCATTTCTTGCACGCGGATATTCTCTTGATGAAGCCGTGCTGAATGCCAAGAAATATATTGAGAAAGCGATAGAGGCTGGGGCTGCATATGACATCGGTCACGGGCATGGCCCGGTGCATCATTTCTTTGACTTTTGGGAATGACGGGCGGATACAGGGGAGTGTTCTTTGATATGGACGGGGTCGTCCTGGACAGCAGTTGCCTGTGGGAGCATATCATTACGGCAATCAAGGCAGAATATTCCCTTGATCTGTCTGTCCTTGAAGCCTCCGGTGGCTTTGAACTTTCCACAAGGGAAGCAATACGCGCCGTACTGGAGGATATGGGAATATTCTCGCCAGACCTGTATGCCGCAATCCTCAGTGAGACTGACATCCTGTATTCGCGGCTGTTCGGCAGGTTTGCCTGCCTTAGGGAAGGGATGAGGTCTCTGCTGTCAAGTCTCGCAGGCAAGGGTGTGAAGACAGCCCTTGTAAGCAATTCGTCAGGCGGCCAGATGAGGCTTGCGGCCGGGCACTTTGCCTTGGAAGGGCTTTTCTGCGCCATTGTTTCTTCTGACGATGTTGTTCATGGCAAGCCTTCTCCTGAGCCTTATCTCAAGGCCCTGTCCATGTCCGGCCTTAATGCACGTGAGGTGGTGGCAGTTGAGGATTCCGTGACAGGGGCCAGGTCAGCAGCGGCAGCCGGTATGGACTGCATCATGATAGTTCCGGATGCATGTCATGACTGCGATGCCGTACTTCCGGTCCAGGGTGAGTCCTGCGATGCCGTACTTCCGGCCCAGGGTGAGTCCTGTGATGTCCATCCAGCACTGATGAAAGTGCCATGCGGCATGCTTGCGGAATGTCTGCAGCGGCTGCTGTGATTTTCTGGAGACCGGCATCAGGCGGATGCCGGATATGATTGAAAATATTGACGAGTGTGCTTGGTAACCACTTAAAAAACAAGAAAATGAAAAAAAGACAGATTTCCGGGGATATGCCCCGTGGACAGCGCGTAATGCTGTCCGTCCCGTTTGTCATGATGGCCATTGTATTCAATGTATGCCTGATTGCATCCAATCTATTTGAGACTAAAGTCTTCAGTGCAGGCCCTCTGGCTCTGACCGGAGGTGTGCTTATTTTCCCGGTTTCATATATAATCAATGACTGCATAGTGGAAGTCTGGGGCTATAAAAAGGCCAGGCTCGTCATCTGGACCGGGTTTGCGATGAATTTCTTTGTAGTGGCGATGGCACAGATTGTCAGGGCCCTTCCTGCTGCCGGCTTTTGGGACGGAGGGGAACATTTCGACTATATATTCGCCCTTGCCCCAAGGGTGACAATAGCCTCTCTGCTGGCTTTCCTGTCCGGCTCCACTGTGAATGCGTGGATCATGAGCAGAATGAAAGTCTCTTCCGGAGGAAAACGCTTCTCGCTCCGGGCCGTTGTCTCGTCTGTCTGTGGAGAGACAGTGGATTCCCTTGTATTCTTTCCGTTGGCATTCTGGGGTATCGGATGGGACAACATGCTGAAACTCATGCTGCTGCAGATATTCCTCAAGACAGCGTATGAAGTGGTCATCCTGCCTGTCACCAATATAGTCGTGAAGGCGGTGAAAAAATATGAAGGTACTGATACATTTGACAGGGGGATATCATATAATCCGTTCAGGATCACGGATATCTGACCCATGTGGAATCATCTAAATCTCATAATATGGAACTTGATATAAATAAGGCCCTTGTGGTCTTCAGCGGAGGGCAGGACTCTTCAACCTGCCTGTTCTGGGCGTTGAAGCATTTCAGTAAGGTACATACAATCACGTTTTCCTATGGGCAGAGGCACGCACTGGAAGTAGACATGGCACGGAGACTGGCAGAAAAGGCAGGCGTGGATTTCCATCTGGTGGATGCCCCTCTGATAGGCACACTCGGGGCAAATTCGCTTACCGCCCCGTCAGTCAGCATGGATGAGGAAAAGCCGGAAGGGACATTCCCCAATACTTTTGTGCCTGGCAGGAACCTGTTCTTCCTGTCGATAGCGGCGGTATATGCCAGGGAACACGGGATTAAAAATATAGTGACGGGCGTGTCTCAGACTGATTTCAGCGGGTATCCTGACTGCAGGGACTCTTTCGTGCGTTCACTCAATGTGACGCTGAACCTTGCAATGGACGGGCAGTTTGTCATCCATACGCCTCTCATGTGGCTTGACAAGGCCCAGACATGGGCACTTGCCGACAGCCTCGGGGTACTTGACATTATCAGGAATGAAACTCTGACATGCTATAACGGTATTCCCGGTGACGGCTGCGGCCATTGCCCGGCATGTACCCTGCGTAATGCGGGGCTGAAGAAATTTCTGTCGGAGAAAAACAGACTGGACAATAATATATGACTCAGATATGGAAAACAGGGAGAATGAGGGGCTGCAGGCCCTTGGCAGAAAGACCATGTACAGGAGCGGCTATGCCCCGGAGGTACTCGAGACATTTGAAAACAGACATAGGGAGAATGACTATTGGGTCAGATTCAATTGTCCTGAATTTACCAGCCTGTGCCCTATAACGGGACAGCCTGATTTTGCCGAGATAAGGATCAGTTATATCCCGGATGCCAGGATGGTCGAGAGCAAGAGTCTCAAACTCTATCTTTTCAGTTTCCGCAACCATGGGGATTTCCATGAGGACTGTGTCAACAAGATCATGAAGGACCTGATAAAGGTAATGGAACCGAAATATATTGAAGTGACAGGACTCTTTACTCCCCGTGGCGGCATTTCCATCTGGCCGTATGCCAACTATGGAAAGCCGGGCACAGAATATGAAGAACTTGCCCGCAGGCGGATGGCGTCACATGAATGATACCCATTTATACTGAAATACATAATCCGGTAAATATGAAAAAAATCATCAATCCGTGGCTCGGACTTGTCAAGGACGGCTACAATTGTTTCGGGTGTGCCCCGACAAACAGACTTGGCCTTAAGATGGAATTTTATGAGGACGGGGATGACATTGTCTCTTTCTGGAATTCATCGGATGACTATCAGGGCTGGCTCCATACCCTGCATGGCGGCATCCAGTCTACTCTTATGGATGAAATTGCCGCCTGGGTCATCGCCAGGAAACTCCAGTGTGCAGGAATGACGACCTGTCTTGAAATAAAGTTCAGGAGGCCTGTCCCCACAGGCCCGGACGTCACCATTGAGGTCAGGGCACATGTCAGGGAAATCAAACGGAATTTTGCCTTTATTGATGCAAAGATAATGCATGGGGGAGAGGTCTGCTCCGAGGCATCGATGACATATTATTGTTTCAGCAAAGAAAAATCCGCCTCGGACTTTTATTTCCGGGGCTGTATCACTGAAGAGTAAAGACATGCGCCAGCCTGTATCCCGGCTTCTGCCGGAGTCAGGCTGGCGCATCTGTTTTCAGAGAGAGGTTTCCGGGTCTCTATTCCTCCTTGTTGTCTACAAGGGCAAAGGAAAGATTGCCTTTACAGCAGAGTTTCCCGTTCACCTTCAGATTCGCTTCCGTGAAGAAAAGAAGCCCTCTTCTGTCTGTGAGCCTTGCAGTGATCTCACACAGGTCTCCTGGGCGTACGATATTCTTGAAACGGACATTGTCAATGCCGCTGTACAGTGTAGTGCGGCCTTTTAGTTCATCCTTTACAAGAAGGGCACAACTCTGTGCCATGATTTCGCACTGGATCACACCGGGAACTATCGGGTTGCCGGGGAAATGGCCTCTGCAGAAGAATTCATCTTCTTTGATCCTGTACTTTGCATGAGCCACTCCATCCGCATCGATTTCTATCTCATCGACGAGAAGCATCGGCTCACGGTGAGGCAGGTATTCTTTCAGTTCTTCTCTGTTCATGTCGTCTATATTTTAGGATCAGGTTTCAGCAGTATGTTCTTTATTCCACTTTTCTGAATGCAATACATCCGTTGTGGCCGCCGAATCCGAGAGAATCGGATATGGCAAGTGTGATGTCAGCCTTGACAGCCTTGTTCGGGGTATAGTTGAGGTCACATTCAGGGTCAGGTGTGTCAAGATTGATGGTAGGAGGCACGATTCCGTTGACGAGGGCAAGTACGGCAGCAATAGCCTCCACTGCTCCTGTGGCACCGAGCATGTGTCCTGTCATCGATTTTGTAGAGCATATGTGTGCCTTGTATGCATCTTCTCCGAGGGCCATCTTGAATGTCTTGGTCTCAAGAGAGTCATTGAGGGCTGTGCCGGTACCGTGTGCATTGATGTGGAGGACGTCAGAAGAAGTGTAGCCGGCTTCATCAAGTGCCATCTTTACGGCTGCCGCCTGTGTCTTGCAGTCTGTCCTTGGGGCTGTCATGTGGTAGGCGTCGCATGTATTGCCGTAGCCGCATATCTCTGCAAATATTTTTGCCCCGCGTGCCTTTGCATGCTCATATTCTTCGAGCACGAGCATTCCGGCTCCTTCACCCATTACGAACCCGCCTCTGTTGGCGTTGAACGGGAGCGATGCATAGTTCGGATCCTCGGATCTTGAGAGCGCCTTTGCATTGGCGAATCCGGCGATTCCAAGAGGGATTGTGGCTGCTTCGGCCCCTCCTGCGATTATTGCATCAGCATATCCATGCTTTATGGCCCTGTAGGCTTCGCCGACTGTATGCGTAGATGTCGCACATGCAGTCACTACTGGAACGCATGGCCCGCAGAGGTTGTGGCGTATGGCGATGTTCCCTGCAGCCATGTTGGCTATCATTGTAGGGATGAAAAGAGGGGATATCCATTTGGCCCCGTCCTTTATCATCTTTTCGCTTTCCTTGTATTGAGTGCTGAATCCGCCGATACCGGAGCCGACATATACTCCGAAACGCATCGGGTCTATATTGCCGTCTTCCCCGTCGGATGCCTTCAGTCCAGACTGGCTGATGGCTTCGTTGGCAGCCGCTACGGCAAATACGGAAAATCTGTCCTGTTTGCGTGCGAATGCCGGCTCAACCCCATAGTCTGCCGGATTGAAATTCTTGACTTCTCCGGCTACTTTTGCTGGAAGGTCATCTGTAGGGAAAGCCTTGATGAAATCCACACCGCAGACACCGTCAAGAAGGTTTTTCCACAGTTCTGCAACACTGTTCCCGACAGGGGTTACAGCGCCCATTCCGGTTATTACTACTCTTTTGTTCATACTCGTCTTATTTGATGATTTGGTTGTGTATCTATTGGTTATGCAAGTAATCCGGGTGCCGCTGCAAGCAGTTTTTCTGCACCTCCGATTATGTCTTCAACGATGTCTTTGGCCGGTTCTGTCTTCTTGACCATGCCTGCACATTCGCCTGCCATATAACTTCCGTTAGGGTCGCCTTCCCTGACTGCTTTCCTGAGGGCGCCTGTCCCGAAAGCCAGGATTTCTTCAGGCGTGACCGAAGGATCTGCCTCCATCTTGGCGAATGTGTTTGAGAACGGGGTCTTGAGTGACCTTACCGGATGCCCGAGAGTCTTGCCGGTCACCATTGTGGAGATGTCGGTGGCCTTGATTATCCTGTCCTTGTAGTTCTGGTGTACCGTACACTCTTCCGCAGAAAGGAAGCGTGTACCGACCTGTATGGCATCGGCCCCGAGCATGAAGGCTGCTGCCGCACCACGGCCGTCACAGATGCCTCCTGCGGCAATGACCGGTATGTCCACTGCATCGGCAACCTGCGGGATGAGGGACATTGTATGCAATTCTCCGACATGTCCTCCGGACTCGGCGCCTTCCGCTACTACGGCAACTACTCCGAGCGCCTGCATCTTGAGTGCCATGGCGACAGATGCAATCACCGGGATGACCTTTATCCCGGCCTCTTTCCATGCGTCAATATACTGTGCAGGAGAGCCTGCCCCTGTGGTAAGTATCTTGACGCCTTCCTCTATCACCATGCTGGCGATTTCGCCTGCATTAGGTGCCTGAAGCATTATGTTGACTCCGAATGGCTTGTCGGTGAGTTCCTTGCATTTCCTGATCTCGTTACGGACCGCATCGGTGCCGGCATTTATCGAGGATATAAGCCCGAGTCCTCCGGCATTCGAGACAGCAGAGGCCAAAGATGCATCGGCGGCCCATGCCATCCCTCCCTGGATTATAGGGTATCTTATACCGAGAATTTCACGGATTCTGCTTTTTATCATTTCTGTCAGATTTAATGTTGAGTGATGTCCTGATTGCCGGAATTACCATTCCATGATTACTGCCCCTGAAATGAACCCGGCCCCGAATGCGCTGAGCGCTATGGTCTCACCGCGCTTCAGTATGCCTTTCCTGTTGCACTCGTCAAGCAGAATAGGGCAACTTGCCGAAGAGGAGTTTCCGTGTGTCTCTACGTTTGTAGGGAACTTTTCATCCGGCTGCTCCAGGAATTCCTTGATGGAATTGATGATGCGGACATTGGCCTGATGCAGGAGATAATGGCCGATCTCGTCCGGTTTCATCCCGAGTTTGTCAAGCAGGTATCTGATGTCTCCGGTAGATGCCTTCACGGCAAACTTGAACACATCCTGCCCCCTCATCTGGAGGGATATGTTCTGCTCTTCCTTTGTGATGTAAGGAGTAGGCTCCAGGGTGCGGATCTGGTACAGTTTGTCGGTAGCACTTGCTGCAGAGAGTTTTATACCCTTTATATTGTCACCTTCCGTCAATACTGCTGCTCCAGCCCCGTCTCCGAAGAGTACGCAGACATTCCTGTCTTTCCAGCTTGTCATCCTTGTCGGCTCTTCAGCGCAGACGATGAGCACGTTCTTTACGCTTCCTGCCTTATAGTGTGCCTCTGCTATGTCCAGGGCATACATGAATCCGGCGCATGCGCAGTTGATGTCAAGGCATGGGCAAGTCGCCCCGATTGCCCCCTGGATTATACAGCTGAGTGAAGGGGTCACATATTCGTTTACTACATTTGAGCAGATGATGAAATCAAGGTCTTCTGCCTTCATGCCTGCATTCTCAAGGGCTTTTACGGCTGCCTCGGCGGCAAGATCCTCCAGTTTTTCGTCTGAGATGACATGTCTGTATTTTATGCCTGTCCTCGGATAGATCCAGGCGTCACTTGTGTCGAGAAATTCAGACAGCATGTCATTGGTCACAATTTTCTTGGGAATTGCACTCCCTGTTCCTATTATCTTCATCTTATGACTTGTTTTGAATGAATTTTATCGTTTTTATTCTGAGGCTTCCGCTTCAAAACCAGACAAAATTAGTCCGGATATTCTGTTTAATGAAATTATTGTGGTGATTTCGGCAAGCATGTGGCAATATATGATGTAAATTGCGTCTTTATGTGGTGAAATTTTTCTATTTGTGGCAAAATTTCCTAACTTTGTGTGCCGACTGAATAAGGGGATATGCGGAAGACTATGCCTAAATACCTGCTTGAAAGGCACCAGTTGACAGGAACGGTCACTTTTGCCGTCCTGTTTTCCATCGTGTTCCTCAACCTCTATATCCCTTTCTCTGATACGGCCTGGTTCAGGCTCGGCAATTCGGTGTTCTTTCTTTTCACAGCAGGCTTCATCGCCATTTCCATCCTGTTTGTCACCGGCAGCCGCGTCTTGATGTACCGGACCAGGAAAATGTTCGACATGACGGTTTTCCAGTATGTCTTGTGGTGCGTGGCCGAGGTTGTTGTCATATGCCTTTTCTATACATTCGTGACAGTTGATATCGTGCATCCGGAGGGGATGCCGGTCATAAGGACTTTTCTCAAGGCCCTTATTTACGGTTCGGTGGCCCTCCTTGTCCCGTATATGATGTCGGCGATGTATTTCATGATCAGCGAGAAGGAGAAGACCATAAGGCTAATGAACAGTGCCCCGCCTTCTCCGGCCGGAACTTCTTCCCCTGCGGATCCGGAGTCCGGGCAGGAGGACAGCCTGCTGACATTTTATGACAGTGGAGGCTCCCTCAGGTTTTCCGTCAGGTCATCCTGCCTGTATTATGTCGAGTCTGATGACAACTATATCAAGGTGTGGTATGATGACGTATCCGGAAACCTGTCAATGTACATGATCAGGTGCAGTCTGAGGACGGTGGAGGAGAATTTCAGGGATACTTTCCTGATGCGGTGCAACAGGAAGTATATCGTCAACATGAAAAAAGTCCGGTCTCTCAGAAAAGACAGCGACGGGTATTATCTTGACCTCGACAACGGCGGGATTCCTCCTATTGCAGTCACAAAGACCTATACTGATGCTGTCCTGAAATGGTGCTCACTTTTTCCGGCTGCTTCCGCGCAGCCTGTATGCGGCCTGGACCAGGGCCTCGTCAAGTGCAATACTGCGGGCCGCCATGATGTTGAGGATGGCGGCGATGAGAGGGAAGACGGCTGTGAATGAAAATATCACCTCCCTGTGTTCATGCATCCTGAAGAAGTCTACGCCTATCCATATCTGGAATGCCGTCATGATGATAGCCTCAATGACTGCGAGTCTCATCTGTGCTATCCTGGCCTTGTAGGTGAACAGGGTGAAGCCGTTTCCTGAGATTATCGCTATTATGAATATGAGATAGACTATATTCTCATAATATTTAACTGTTTCTTCTGCGCCTTCAGCCCCTATGATAGTACAGGCATTGCAGAAAAGGAGCACTGCGATCAGAATGGTGGACAGTGCAAGGTATAAGGTCTGTATCCTCTGCCACATTTTGTTTAAGATTTCCGGGCGACAGGCACCCGAGGTTGAATATTTTGGTGTGCAAAAATAGGAAAAATTGTCATAAAAAACTATATTTGGCAAAGTATAGATTATTGAATGATTATGGCAGCATCAGTTTACCAGGGGAAACCCATACCGGAATCTGAACTCATCATCAATGACGACGGTTCTGCATTCCATATCCATCTCAAGCCGGAGGAACTCGCGGATACAGTCATCCTTGTCGGGGATCCGGGAAGGGTCGACATGGTCTCGGAATATCTTGACGACAAGGAGTTCCGGCATCAGTCGAGGGAATTCGTATCAGTGACAGGAAAGTATAAGGGGGTGCGGATGACCGTGCTTTCAACAGGCATCGGTACCGACAATATCGACATAGTCATGAACGAACTCGATGCCCTTGCGAACATTGATTTTTCCACAAGGATGGTCAGGGAGCGTAAGAGGTGCCTGAATATATTGCGGATAGGCACTTCCGGAGCCATACAGCCGGATATTCCTCTCGGCTCATTCGTGTTTTCCCATATTTCGGTCGGCTGTGACGGCCTGCTGAACTGGTATTCTGACCGCGACAGTATCGCACTTCTGGATTTTGAGGATGCGTTCAAGGTACATGTGGGATGGGACAGGCATCTGCCGGACCCGTATTTTGTCATGGCAGGGGAAAAGATGTCGGAGCTTTTTGCCGGATGTACGCTTCCTGGTATGACTGTCTCTGCTTCGGGCTTCTACGGGCCGCAGGGCAGGGTGCTCCGTATGCCTCTTGCCATGCCGGACATGCTCGCGAAGTTCGAGAGTTTCAGCCATGGCGGGTTCAGGATTACCAATTTTGAGATGGAAGGTTCCGCTATTGCCGGGATTGCCGCCCATCTTGGCCATAACGCCGGCACCGTGTGTGCCATAATTGCGCACAGATACCTTAAGAGCAGCAACCCTGACTACAAGCCTGTGGTCAGGAGCCTGATCCGGCTCTGTCTTGACAGGCTTGCCGAACTCGGATAGGGCCCGGGGTCAGTCTTTTCCTCCGTACATCTCTTTTCTTGACTGTGCTCCACCATAGTCGGGGATTGCCGGGTCGTCGATGAGTGCGTCCACTATCCTTCCGCTCTTCCTGATGATGTTTTCTTCAAGGAACTCAAACTGGTATCTGAGCGTCTCGTACATGCTTCCCGCTATCTCGTGTCCGTGGCCCTTGAACCTCAGGATGTTGTAGTCGTATCCCTCCTGCCCGAACCTCCTGGCAAGCCGGTCCGAGCCGAAGAAACCTATATTGAAGAATCTTATCTGTCCGTAGTTTACAAGGGAGTCCTCCGTCCCGTGCAGCAGAAGGGTGGGGGACGGTGCCCGGCTGTAGTCCGGAAGCCCTTCTCTTGACAGGATGGCTCCGGAAAAAGAAATCACTCCGGCATATCTGAATCCATCAGGAAGTACTCCGGCATACTGTGTCATGTTGCACAGTTCATATTCTGCCTGCAGTACCGTTATCGCTCCGGCTGATGAACCGCTGATGACAATGTTGTCCGGGTCGATGCCGAGTGTCTCTGCGTTTTCTATGAGAAATGCCGTGGCGCTGAACAGATCTTCAACAGCCATGTGTATTGCCCTGTCCAGCAGATTGACCTGCGCTATCCCGACTTTCCTGGCTCCGGCAAGACCGAGCCTGTAGTCTATGCTTACAACCCTGTAGCCGTTTGATGCCATTGCATCGAACCATTTCCCGTAATGGGCGTCATCCCTCTTCCCTCCGATGAAGCCGCCTCCGAACATGAATATGACAGTGGGCTTCTCTGTTCCTTCCTGAGTGAGCGTCATGCCGGATGCAGGTTCATAGATGTCGAGAAAAAGGTCGCATGTATCCCGTTGTGCGTATTTATACGTTCCGGACGGGACTATATCAGTTTTTCCCGTGGCGGTTTCTGCTGCCATCCCATGGCATGACAGCAGTATTGCTGCAGCGGCAGCGAGTGCCTGTATCGTCTTTTTCATTGTCTGTTGTTGTCTCCTATCAGTTTCCGGATGAATTTTACGTTCCCGAAGAATCTTCCTGCTATTACCCTGAATACAGTGTAGCATGGGATTGCCACGAGCATTCCGACGATTCCTCCAATGTGCCCTGCCATCAGGAGCACTATGAATATTTCAAGCGCATTTGCCTTGATGCTGCTTGAGTAGACAATCGGCTGGAAAATATAGTTGTCTATAATCTGGGCTGCCCAGAATATGGCTATAAGGATGATGATGAATATCCAGAAGTTGACATCAAGGCCTGCTCCTCCCATGCAGAAATATCTCATTGTCAGTGCAAGTACGGAGCCGATTACTCCACCGAGCAAAGGCCCGACGTACGGGATGATATTCATTACTCCGCATATGACGGCTATGCCTATGGATGCGTTGAACCCCAGCCTTGCGATGAACATCAGTCCGATGAAGTCGATGACTGCGACTCCGGCCATCTCGATGATAAGTCCTATGAAATATCTTGAGAGCAGGTGCTCTATGTCTCCGTAGGCTTCACGTGCATTCTGTTCATGCTTGTCCGGGACTACTGCGGCGATGATATCCGGGAAGAGGTTCCCGTCTTTGAGGAAGAAGAATGATATGAACATCACGGCAAATAGCCCTATCCCGAAATTGGCTATGAACGATGCCGCCGAACTGAAGAAAGAGGAGAAAGCGGATATGTCAGCAAAGTCTTTCAGCCCTTTCAATACGGCGGTCTCAATCCTGAAGTCACTGCCGAGGGAAGGGAATGTCCTCATCAGGAAGGCATTCAGGTCTGCAAGTGCCATCACCACCGATTTGGCGGCACTTTCTATGTTCGCCATGGATATATCCTTGGCTATCCCCATGATTATCGGGACGAGCAGGGTCACTATTGAAAGGAATACACCGATTATAATGATGATTGTGAGAATCGCATAAAGCCAGGACGGGAGTCCTTTGCCTTTTATCTTCAGCGAATTGAAGAAATTCATCAGCGGTTTCCCTATGAGGGCTACGATACCGGCTGCGAGCATATAGATGATTACGTCCCGGAAAAACCAGCATATGGCGCATATTATCACCGCTCCGGCAGTGAACATGACATATCTGGCAAGCCTGTCGATACTTCTTTCCTTTTCCATCTCAGATGTAGTTTATATGTGTTTCCCTGTTTTCAGCCAAGCAGCATCTCTGCTATGTCTTCCGGTCTTACGGCTATTTTCCATGGGGAGAAGGCTTCGAGTTCCATCCTGCTCCTGAATCCCCATGTCACACCGATTGTGCGTACTCCGGCATTGTGCCCTGTCTGCATGTCCACGTCCGAGTCCCCGATGTACACGACATCGTTCCTGTCGGTGATACCTGCGGCTGCCATTGTGCCGTATACTATTTCAGGGTCTGGCTTTATAGGCTGCCCGTCCCTCTGGCCCGAAATCTTTACAAATCCTATATCTCCGAAAAAATGCCTTACGAGTTTCTCTGTCCCGTCCTGATATTTGTTGGAGGCTATGGCCAGACGTATGCCTGCACCGGAAAGTCTTTCCAGCAGTTCCGGGATTCCATCGTAAGGTCTTGTCCTGTCGCATTTGTGGGCATCATAATAAGGTATGAAATGCCTTTTCATCTGCGCTGCCATCTCCCCGGTCTTTTCCCCCTCGGGGAGTGCGCCGAGAAAAAGGTTGTATATGCCTCTCCCTACCAGCATGTTATATTCTCCCATCTTCCGTTCCGGACATCCGCACATCCTGAGGGCATGGTTGCATGCCGTGCCGAGGTCTTCGATAGTGTTCAGCAGTGTCCCGTCAAGGTCAAATATTGCAAGTCCAGTCATTTTTTTCAACAATTTTATTCTTGTGCCGTACTTTGGTACAATTGCGCCATATCTTTGTGGTACAAAACAACAGGAAATAAATCAGAATGCCATGAAAAATACAGATTTTACCATTGATTCACTCAGTTCTCTGCTCTCTTCAGAATCATCCTATCTCTTCCTCGTCGACATGATCAAGGATCTCGATCTCGAACTTCTTGATGTCACCCATGCCTGATGCCGGGCCGGACAGGGACACGGATGTGCTCTTCCTGTCCGGAGATGCTCCCACCCTGATAATCTCGGCCCCGGTCCCGGAGGCCCCGATGGCTCTTTCGGATATTATAAGTTCCGATACAGGGTCTTCTACAAGCCTTTGTATGGCCCGCTTAAGTGGCCTCGCCCCGAATTTGGGGTCGTAGCCCGCTTCTGTGATGATGCGTTTTGCCGCAGGAGTCACATTGAGCCTGTACCCCTCATGCAATATCCTTTGTTTAAGACGGTCCAGTTCTATGCCGATGATTTTCCCTATGTCATCTTTTGTAAGCCTGTTGAAGAATACCTGCTCGTCCACCCTGTTGAGGAACTCAGGCGGGAATATTCTCCTGACTGCCTTTTCAAGTATATTCTTTCTGTTGTTCTCAGCCGTTTCGGGCTTGAGGCTGAACCCTATGCCGGAGCCATATTCATCTGCTTCCCTGCTGCCTGCATTGGATGTCATTATGAGTATGGTATTCCTGAAACTGACAGTCTTGCCTGTATTGTCGGTGAGCCTGCCTTCATCGAGTATCTGCAGCAGGATGTTGAAGATGTCAGGATGAGCCTTTTCTATTTCGTCAAGCAGGACTACACTGTACGGTTTCCTCCTCACCATCTCGCAGAGTTGGCCTCCATTGTCGTATCCGACATATCCCGGGGGCGCCCCGATGAGCCTGGAGACGGTGAATTTTTCCATATATTCACTCATGTCTATCCGTATGAGGTTGTCTGCCGAACCGAAAAGATTTTCAGCCAGTGATTTGGCCAGATGCGTCTTCCCGACACCGGTAGGCCCGAAAAACAGGAAGGTGCCGACAGGCCTTGACGGATCTTTTATTCCTGCCCTGTTGCGCTGGATTGCCCGGACTACCGTATCTATGGCCTGATCCTGTCCTATTATCCTTTCTTTCAGCCTGTCTTTCATTTTCATCAGCCGCAGGCCTTCCGTCTCTGCGACCTTGTTTACAGGGATTCCGCTCATTCTTGAGATGACGGTTGCAACATCTTCTGCAGTTATGTCCACGGGTGTCTGTGCCTGGTTGCCGTGCAGGATGTCATGTTCCAGCCTGACCATCGAGCCTGTCTCGTCCATTGCGTCGATGGCCTTGTCCGGCAGGCATCTTTCCGGGATGAACCGGTCGGCAAGTTCGGCGCATGCCCTGACTGCCTGGGCAGTATATTTTACATTGTGATGCTTTTCGTAGTTTTCCTTGAGCCTCATCAGGATGTTCACAGTCTGCTCAATGTCAGGAGGTGTCACAGTCACCTTCTGGAACCGTCTGTCAAGTGCCCCGTCCTTCTGGATTATCCTGGTGAACTCGTCCATTGTAGTGGCACCGATGCATCTTATCTCTCCCCTTGCCAGTGCCGGCTTGAGCATATTGGCGGCATCAAGGCTTCCGGAAGAGCCTCCAGCCCCGACTATCGTGTGGAATTCATCTATGAACAGGATTATGTCCGGGTTGCCGGAGAGTTCCTTTATGATGCCCTTGAGCCTTTTTTCAAAATCCCCACGGTATTTCGTTCCTGCCACCACTGACGCTATGTCAAGGGTGACGATGCGCTTGCCTTTGAGCGATGCCGGAATGTCTCCGGATGCTATCCTGGATGCAATACCTTCTACTATGGCGGATTTCCCCGCTCCCGGATCGCCTACAAGCATCGGGTTGTTCTTTTTTCTGCGTCCCAGTATCTGGATGACGCGTTTCATCTCCTCCTCACGGCCTTCTACCGGATCGAGTTTCCCCTCTGCGGCTGCCTGTGTGAGGTCAGTGCCGAACATTTCCAGCAGCGACGGCTGTTTGCCGTCTGTTTTCTGTTCCGGGCCGTTGCTTTCTCCGGCTTCTTTCATGGCGTCATGTGCATGTCTGCCGAGAAGCCCGTTCTTTTCCATGAAAGAGATGACCCTGCCGTAGTCGACACCTATATCCCTGAGGTAGCCTTGCCCGTAGCACCCCGTATTGCGGCACAGCGCAAGCAGGAGATGTTGCGAAGACGCTTCGGCACAGTTCAGTCTGGTAGCCTCCAGCACGGTGATGCTCAGTATGTTCTGTGCCCCGCGTGAAAATGTTATATGGTCGGTCTCTGAAAAAGGTATCTGCTCGTTGGTGAAGACATGCCTGTCGATATATTGCTTGAAGTCATTCAGATCTGTGTCAAGCGCCTTGAGTATTGTGCATGCAGTATTGTCTCCCTGGCGCAATATCCCGAGGAAGAGATGGTCGGGGGAGATGCCGTAACTTCCTGTTCTCATGGCCTCTTCCCTTGCGAAATTGATTATCGCGTATAGTTCGTCTGATATCTTTATTTCCATACTTGCGATTAATATCTCGCTAATTTAATATTTTTTTTTAACTTTGCAGACTATGCAAATGTAATAAAGAGGAAAATCAGCATATGGACAACGAGGTAAAAACAGGAAGAATCGAGACGGTGAACATTGACCAGCAGATGCGCAGTGCATACATAGACTATTCGATGTCTGTGATTGTCTCGAGAGCCCTTCCTGATGTGCGGGACGGCATGAAACCTGTCCACAGGAGAGTTCTTTTCGGTATGGCGGGCCTCGGCCTCTCCTATTCCGGACAGACAAAGAAGTCGGCGAGAATAGTGGGCGAGGTACTGGGTAAGTTCCATCCGCATGGGGACTCGAGTGTCTATGAGGCGATGGCGAGGATGGCCCAGAACTGGAACATGAGATATCCCCTTGTCTTCGGGCAGGGCAATTTCGGCTCTATGGACGGGGACCCTGTGGCTGCAATGAGGTATACGGAGGCAAAACTTGAGAAACTTGCCGAGGAGGTGCTCGCGGACATAGACAAGGATACTGTTGATTTCCAGAATAACTTCGACGATACACTGCAGGAGCCGGTTGTGCTTCCGACAAAGGCTCCGCTCCTGTTGCTCAACGGCTCGTCCGGTATAGCAGTGGGTATGGCGACGAACATGGCCCCGCATAATCTCGGTGAGTGTTGCGACGCCATCTGCGCGTATATCGACAATCCGGATATCACCGTCGATGAACTCATGCACTATATCAAGGGGCCGGATTTCCCTACAGGAGGTATTATCCAGGGCCATCAGGGCATCAGGGATGCCTTTGAGACAGGCCGCGGACGCATCGTGATAAGGGCGAAGACCGAGATAGAGGTGAGTGAGTCCGGCAGGGAGACGATAGTCGTTACCGAGATCCCTTATATGGTCAACAAGCGGGAGATGATAGAGAAGATAGCCGAACTTGTGGAGGCCAAGAAGATAGAGGGGATAGCATATGTCAATGACGAGACCTCAAGACAGGGGGTGCGGGTAGTCATCAAACTGAAGAAGGATGCCAATTCCAATGTCGTCCTGAATATGCTTTTCAAGTATACCCCGCTGCAGTCAAGTTTCTCTGTCAACAATGTCGCCCTTGTGAACGGCAGGCCGCGTACCCTCAATCTCAAGGAACTCATAAAGTATTTCGTTGCGCACAGGCATGATGTCGTTGTCCGCAGGACCAGGTTCGATCTCGACAAGGCAAAAAAACGTGCGCATATCCTCGAGGGACTGCTCAAGGCTCTTGACATAATCGACGAGATTATCAATACGATACGCTCCTCAAAGACCGCTGAGGATGCCAGAAATGAACTCGTTGCACGCTATGGCTTTACAGAAGCGCAGGCTGCGGCTATTGTGGAGATGAGGCTCCGCCAACTCACTGGCCTTGAGAGGGAGAAACTCCAGAACGAGTTTGACGAACTGATGAAATTCATCAGTTTCTGTGAGGAGGTCCTTGCAAGTTATGACAGGCAGATGGAGATTGTCAAGCAGGAGACGATGGAACTGAAAGAGAAGTTCGGTGATGCGAGACGTACGGAGATAGCGATGTCTGCCGAGGAATTCAATCCGGAGGACTTCTATCCGGATGAGGATGTGGTGATTACTATCTCGCATCTCGGATATATCAAGCGGACTCCTCTCACTGAATACAGGACGCAGAACAGGGGAGGTGTAGGCATCAAGGGCAGCACGACGAGGGATGAGGACTTCATCGAGCATATATATGTCGCCAATATGCACAGTACAATGCTTCTGTTCACCCGTAACGGAAGATGCTACTGGCTTAAGGTGTATGAAATCCCCGAGGGCTCCCGCGCATCCAAGGGCCGTGCTCTCCAGAATGTGATAAACATTGAGCCAGGAGACCAGATCAAGGCTTATATCAATGTGCGTGATCTCAAGGATGAGGAATATGTGAACAATACATACATAGTCCTTGCCACAAAACGGGGAATCATAAAGAAGACTTCGCTTGAGGCATATTCAAGGCCCCGTGCCAACGGTGTCAATGCCATAACGGTCCGCGACGGGGATGAACTGCTGGAGGCGGCGATGACCAATGGAAGATGCCAGATTTTCCTCGCCGGACATGACGGACGCTGCGTGCGTTTCAACGAGACTGATGCAAGGCCTCTGGGACGTACTGCCTCAGGTGTCCGTGGCATAAATATCGAAGGCTCTGACGAAGTGATAGGAATGGTATGCTATGATCCAGAAGCCGGGGATGCAGCCTCACACACTATTCTTGTAGTCAGCGAGAACGGTTTCGGAAAACGTTCCGACTTTGATGAATACAGGCTTACGAGCAGAGGAAGCAAGGGCGTCAAGACCCTTAACATTACGGATAAGACCGGAAAACTCGTTGCAATAAAGAATGTTACGGATGAGGAGGATCTGATGATTGTGAACCGGTCCGGACTTACCATAAGGATGGCGGTATCTGACATCAGGGTGGCCGGAAGGGCAACCCAGGGAGTCAAACTTATCAACATAAAGGAGGGTGACTCGATAGCGGCAGTATCTGCCGTAGCAGGGCAGGGGAATGATCTGCCGGACGGGGATGCCGATAGTGGAGAAAATCCTGCTGCCACTGGAGACAATCCTGTTGCCACCGGAGAAAATCCTGCTGCCACCGGAGAAAATGAAAATACCAATATTAACTGATAAATTTTTGAACCAATGAAACGAATCTTTATCGCGTTGGCCGTGCTCCTTTCAATACAGACAGCCGGCGCACAGGTGAAGACACCTGCAGAGGCAAAACGGGCGGTTGAATCTGCAACGGTCGCATCGCAGAATCCGAAGAAGGCTGTGAAGGTGGCTACGTGGATGAAACTCGCAAAGGCTTATGTGGATGCCTATGATGCACCGGCCGGGAATGCATGGATCGGTGCCGGGCAGCAGGAACTCAAACTGATCATGGCAAACGAGAAGCCGGTGTCAGTAGAGCAGGTTACGCTCGCAGACGGCCCTTATACCAAGGAGGTATATGCCGACAAGAACTTATACTACAATGCATCCGGTGTGCTCGCAATAATAGAGGTGACAAAGCCGGTCTTCGATGATGCTCTTGTCAAGGCTTATGAGTCATATCTCAAGGCATATGAAGTTGACCTCAAGAAGAGCAAGTTCAATGATGTGGTTGCCGGTATCAAGACAGTGTCTTCGAAATATCTCAATGAGGGTATGAACGCCTACATGCTCGGCGACCTAGGAAAGGCAAGCGAGATGTTTGCAAAGGCTGCTGATGTTGTCGCTGCAGAGCCTGTGTGCGAAGTAGATACTACAGCCACTTACTATGCAGGTTTTACTGCATGGATGAATAAGGACTATGCCCATGCAAAGGACTATTTCGAGGCATGTATCGAGGCCTCTTATTTTGAGGACGGTGAAGTATATGCAAAACTCGCTGACTGCCAGTTGAATCTTGCAGACACTACTGCTGCGAAGACTGTCCTTGAAGAAGGATTCGCCGCTTTCCCTCAGAACCAGAGCATCCTCATCGGCCTTATCAATTTCTATCTTGAGAGCGGGGACGAGCCAGACCGTCTTTTCGAACTCCTTGACAAGGCAAAGGAAAACGAGCCGAACAATGCTTCTCTCTATTATGTTGAAGGCAATATACACAAGGAACTCGGTGAGATCGACCAGGCTGTCGCTTCATACCTGAAGTCCAATGAGATCAACCCTGAGTACGAATTCGGGCTCATCGGGATAGGCATCCTTTATTATGAGCAGGCGCTCGACCTTCAGGAGCAGGCCCAGAACGAGTTTGACGATGCAAAATACATGGAACTCGTCAGCCAGTTCGAGACTGTCCTCAAGAAGGCAATCGAGCCATTCGAGAAAGCATTCAATGTTACCAAGGACGAGGGCATCAAGGTGAGCATCGCCGAGTACCTCAAGAATATCTTCTACCGGTTCCGTGACCAGGGTCAGGAGTATTCTGACGGCTACAAGAAATACGATGCAATCGTAGCGTCAGGACGTGCTTCATAACATCAGCCGACAGTTCCTGTTCAAGGGGAATCATATCAAAGGGGATGACTCAAAATTGCAAGTCATCCCCTTTCTCATTGTTTTTCCGTGAGGTCAACTTCAGTCCTTCATTCGAATAACCGATTCTCAAAGAGATATCATGTCCCTGGAAGGTTCCGGCTTTCTCTCGAATGCCTTTACAATCTTTGATACAAGAGGATGCCTTACGATGTCTTCATTGCGGAATCTGATGAATCCTATGCCCTTGACATTTTCGAGCAGGCTGATTCCCTTGAGAAGTCCGGAGTCTTCTTTATTGGGAA
>JADILX010000089.1 GCA_017695025.1 Candidatus Cryptobacteroides excrementavium
ATGTTGTCTTTAACGGAATTATTGTCCATTTCTGTGCGGTTGATTTTATTTGTCACAAAAATATGCCACGCAAACCGTCTTTTGTGATAACAAAATCTTGCCAATGTCAACAATAACTTTACAAAAAGAGAAAAAATCTCAAAAAAAAGAAAAATCTGCATCTGAAATCAGAAAAAATGACAAACATGACTTGCTAATTGTTGCCTAAAATGGCAGTTTTGCAAACAAAAAAGTGCCATGAAGAAACAGAATGTCGAAAGATGCTACGAACTTTTCGCCCTGCTGCTGGAGGAAGAGAAAATCTATATGGATCCGTCTGTCACATTTGACTCGGTCTGCTCATGGCTCGGGGTGGAAAAGGCGGCTCTTGACTGCTATGTGGAATCCATGCTCGGCTGCAGCGGTATGGATGTCATCCGTGCGTACAGGGCATCCGTGCCTTCACGTTTTATGTCAAAGTATGGGATTTTGGTATAATCTGCTGTTGATTTTGCTGTTTTATTTCTTTAAATTTGCAAAGATGCGTCATTTTGATACGCTGAATAAAACAATAACCAATAACAGATAAGTAAAATGAGAGCTTATTCCACACAAAACATCCGTAATGTGGTTCTTCTTGGCAGCACGAAGTCAGGGAAGACCACATTATCTGAAGCGATGCTGTTCGAGGGCAAGGTCATTGACAGACGGGGCTCGGTAGAGGCAAAGAATACCGTTTCCGACAGTTCGGAGATTGAACAGCTCAACCAGAGGTCAATATATGCGACTCCGCTCTATGCGGAATTCATGGACACCAAATTCAATATAATAGATACTCCGGGGGCGGATGATTTTGTGGGCGGTGCCGTGTCGGCATTCAAGGTGTGCGATACCGGTATCCTGCTTGTCAATGCCCAGCAGGGAGTCGAGGTAGGGACGGAGATTTTTGCCCGGTATGCCGAGAAATACAACGTGCCTCTTATCCTTGCGGTCAATCAGCTTGACGGGGAGAAGGCCTCATGGGACAATACTCTCGAGACATTGAAGGAGGCATTCGGCAACAAGCCGGTAATCATCCAGTATCCTGTCAACCCGGGGCCTGGATTCGACGGCTTCATCGATGTCCTGAAGATGAAATACTATCATTTCAAGGACGAGAACGGGACGCGCGAGGATCTTGAGATTCCGGAGCAGTACAAGGATGAGGCCGAAGAATTGCGTTCTGCCCTTATCGAGCGGGCTGCCGAATACGATGATACGCTCATGGAGAAGTTCTTTGACGCAGGTGTTCTCTCCGAAGATGAGATAAGGAAAGGTATCGGCCTGGGACTGCGCTCGGGAGATGTCATGCCTGTCTTCTGCCTCTCGGCGAAAAAGGACATAGGGGTCAAGAGGCTGATGGAGTTTACGATAAGGACAGCCCCGTCTCCTGCCGCAAGACCTGCCAGGACTCTGGACGGCAGGGAGATAGAGTGCAAGCAGGATGCCCCGACTTCGCTTTTTATCTACAAGACAGCCGTAGAGCAGCATCTCGGGGAGGTGGCATATTTCAAGGTCATGTCCGGAGAACTTACCGAAGGCCAGGATCTTGAGAATCCTGATACAGGAGACAAGGAGCGTATCACCACCATCTATGCGGTGGCCGGAAGGAAAAAGGAGAAGGTTACGGATCTTTATGCCGGAGATATAGGGTGTACTGTCAAACTGCGTAATGCAAAGACCGATGTGACCCTCACCCAGCCGGGGACAGAGATTGCCTATGAGCATATTGTATTCCCTGCCTCAAAATTCCGTACGGCAGTGAAGGCGGCTGACCAGAAAGACGAGGAGAAGATGAGCGAGGCGCTGAACAAGATTGCCGCAGAAGACCCTACCATAGTTGTGGAATACTCCAAGGAACTCAAGCAGACCATATTGAAGGGTCAGGGAGAGCAGCATGTCAACATCGTGAGATGGAGGCTCAAGAATGAGAACAAGATAGACATGGAACTGCTTCCTCCGAAGATATCCTATCGCGAGACTATCACCAAGGTGGCTACGGCAAGTTACAGGCACAAGAAACAGTCTGGCGGTGCAGGCCAGTTCGGTGAAGTGCATCTCCTTGTATGTCCTATAGTGGAAGGAGTAGAGGCCACCAACCGTTTCAGAATCGACGGGAAGGAGATGGTGCTCAACATCAAGAACAAGGAGTCCTATGACCTTGAATGGGGCGGCAAACTTGAGTTCTACAACTGTATTGTCGGTGGCGCCATCGACGCCAGGTTCATGCCGGCCATCCTCAAGGGTATCATGGACAAGATGAGTGAAGGCCCTCTTACCGGCTCTCTTGCCAGGGACATCAGAGTGTATGTCTACGACGGAAAGATGCATCCTGTGGACTCGAATGAGATTTCCTTCGTGCTGGCTGCAAGAAACGCCTTCAAGGAGGCTTTCCGTAATGCCGGCCCGAAAATCATGGAGCCTATCTATAATCTTGAGGTGATGACACCGTCCGAGTACATGGGAGCCTGCATGTCTGACCTGCAGAATCGCAGGGCCCTGATAGAGGGGATGGGAAGCGACCATGGCTTCGATGTCATCAAGGCAAGGGTCCCTCTTGCCGAACTGTACAAGTATTCGACATCTCTCAGCTCCCTGACTTCAGGAAGTGCGACATTCACCATGCAGTTTGCAGATTATCAGCCTGTTCCTGGTGATGTCCAGGAAAAGTTGCTGAAAGCATATATGGAGCAGGACAAGGACGAATAGGTACGCGTTTGCAGAAAGGCCTGCCCTTGGTCCGGGCAGGCACGGCAGAGGGGGCTTGGCTTCAACGACGGAGCCAGCCCCCCTTTACATATTCAAGCCGGTCTGCAGGCCGATTTAAGCAGGTTCACACTCGGATTTAAACCGGTCTACAGTTCGAGTTAAGCCGGCTTACAGCCCGAGTTCCACCTGGAACCTCACCATCCAGCGGTCATAGTCAGGGGCAAGTGTGACTTCACTGCGGTAGTTGTATGACAGGTCTACCTGAAATTTGAGGCTGTGCCCGATCAGGTATCTTGTGACACCTATGGTACTCTGGTTCCATGTCTTGTAGCCGACCAGCGGCCTGGCCTGTGCGCTCGGGAACATTGTCGAATTGCGCAGGGCTATCTCCCATTTCTGGTTGAACAGGTAACTTGTCTGTATATTGAGTCCTGACCCTGTGTATATGAACGCCTCTGACTGTGCCGGGCCATCTGCCGGAGCGTCTGTGACAGGCTGCGGAGTATGCCGTCCCATATAGTCGGCTACAAAGGCAAACCCTCTGTATTTCAGGATGAAATCCACATAATATGACCCGAGGTTCTTTGTCCCGTTTTCCAGCAGGCTTCCTTTCATCCCCTGTACTCTTTTGGCGTTGTGGTTGAACGTATATGCTCCGGCGAGCATCATCTTTACGGACTTTTCCCCATATACATCGCCTTCGAGCAATTCTCCATTGCCGTGGAATCGGCCGAACGGATACAGTTCGAGACGTCCGGTATATGCAAATCCGTCTACATCGGATGTGTTGAAATTGCGGCCTTCACCGAGAGTGACAGACGCTTTTGTCGCCAGTGCAAATGAGTCGAAGTCACCGTAATTGTATTCGGCAAAAAATCCGAAGTCCCTGTCTCCTCCGAATTCGCTGTTGACGATGCTTCTGTCCACGAACTGCAGGGCGCTGGAAGAATTGACCCTTGCCCTGTTGGCCTTGATTTTGGTCTGGCCGAAGCCGATGTTCCATTTCGGGCTTGGGACATAATATACTATGGCGTCACGGATGAGGTTCATATTTGTGCCGCCTTCCCCGTTAGGGACAGGCTCGGTGTCATAACTGCTGAACCCCAACTGTATCGAATAGACGATTTTCGGGGAGAATATGTATCCGTCAAACCTGAGCCTGAGCCTTTTGACCTGGGCATCGGTTGATGTAAGCCCCATGTTCCTGTCAAATGAAAGTCCGACCATGTTCTGCATCCGGAACCGTAGTGTCATTTCATATGAATCGTTCTTGGGACGGAAGGTCACACCCTTGCCGACCTCGATATTCGGCAGGTTGAGCAGGCGCTCCATGATGTCTGTCCGTCCATTGTCAAGTGAATCGGCCACATATGACTGGAGCCTGCCGAGTCCCGGATTTCCTTCCGGTGTATTCTCATGGTCTGCGGCAGCAGCGGGAAATATTGTTATGATGAATGAGAAAAGTACTGTGACTGCTGTCTTAAGCAAAGGATTACTTGCCGTGGCTGTTGTGTCCATATACGAAAATTAAACGTTCAAAAATCAGAGGCTTCCGCCATCTTCAAAATCATTCTGTAAAGATAGTCCTGAAAAATGAATTGAATATGAATTTTGTTCTTCAGGCTACAAAATTCGTTATTTTTGTTAAATGAATATTAAAACCCGCAACAGAATTTTATTTCAACATGATTGAAAATATACTCAAGCCATATGTTTCGGAGAGATTTGTGAATGATCCGGCCTATAGGGAAGGTCATGTGAGGATAGTCAATCCGCTTCCGGGGACTGTCGTGATGGGGCTTCATGTTCCTGAGATGAAAAAGATTGCAAGGGAACTTGCCGGGTCTGGGGATGCCTTTGCCGTCGCTGGTGGATTTACCGTGGCAGAAAGTCTGCTGCATGAAGAGAAGATCGTCTGGGGCCTGATGCTGGACTATATGAAGATACCGTTGGACAGAAGGCTGGAACTGTTCCCGGATTTTATAGCGAGGATTGACAACTGGGCAGTGTGCGATACTGTCTGCGGGGCAGCAAAATGGGCTGCCGCCAAAACCTGTGTGCTTAACGGGAGTCCCGTGAAAGGGGCTGGTGCCGTACGGGAGACGGTATGGAATTTTCTTCAGCAGTGGTGGTCTTCCTGCCGGGAATTCGAGGTGAGGTTTGCCATGATCATGTCCATGTCATATTTTCTTGAAGAAGAGTGGCTGCAGGAGGTGTTTGACAGGCTCGACGGGCTTGATTTTCCATCAATTGTGTCTGAATACCGGTCAGGGAAAGGTCCGGGCTGTGCCCAGGGGCCTGCGCCATATTATGCCAGGATGGGAGCGGCATGGCTGCTTGCCACGGCTCTTGCGAAGTTTCCGGACAGGACGCGGGAATACGTACGGGGATCAAGGCTCCCGGATGATGTACTCAGGCTGTATGTCCGCAAGGCCAGGGAATCTTTCAGGACAAGGACAGTATCCCCGTTCTGATATTTTTTTTCCCCCCCCCGGCTGCAACATTTTGTCCCCTTGGCAGGTCTAACCTGCAAACAATATAAAATAATTTTTGCTATGGTAGAAATCATTGTTCCAGTTGCCGTCTGCGTCGTATTGCCCGTAATGGTAGTGTGGCTTGTGTTCAGATCCAGAAATCATATTGTCGACAGGAAGGCGGAAGTTCTTCTCAAGGCGATTGAGAACGGACAGGATATTGACCCTGAGATGTTCGCTTCGGATGACAGATCCAAGAGAAGCCTGAAAATGAATCTTCTCGGCAAACTTCAGACGGGAATCATTCTTCTTATTATGGGAGCAGGACTTGTTGCCTGTGCTCTGAACATTCCTGACAAGGACTCTCTTTTCATCATTGCAAGTATCCTTCTGGCCCTTGGCATAGGTTTCTTTGTGTCGTTCTTTGTCGGCAGGAAATGGATGGAAACCGAAATCAAAGCAGAGGAAAATCAGGCTCTGCGGGAGCAGGGGAAGAAAACCGGCTCTGGCCAGGACCATATGTCAGAACAGGAATAGTCTGCAGGAGCGGTGGACAAGGCGCAATTCATAGAGATGGTGTCGCGCGAGCAGGAATCTTTGCGGAGGTTCCTGTGCGTGCTGTGCAGGGGAGATGCGTTCCGGGCCGATGACATAGCGCAGGAGGCGCTTCTGAAAGCCTATCTGTCATTCGGGAAATTCGAAGGGAGGGCAAAATTTTCGACATGGCTGTTCAGGATTGCCTACAACTGTTTCTATGACAATATGACGGCAGGCAAGAAGACGGAAGGGGAGCCGCTCGGTCCACAGCAGGAGAAAATTGCCGGAGAGGAAGGGCCGTCCGTCCGCGGATTTGAATATCAGGAACTTTATCAGGCCATCGGAGACCTGCCGGAAAAGGAGCAGGCGGTCATTCTTCTTTTCTATATGGAGGAAAAGTCAATCAAGGAAATAGAAGCCATTACAGGTATGCCGTCCGGTACGGTCCGCTCTCATCTTTCCAGGGCAAGGGAGCATCTGCGGCTTTTTCTGAAAAACAGAGGGAATATTTGAAATCCAGATAGTCAGACAAATTTAATCGGGAGACTGTGAAATATGTCAACAGATAAAGAGATAAGGCAGTTCATCAGGGACAATATGCCTCAGATAAAAGGGAATGAAAGGTTTATGGCCGAACTGGTCAGGCAGATTGAACTTCTTCCCGTGCCGGCCTCCCTGTCAGGAAAGACAGATGAGGAAATCAGGACAGCGATGGATCTTATTTCTGCTGCTGCGCGTAAAATCAAGCGCCGTAACAGGATAAAGGCAGTATCTGCTGCTGCGGTATCTGCATGTCTTCTCGGTGTTTTGCTGGCGGCATATTATTTTCTCCCTGGTGTCAGGCCGTTTGTCCAGCAGCATTTTGTCTATGTCTTTGCCGGGTTTGCGGCAGTCGTACTTGCTGTGGCGTTATTGAGTCTACGGCATGACAGGGTATGACTGAGAGTGGCAGTCTGACAAATCATTCTGGTCATGGCTGGCTTTCCGGGCTTGTGCCGGGTATTGTCAGAATTTCAGTGTCAGGGCAATAAAGTTATCGACGCCTAATCTTTCCGGACGCAGGCTGAAGACAGGGTTTGAGACAAATGCTTCCGTCTGTTCCGCAGACCATCCCTCTTTCGCTGCCTTGTCCTGGATGAGCGGCTTGAGAGAATTGCGGATCGTCTTCCTCCTCTGGTTGAATGAAGTTTTTACAATGGTCTTGAACAGGCTCTCGTCGCAGCCGAGACTTGTCCTGCTGTTTCTGGTGAGCCTGATGACGGCAGACTTTACTTTTGGGGGAGGGTTGAATGCCCCCTCTCCGACAGTGAACAGGTATTCAATGTCATACCATGCCTGAAGCAGTACGGAAAGGATTCCGTAGGTCTTTGTCCCTGGCTTTTCCGCTATCCTTTCCGCCACCTCTTTCTGTATCATACATACTACCTGGGGTACGGAATTCCTGTAGTCGAGTATCTTGAAGAATATCTGTGAGGATATGTTATATGGAAAATTCCCGATGATGCAGAAATCCCCCCTGAAGAAATTTTCAAGCCGGAGTTTCAGGAAGTCTGCTTCTATAAGGCGGCCGTTGGCCTGGGGAAAGTTCAGCAGGAGGTAATCTACGGATTCCTTGTCTATTTCCACCATTTTCAGGTTTATTTCCGGTCTCTGCAGCAGATATTGTGTCAGTACTCCCATTCCTGGACCGACTTCAAGGACATCTGTCAGGTGTGTCGCCCCGGTATCTCCGCAGGGATTTCCGGAGACAAGCAGAGCATCCGCTATTTGTCTTGCAATGGACAGGTCAGTGAGAAAATGCTGCCCCAATGATTTTTTTGCCCGTACCTCCATATTCTGAATGTTGTTTCAGCAGACAAAAGTACGAAGAATTTTTTCTTGTTGCCGCATGTCCCCGCTCTGTTAAGCATAATATATCAGCATTTATCTCACAGATTCCCATAGATTCCTGAAATCTTAGTGACAGCCTTCTGAATAATTTTGTATTTTTGCAAGTTATATGGCCAGAGACTTTGTGATTGTGCGTGTTGGCCGTATTGGACGGGAAATGAAATAACAATTATCGATATGTACAGAACTCATACTTGCGGTCAACTCCGCATTTCTGATGTCGGGAAGACTGTCACTCTTGCCGGATGGGTGCAGAGGACAAGAAAACTCGGTGGCATGACTTTCATTGATTTGCGTGACAGATATGGTATCACACAACTTGCTGTGGATGCATCCGCTCCGGAGGAACTGTCTGCTGCAGCCAATTCTCTCGGGAGGGAGTTTGTCATCCAGGCCACAGGTGAAGTCATAGAGCGTCAGAGCAAGAATGCCAAGATGCCGACCGGGGACATCGAGATCAGGCTCTCCGCAATAAATGTTTTGAACAAGGCGCAGACCCCTCCTTTCACTATCGAGGATGTCAGCGACGGTGGAGAGGAACTCAGGGCAAAATACAGATATCTTGACTTGAGGAGGAATCCTCTCAGGAAAGCGCTGGAACTCAGGCACCGGCTTGCCCATGAGGTGCGTAACTATCTTGACGGGCAGGGATTCATGGAGATTGAGACCCCGTATCTCATCAAGTCCACTCCGGAAGGCGCCCGCGACTTTGTAGTGCCGTCAAGGATGAATCCAGGACAGTTCTATGCTCTCCCTCAGTCTCCGCAGACTTTCAAGCAACTGCTGATGGTGGCAGGGTATGACAGGTATTTCCAGATTGTCCGCTGCTTCAGGGATGAGGATTTGCGTGCTGACCGCCAGCCGGAGTTCACACAGATAGACTGCGAGATGTCTTTTGTGGAAAGGGATGATGTCCTGGATACTTTCGAAGGGATGATGCGCACGCTATTCAAGAATGTGCTCAATGTCGACATACCGAATCCGATACCGCGTATGAGCTGGTTCGATGCCATGGACAATTATGGCTCCGACAAGCCTGACATCAGGTTCGGGATGACAATCCATGAAATCACTTCCGATGTTCAGGGACATGGTTTTTCAGTGTTTGATTCTGTTGAATATGTGGGTGCGATTGCTGTCGAAGGCCTTGCCTCATATACAAGGAAACAGTTGGACGAACTTACCGAGTGGGTAAAGAGACCTCAGGTCGGAGCAAAGGGGCTTGTCTATATCAAGGTCAATCCGGACGGAAGCATCAAGTCTTCAGTGGACAAATTCTACACACCTGATGAACTGAAAGCGGTCGCAGAGAAAGCCGGGGCAAAAGCCGGTGATCTTGTCCTTGTCCTTTGCGGGCCGAAACGCAAGACCCAGACGATGCTCGGAGTGCTGCGTATCGAGATGGGCAACAGGCTCGGCCTGCGTGACCCTCATGTCTTCGCCCCGTTGTGGGTGGTGGATTTCCCTCTTCTGGAGTGGGATGACGAGACAGCCCGTTTCTACGCGATGCACCATCCGTTCACTGCACCGAAGCCGGAACATCTTGACCTGTTCTATAGCGACAGAAAAGAAGACCTGGAGAGAGTCTGTGCCAATGCATATGATTTTGTGCTGAACGGCACGGAACTCGGAGGCGGTTCCATCAGGATACATGATGCCCAGGTTCAGCAGAGGATGTTCGAGGTGCTCGGATTCACTGACGAGGATGCCCAGTACAAGTTCGGCTTCATCATCAATGCATTCAAGTTTGGTGCTCCGCCTCACGGAGGACTTGCATTCGGATTCGACCGCATGTGCGCCCTGTTTGGCGGGCAGGAGACTATCCGCGACTTTATCGCCTTCCCTAAGAACAACCAGGGCCGCGATGTGATGATAGACTCTCCGTCATATATCGATCAGGTGCAGATGGATGAACTCTGTCTGGTGTCGACTGCAAAGAAAGAGTAATATAATACAACGCTTATACAAAGGGGGTGGGTCAGACTTTTGACCCACCCCCATTCTGCTGGTTGTCACCATCCTCCGCCAAGGGTCTTGTAAAGTTCTATAAGTGCCAGATATTCTTCGGATATGGCATTGCTTAGTTCGACCTGGGCATCAAAGTAACTTCTCTGGGCGTCAAGGACATCGAGATAGTTGCTGACGCCATTGATATACTGGGAACTTGCCAGAGACACATATTTTCTGGATGCCTCCTGAAGATCAAACTTCAGGTCAGTGTTCTGCCGTGCTGAAGAGAAGGTGACGATGGCGTCATATACTTCCTTGAATGCCTGCATCACATCCTTTTCGTATTGTAGTTTTGCCTGATTGTATTCTGCGATAGCCGCCTTGAATGCCGCCTTGCGTTTTCCGAATTCGAAGACAGGTGACGCAAGTGCTGCGGATGCATAGTAGAACGGGGATTTCAGGACATCAAGAAATGAGTTGCTTTCAAGTCCTCCCGAAAGGTCTATCACAAATGTCGGGAAACGTTCTGCCTGTGCGACACCCACAGCCGCCTCTGCAGCCTTAAGATGTTGCCAGGATTCCATAAGGTCCGGCCTCCTGCCCAGCAGTTGGGACGGAACTCCGGGCGGGAGCTCGTTTCTGTAGGAAAGTTCGAGCACCTGTCTCGGGCGTTCTATATGAGACGGGTATGAACCTGTGAGAAACGCCAGTTCGCTTTCTTTGATTGCCACCCTCCTTTCAAGGTCAGGGACAAGGGATGCTGTTGTGGCGAGTTCTACAAGCGCCTGCTGGTGAGGTATCTCTGAAGTGAGTCCTCCGTCTGCACGCAATTTGGCCTGCTTGACACCTTCCTCCCTCGTCTCGAGGGTGCGCCTTACGATTGCAAGTTCATTGTCAAGGGAAAGCAGTTCGAAGTATGTCCTTGCAACTTCGGAAACAAGGGTCATCTGGACTGCCCGCTGTGCTTCCACACTGGCCAGATATTCGGCAGTCTTTTCCCTGCTTGCCCATCTGAGATGTCCCCACAGATCGATTTCCCAACTTAAAGACAGTTTTGTCCCTATTTCCGGGTCATCGGGATTCGGCTCGTTCCCTCCGTAGTTGTTGTATTCGTTGTTTGCCCCGGCATAGGCGGAGATTGACGGCCAGAGTTCGGATCTCTGCATGCGGTACCGGTATTCGAGTTCCCTGACACGTTCTGCTGCCATGAGGAGGTCTTTGTTGTAGTCAAGGGCCTTACGGATCAGAGACTGCAGGGTGGTGTCCGTATAGAGTTCCCACCATTTCATGTCCGCAAGTGACAGGGAGTCTGCTTCCGGCCCTGCCTCTAAATAATGTTCCGGCATATCGAGTTCCGGAGCGGCACAATGTTTTGCCGGGGAGCATGAAGTCGCCGACCATCCGGCCATTAACAGTGCCACGATGACGGCTGCTCCTGTTCCTGCTGTCTTCTTTCCTTTTCTTGACATCCTGTGCTTGATTTTATATATCCATACAAAGAAGAACGGTACGAATGTGATGCCGGCCGTTATGGCTACAATCATTCCGAAGAATACCCCGGTACCGATGTTCTGCCGGCTGGCAGACCCTGGGCCGCTGGCAAAGACCAGAGGCAGCATGCCGAGGATGAATGCCAGGGATGTCATTACTATAGGCCTGAACCTGAGGTGGGCGGCAGTGACTGCAGCCTCTTCTATGCTTTTCCCTTTTTCGACTTCATTCTTTGCAAATTCTACTATGAGGATGGCATTCTTTGCAACCAGCCCGACAAGCATTACAAGCCCTATCTGGAAATATACGTTGCTCTCCAGTCCGACTATCCATATCCCTATATATGCGCCCGCAATGGCAATCGGGAGAGAAAGAATGACAGCAATAGGCACTGACCAGCTTTCATACTGTGCGGCCAGGACGAGGAACACGAAGAGCAGGGCAAGTCCGAGCACCAGCCCGGTCTGTCCCCCTTCTTTCTTCTCCTGATATGATAGTCCGCTCCACTCTATGTCTATATTGTCCGGAAGATGCTCATCCGCAATCTTTTCCAGCAGATTCATCGCCTGGCCGGAACTGATGCCGTTGGCCTCTCCTGTGATGGTCGCGGCATAATACATGTTGAACCTTTTGATTGTTCCCGGGCCTGTCGTGTACTGTGTGTTCCCAAGGGCTGTGACCGGAATCATGGCGCCGCTGTCGCTTTTTACGAAGAACAGGTTGAGGTTGTCCTTATGTGCCCGATAAGGGGCGTCCGCCTGGATATAGACCCTGTAGACACGGTTGTACATGTTGAAGTCATTCACATAGATGGAGCCGGTAAATGCTTTCAGTGTCGAGAATACATCGGAAAGCGGCACCCCGAGCAGCTGTATCTTGTCCCTGTCGGCATCAAAATAGAGCTGAGGGATGTTTTTCTGCATTCCGGAAGCCAGTCCCGTGAGTTCTTTTTTCTGTGACGCATAGAACAGGAGCGTGTCTGCGGCTGCCTGCAGGTCTTCATAGGTGGCGTCTCCCCTGGCTTCGAGAACCATGGAGAATCCGCCCGATGTCCCGAGTCCCGGGATGACGGCAGGGCTGCTGAGATAGACCTTGCTTTCCGGATACAGTGAAAGCGTATCGCGGACTTTCTGCATCATCTTGTTGATGTCCCGCTCCTTGCGCTCTTTCCATGGCTTCATGATGACAGTCAGGGTACTGTTGGACTGGCTGGTCCCGATACGCGGGCTGGAGCCTGTCACGTTCAGTACATACTCTATATCGCTCTGCCTCAAAAGGAAGTCCATGGCACGTTCCGTGACAGCCCTTGTCCTTTCAAGTGTCGCTCCTACAGGGAGTTCCAGTTCGACAGTGAAATATCCCTGGTCTTCCTGCGGCATGAAACTTTTCGGCACGAGTTGCCCCAGTGCCCATATACATACTATTGTCACTCCGAATAATGCAAACATCCTCGGGGAGTGGCGGAGGCTTGCATGTATTATCTTTTCATAAAAAGAGTTGCCGGTTGCAAATCCCTGGTTGATCTTTCTGAACAGGAAATTCTTTCTCTCATTTGCGTCATGCGGCTTGAGGATTCTGGAGCACATCACAGGGCTTAACGTCAGGGCCACTACTGTCGATATGATGACAGAGACCGCGATGGTGATGGTAAACTGCCGGAACAGCTGTCCGGTGATTCCTGAAAGGAAACTTACAGGGACAAACACGGCGCAGAGCACCAGGGACATTGCAATCAATGCTCCTCCGATGCCGCTCATTGCCTTTTTCGTGGCTTCATATGGAGGAAGATTCTCCTCTTCCATGATCCGGTCTACATTCTCGACGACGACAATGGCATCGTCCACCACTATGCCTATGGCGAGGATGAGTCCGAGCAATGTCATCATGTTGAGGGAGAAGCCGAAGGCCAGCATGATTCCGAAAGTGCCGACGAGAGAAATAGGGACTGCTATTGCCGGTATGACTGTCGCCCTCCAGCTCTGCAGGGACAGGAAGACCACCAGAATCACAAGGAAAAGGGCCTCGAACAGAGTCTTGTAAACATGATGTATGGATTCTGAGATATAGGTGGTCATGTCGAACGGTATGTCATACGTGATGCCGTCCGGGAAATTCTTGCTGATTTCCTCCATGGTTGCCTTCACGTCTTCCGCAACTTTCATGGCATTTGCCCCCGGAAGGGTGTAGACATACATCATTGCGGCATTTCCACCGTTGATGCCGCTTTCAGTGTTATATGACTGGGCCTCAAGGGAGACTCTTGCCACATCCTTGATGCGGATGATGGCCCCGTCTTCACCTGTCCTTACAACGATGTTCTCGAACTGGCTGACAGTGGAAAGCCTTCCTGTGGCTGTAATCGGGATTGTCACGTCGACCCCGCTGATAGGCTGCTGCCCGAGTACACCTGCCGCCGACTCCCTGTTCTGGTCTTTGAGGGCACTTGTGAGGTCGTCTACAGTGAGCCCGAGGCTTGCCAGTTTGTCCGGCTGCACCCATATCTGCATGCCGTAGTACCGGCTTCCGACATTTGACACCCTGCCGACACCTGGTACACGGCGTAGCATGTCGAGTACGTTCAGCGTGGTGTAGTTGCTGAGGTATATCTCGTCAAATTTCGGGTCGTCAGAAAGTACGGTGATGGTCATCAGCCGGCTTGCCGCCTCCTTTTCTACCGAGATCCCGTTCTGGACAACTTCGGCCGGGAGGCGCGATTCCGCCAGTTTGACCCTGTTCTGGACTTCGACGGCCGCAAGATCAGGGTCACTTGAAATGTCGAATGTCAGGGTTGCCGAAAAACTTCCCGAGTTGGTATTGGTGGACTCCATGTAGAGCATGCCGGGGGTACCGTTCAATTCCTGCTCTATAGGAGTCGCCACAGCCTGGGCTACAGTCTGTGCGCTCGCCCCTGGATAAGATGCCGAGATTTTCACTACTGGAGGCACTATCTGCGGGTATTGGTCTACCGGCAGCATCACCAGCCCGATAAGTCCGACAAGCACTATTATGATAGATATGACTATCGAGAAGACAGGTCTGTCTATGAAGAAATCGGATTTCATTTCGTCGTTTTTAAGTTTTCCCTTTCAGGCCTTTCCTGTTCCGGGGAAAGCCTGCGCCAGTGCCGTTTTATTCTGCTTTCTGCAGACTGTCAGCCCTTCTGGCCTTCATCCCGTGCTGGAGTTTGTGGTATCCTTCGACAACTATCTGTTCTCCTGGAAGGAGTCCCCTTTCTACAACCACTTTATTGCCTGTTTCCGGCCCGAGTTCTATGAACCTGCGTTCCACTACATTGTCGTTGCGTAGCACGAAGATATAGGAGCCGTCTTTTTCTATTTCCACTGCTTTTGTCGGTACCACGACAGCATCTTCCCTCACGTCAAGCAGGAGTGTCACATTGGTGAACTGCCCCGGGAGAAGTTCCCTGTCAGGATTAGGGATGTCGGCATGTACTGAAAATGTCCCTGAACGGGAGTCTACCTGAGGATCTGCAAAATCCACAAGGCCGCGGTATTTGTACACCGACTTGTCGGCAAGCGTGATTGTCACGTATGGATCCCATTTGCGCAGGGTGTCTTTCTGCCCGATGTTGACGTTTCTGGCCTTGCTGACCTGATAGTCAAGGTCTGTCATCTTGAACTCCACTGTCACTGTGTCGCTCTTGACTATTGTGGCAAGAAGAGACTGTCCGCCAGGCCCGACCAGGGTGCCGATGTCTGCGTGACGTTCACTGATATAGCCGCTGATAGGGGAGCGGACTGTCGTATAGCTCAATGCCAGTTCGTCCTGTTTCAGGTCGGCCTCGCTCATGAGGACCTCAGCCTTTGCGCTCTCATAGGATGCTATGGCATTGTCGAGGTCCAGCTGGCTGGCTGCTTTCTGGTCATACAGCGGCCGTATCCTTTCCAGGTCGCGTTCTGCCTTGAGTTCCATGGCCCTTGCCTTTTCAAGCATGGCTTTAGACCTGTCCACGACCGCCTTATACTGTCTCGGGTCGATTATGAACAGCACCTGGTTTTTCTTGACATATGTGCCTTCTTCAAACAGCATCTGTTCGAGGTATCCCTCCACACGGGCCCGGACTTCCACGAACTGCTGTGCAGTAACATTGCCTGGATATTCCCCGTATATTCTCACATCTTCAGTGGAAACAGTCTCAGTGCTGACCACCGGAATCACTTCTTCGACATGCTCCGGGCGGGTAAGCCAGACAGTCAGTGCAATCAGTCCGGCCAGGACGACCCCTATGGCGGTCCAGTGTCTCCAGTTCAGTCTTTTTATTCTCACCACAAAATATTGTGACCCTTTATCAATGGTGCTGCGGGTGTTCTTGAAAAATTGTTTCATACAATCGTTTTTTTCGGCTCTGCACGGCCGGAAAGTATTTCCAAATACAGTTTTCCTGTGCGGCCATATCAATCCAAACAGCAAAGATATGCATTATTTCCCTTGGTTCAGCCGGTTTTGTCGCTGATGCATTGTCTTTTTTATTTCATAACTTTGCATTTTCTGTGATACGGCATTATAAAACATTATCGGGATGGACAGTCAGAGAAGCATAGAAGTGCTTGAAAAAAAAGGTGTAAGGGTGACGGCAATAAGGATTCTTGTGATGGAGGCCCTGCTTGCTTCTTCACGCCCGATGTCTCTTTCGGATCTGGAGACTGTGCTGGATACTGTGGACAAGTCAAGCATCTTCAGGACACTTGAGGTCTTTGAAAAGCACCATGCTGTACATTCAATTGATGACGGGACGGGGTCGATTAAATTTGAAGTCTGTGAAGGCGGTACAGACTGTACCGTTTCCGACATGCATACTCATTTCTATTGCGAAAAGTGTCACAGGACATATTGTCTGAAAGATATAAATGTGCCTGTTGTCAATCTGCCGGAAGGATTTGAGATGCATTCTGTCAATTATATAGTTAAGGGCATCTGCCCCGGATGCCGGTGAACCCCGTTAATACAGTGTCATAACCGGCAGCAAAGCCGGAGCCGGGAGGCAGGAATATTGCAACCGGGTTGCGGCAATTGCAGAATATCTTTGCCGCCGTCCAGGAACGGAATCTATGGTTCCTCCCGGACGGCGGTATTGTTTTATGTATGAGATAAGACACTATCCTGTAAATTATAACGAGTAGAAAGTATATGAAAAGACTTGTTCTCTTTGCCGGAGCATGTGCGATGCTCTTTGTCTGGTCCTGTACTGCAGGGCATAATCACGGAACCCATCATGAGCATGAAAGCAATGATGCGGAAACTGTTCATCTTCAAGGAGAAGATCCCCATGACCATGATGCCGTGCACGGACATGGGCAACCTGCAGGGCATACGGATGAGATAGTCATCTCTGCAGAAAAGGCGGAGGCGGCAGGAATTGTGGCGCAGAAGGCTTATCCTGGCCGTTTTTCCGGTGTGATAAAGACAGGAGGCCAGATATTGCCCGCTAAAGGTGACGAGAGGACGCTTGTTGCATCGGCAGACGGGATAGTCGCTTTCAGCGGGAATTTTTTCCCGGGGGCGGCTGTTGATGCCGGACAGCAGATATTCTCCATAGTCTCAGGCTCTATCCAGGACGGAAACCGTATCGGCAAGGCCAGGGTGGCATATGAAACAGCAAAGGCAGAATATGAAAGGGCTTCGGCGCTTGTGGACAGCAAGATAGTGTCCCGGAAAGAATATGCTGTCATAAAGGAGGACTACGAGAATGCGAAAATGGCATATGAGGCATTGAAACCGAATGCGGAAGGGACAGGTGTGATGATAGAGTCTCCATTTAAAGGCTATGTGGAGAGCATATTTGTCAAGGATGGTGATTATGTGGCGATGGGGACACCGCTTGCATGCATCACGCGCAATGTCAGTCTTGTATTGCAGGCTGATGTGTCCCAGAGGTATTATGACAGGCTGCAGGAAATTGTATCGGCCAATTTCAAGACCCCTTCGATGGATGCTGCTGTCAATGTGAACGCTTTTGGCGGGCATCTGCTGTCTGTCGGACGCAGTTCGGCAGAGTCATCATATTATCTTCCGGTTACATTCGGATTTGTCAACAACGGTGATGTCGTTCCGGGGTCTTTTGCAGAAGTCTGGCTTCTGACTCAGGAACGCGACAATGTCATTTCTCTCCCTCTGCAGGCTGTGACAGAGGAACAGGGCCTGTATTTCGTATATCTGAAACTTGATGAGGACTGCTACAGGAAACAGGAGGTAGCCCTCGGAGAAAGTGACGGTGTAAGAGTCGAGATACTGTCAGGCGTCCATCCGGGTGACAATGTGGTGATAAAAGGGGCATATAGTGTCAGGCTCGCATCTGCAAGCAATGTCATACCGGCACACACCCATAATCATTAGTAATTTTGCAATGCTGAACAAAATCATACATTTTTCATTGAGCAACAGGCTGCTTATCCTGGTTGCGGCAGTACTGCTCATGGTGGCGGGAGTCTATATGATGAACCGCACAGAGGTGGATGTATTCCCGGACTTGAATGCACCGACGGTGGTTGTGATGACAGAGGCCGGGGGAATGGCTGCCGAGGAGGTCGAACAGCTGGTTACATTCCCGATTGAGACTGCAGTGAACGGGGCTACCGGTGTCCGCCGTGTGCGCTCCTCGTCCACGACAGGCTTTTCAGTAGTCTGGGTGGAATTTGACTGGGACATGGACATCTATCTGGCCAGACAGATTGTATCCGAAAAAATAGCCATGGCCGCAGAGGAACTGCCTGACAATGTGGGAAATCCTACCCTCGGCCCCCAGTCGTCGATACTCGGGGAACTGCTGATTGTCGGGATGACGGCTGATACCACATCCATGCTTGATCTCAGGACTATAGCAGACTGGACAGTCCGGCCGAGGCTTCTTTCTACAGGCGGAGTGGCCCAGGTGGCGGTGCTCGGAGGAGATATCAAGGAATATCAGGTGCTCGTCCATCCTGACAGGATGAAATACTATGGTGTTTCTCTCGGTGAGGTGATGGCCGTGACAAGGGGCATGAACCAGAATACCAACGGTGGAGTGATATATGAGTACGGCAACGAATACATAGTGCGCGGTGTGATTTCCACGGAAGATGTTCGGGAGATGGCACGTTCGGTGATAAAGACTGTGGGCGGGGTTCCGGTAACTCTTGAAGATGTTGCGGATGTGCGCATCGGAGCGCAGCAGCCAAGACTCGGACTTGCTTCGGAGAAAGGAAAGCCGGCAGTGCTCGTGACTGTGACCAAGCAGCCGGAGACTGGGACTCTTGAACTGACAGAGCGGCTTGAGGAAGCGCTTGAAGATGTGCAGAAAAATCTTCCTCCGGATGTGAAACTGTCCACCGATACATTCCGTCAGGCCAGGTTCATAGAGAGTTC
>JADILX010000090.1 GCA_017695025.1 Candidatus Cryptobacteroides excrementavium
CCCGGAGCCTTCTGATGGCTCCGGCTATGGACTGCGGATTGTACAGAGTCCCGAACGGATTGACGCATACATCGAAGCCGAGGGCAGACATCTTCCCTCCGATATTATCGGCAAAGCAACTGCCTATTATCAGGATTCTGTCTTTGTATGAGATCTGTATCCGGCTTTTGCCACAATCTACCGGTGTCTGGAGTTTCAGCATTTTGTCCGTTGGTTTGGTTCTGCCCCCAAATTTACTAATTTTGTATTGCAATATGATATCCGTACGGAATGAAAGTAGAGATGCCTTCCATTGATTTTAGTTTTTCCATGAAGTGCGTGAAGACGGTGCTTCTTGTCCTGATATGTTTCATGTTCCATGATGAATCCTATGGAATGCATTCCGGACCTGAACTGGATGCATCTGCCGTCTCTTCTGTACCGGAGCCGCAGAGCCGGTCCGTGGCAGACAGGATACGGTTTGCGTATGACCTGGACTTTGAAATGAATTTTGACAACAGGGAATTCTCATATAGCGACATTTTTCCATCTTACACCATCATCGGAGCCCGTATGACACCAGCATTGGGAGTATCTGTTGACCAGCGGAACGGGACAAGGCACAGGCTGATGGCCGGCATCGACGTAATGAAAGATTTCGGCCGTTCCGAAACAGTGAAAAATGCCGATACCCTGTATTCCGGCACCAGTGGCAACCTGGATCTTTTCGGGGAGATTCTCATATATTATAATCTGCGCAGCAGGATAGGGAAGACTGATTTTTCTCTGACGGCAGGTATTTTCCCCCGGCGTTTTGCCTTGGGGGAATATTCGCCTGCGTTTATCTCGGATTCTTTCAGATGGTATGACAACAATCTCGAAGGCCTTCTCCTGCAGTTCCGGCGTCCGGCGTCTTATTTTGAGGTCGGGTGCGACTGGTTGGGCATGGCTGGTAAGGAGAGCCGTGAGCGGTTTATTATTTTCAGTTCAGGAAAAGGTCGGATGGGCCGGATAATCACTCTCGGCTATTCCGGATATATGTATCATTTTGCAGGCTCGACTGCTGCTCCCGGCGTGGTGGACAATATATTGCTGAATCCTTATGTGGATTTTGACTTTTCAGGCCTTGTCCCGCTGCAGATGCTCCATGTCTCTGCGGGCTGGCTCCAGGCTCTGCAGAATGACAGGAAACTTGTACATGAGTATGTCGCTCCGGGGGGGGTAGAACTGGTAGCAGGGATAGGCAAATGGAACGCTGGCATTACCAACAGGTTCTATTATGGAAGAAATTTGATGCCATACTACAATACTGTAGGGACTGGCGGGGATATTTATGCTGCGGATCTGTATTTCGGAGACCCCTTTTACCGTCTCCGTGATATGGATGGGTGGCATTGTTATGACAGGCTGGAGGTATTTTATGCACCCAGGCTTTCTGATTATGTGGACTTGAAAGTTGCCGCCGTCCTGCATTTCAGCGGAGGATATGCCGGCTGGCAGCAGATGGTCACAGTGCATTTTAATCTGCAGGAATTGCTTAGTCATCTGAAAGAACGTTGAAAACATGCTGTTGAGAACCAGAAGAAATATTGGGCCGGCGGTCTCTCCTGCGGCAGGTAAACTGAGGCTTGCTATGGTTGAATTCTCCCCGGAATGGGAGAAGACCCCGGAAAATCTGTCGCGGCTTGATGCCGTGGCGGAAGGAATATTTTCAGGAGCCATCGCCTCTCCTGAGGGGGACGGGGGCTTTTTACCTGATATACTTGTACTTCCTGAATGTTTCAGTACCGGATTTACAATGAACCCGCATGCTGCCGAGATATTCGATTCATCCGCGAGCCTTTCCTGGATGCTCCGCACAGCCGGCCTGTACGACTGTGCAGTGGCGGCATCTGTCCCTGTATGGGAGCCTGCTTCGGCAAGATACAACAGATTCTTTTTCGTGACTCCGGACGGAGTGCTGGCAACCTATGACAAGCGGCATCTGTTTTTCGGGGGTGAAGAAGAGGCATTCACCCCGGGAACTTCGCGGGCGGTATTCCAGTATAAGGGCTGGCGGATAATGCCGGGAATCTGTTTCGACCTCAGGTTCCCGGTATGGAGCAGAAATGACATGGAAGATCCATATGACCTTTATATCAATGTGGCCAACTGGCCGGCGGCACGGAAAAAGGCCTCTGAGACCCTTGCTGCTGCAAGAGCCATTGAGAATGTAGCCTATGTGGCTTTCTGCAACAGGGCTGGCCGGGACCCGCTGATGGATTATGCCGGCGGTTCAGCCGTTTTCAATCACAGGGGCAGGGAGAGGTCATTTTCTTCTGCCGTATGCGGTACCGGGGTGGTCTGTGCTGTACTTGACATGGCGGAGATGCTCAGGTACAGGGCCTCTTTCCCGGTACTCGGGAAGTCCGACGCGTATAGATTAGGTTAAGACAGGTTGCGTGATGAAGAATTTTTATCTTTTTGTTGTCGCCATGGTGTTGTGTGCCATGGTTTCCTGTGGCCCGGGAGACGGGCAGTACACTTTCCATCTCCTTGCTACCAATGATGTGCATGGGTGCTATTTCGACTCATTGTATACCGGCGGAGGTACAAGAAGTTCCCTGATGTCGGTCTCGTGGTATGCTGACAGCGTGAGAACTGCCGCTGGCCCGGACAATGTGGTGCTGATAGATGCTGGAGACTGTCTTCAGGGTGACAATGCCGCATATTACTTCAATTATGTCGATACGGCGGCCCCTCATGTCTATGGACGGATGGCCGGCTACATGAAGTACGATGCGGTCGTCGTCGGAAACCATGACATAGAGACAGGTCATCCGGTGTATGACAGGCTTGACAGGGAGATGAAAGTTCCTCTGCTCGCGGCCAATGCCATCTCCGATGATACAGGAAGGCCTTATTTTCAGGACTATGTCATCCTGAGAAGACATGGGGTGAAAATAGCCATACTCGGCTATACCAATCCGAACATTAAGAACTGGCTGTCGTACAGTCTGTGGAGCGGGATGAGGTTCGAGTCACTTCTGCCCCTTGTGCAGAATGATGTAGACAGGGTCATAGCGCGGGAGAAACCGCATCTGGTGATAGTTGCAGTCCATGCTGGCACCGGAAGTGGTGACGGCTCCCAGTCAGAAAATCAGGGCCTCGATCTGTTTAAAAGTCTGGAAGGTGTGGACTTTCTTGTATGTGCACATGACCACAGGCCTTATCTTGCCGTGGGGGACAGTATCTGCATGATAAATTCCGGCAGCCATTGCCGCAATATAGGGCATGGTACGGTGACACTTGAGTTCAAGGGCGGCAAGTGCATATCCAAGAGTCTTGATGCCGCTCTGATTCCTGTCCGCAAGGAAAGGGTCGACGCGAAGATGAAAGAAATGTTCCGTCCCGACTATGAAGCCGTAAAAGAATTTACCCTGCGTCCGGTCGGGGAGTTGAAGGTCCCTCTCAGGACACGTGATGCCTATGCCGGCATGAGTGACTATGTCAATCTTCTCCACACCGTGTCCCTGTCAGTGCCTGAGGCACAGTTGTCTTTGGCTGCCCCGCTGACTTTCAACGGATATGTCCGTCCGGGTACTCTGCTGTATAATGACTTGTTTACTGTGTATCCGTTTGAAAACCAACTCTATGTTGTAAGTATGACCGGGAAGGAGGTAAAGGATTGTCTGGAGTATTCTTATGCCGGATGGGTCAATACGGTCTCCGGAGGTGGAGACGGGGAGCACATACTCAGGATCGAGAATGAGCCGGATCCGCGTACGGGACAGAAGCGCTGGTCGTTTGTCGGGAGAAGTTACAATTTTGACTCGGCTGGCGGTCTGGTGTATGACGTGGATGTCACAGAGCCTGCCGGAAGCAGAGTCAAGATCAAGTCATTGGCGGATGGCGCCGCATTCAGCGAAGATGCTGTATATAATGTTGCAATGACTTCATACAGGGCCAGTGGCGGGGGAGGAATACTCCGCGATGGCGCAGGCATTGATACAGACTCCATTGACACCCGCATCGTGGCCAGATATCCTGAGATCAGGGATCTTCTTTACGCCTATCTACAGGAGCACAGCGCCATTGATTCCGGTCTCATCGGCAATCCGGAACTTATAGGGGAGTGGCATTTTGTGCCTGGGACGATTGCGGACAGGCTCATGTCCCGGGATATGGCTCTGATGTTCCCTTCAGGGAAATAGAGGATGGGACAAATGGATTTTTCCTTATCTGTCTTTCAAACCTGACTTCAGGAATTCCACGAATCCCGGGATGCTCAGGTCGTAGCCTCTGACAGGTGCAAGAAGTTCTCCGTCAGGTGACAGCAGAACATAGTTGGGCTGTGCGTTCACACCGAAGCGGGTGCGGGCTATATATGAGTTCACCCGGCCGAGGTCTTTGAGTACATCTCCGTTTCCGGTTTCAATCCATTCGTCTTTCTCAAGCCTGGTCTTGTCATCAGTATACAGGGCAACGATGATGTATTCGTTGCGCAGTATGTCGAGTACCTGCGGGTCGCTCCATACTCTTGCCTCCATCTCACGGCAGTTGACGCAGCCGTGGCCGGTGATGTCGACAAATACAGGCTTGCCTGTCTCTTTTGCTGCTGCAAGGCCTTCTTCAATAGTGAAATATCCATCAAGTCCGAGAGGCAGGTGAAGATCGAATCTGCCGGTTGACTCTACGTCATGTGATGCTTTCCCGGTCTGGCTGACCGTCCCCGACCCCAGTACGAAATCCTGCGATGAGAGAGGCGGCAGGTATCCTGACAATGCTTTAAGCGGTGCCCCGAACATGCCGGGTATCATGTAGACGACAAAGGAGAATACAGCGATAGCCAGAGCAAGCCGTTTGACTGATATGTGTTCGAGCCTGTCGTCATTGGCAAACCGGAGTTTCCCGAGAAGGTAGAATCCGAGCAGGCTGAATACCACAATCCATATGGCGAGGTAGACCTCCCTGTCAAGCAGCCCCCAGTGGTAGGTCTGGTCAGCGACGCTAAGGAATTTGAACCCAAGGGCCACTTCTATGAATCCGAGCACTACCTTTACTGAGTTGAGCCATCCTCCGCTCTTAGGGAGATTTTTCAGAAGGGAAGGGAAGAGTGCAAGGATGGTGAATGGCAGCGCAAAGGCAAGCGAGAAGGCAAGCATGGCTGCCATAGGCTCCCAGAACATGCCCTGAGTGGCTTTAATCAGTACCGACCCTACTATCGGGCCGGTACATGAGAATGAGACCAGCACGAGTGTCAGTGCCATGAAGAATATTCCGGCAAGCCCCTTTTTGTCGGTTCCCTTGTCGCTCTTGTTGACAAGTGAGGAAGGCAGGGTTATCTCAAAGGCCCCGAAGAATGAGGCCGCAAATATCATGAACACCAGGAAGAAAATGATGTTCGGAATCCAGTGTGTCGCAAGCCAGTTGAATATGTCGGCAGTCACTGCATCACCTCCGGCAATCCTCGTGATGAGGATAATGAGAGAGATAGGTACAGTGTAGAGCAGTATGATGAAAAGCCCGTACATTGCGGCCTTGAAGCGGCCTGCGGCAGGTGAAGATGAGCCTTTCATGAAGTATGACACGGTCATCGGCACCATAGGGAATACGCACGGGGTCAGCAGGGCGGCGAAACCCCAAAGTATCGCTTCGATGATGATACCCCAGTTGAACTGCCGGGTCTGCTTTTCTGCGTCCCCTGCCTTGATCTCGCCCTGGGAGGAAGCCCTGTTTTCTATGGTTATGCTGAATTTCTGATATTCCGGCAGCAGACATTTCTTCTCGTAGCATGCCATCCATGTGATTTCTCCGGAGACTCTGGCAGAGCCCTCGCTGATGATGACGTCCTGCACCATGACCATATTGTCGAAGAATACAGGCTTCCCGTCATATTCGGAGGCCTCGGACATCTCCCGGAGTCCTCCGCAGAGGGTATAGCCTTCAGGAGTATCGAATACAACTGCTGTAGGGTATTGGCTGCTTTCCGTGCCATAAATATGTTTTCCGTCAGCTATCTTCCCCGTGAAAAGCAGACGGACTGTATCGCTGTCGGTCTGTTCTGAAGATATTTTCCATCTGACTGTAGCTTCCTGTCCGAAGCCCTGTCCATAGACAGCGACAGCGGCACATATTGCCGCCATCACCATTACTGTCTTGAAGATCAGTCTTTTCATCATGTCTGTGATTTTGAAAAGAAGACCGGCTATTTTGCGAATGCTACCGATCTTGTCTCGCGTATTACCGTGATTTTCACCTGTCCAGGATATACCATCTCCTCCTGGATCTTCTTTGCTATCTCTCCTGACAGAGTCTCGGCATCCTTGTCGGTAACCTGGTCTGCACCGACAATGACCCTAAGTTCCCTTCCTGCCTGGATGGCATATGTCTTCGTGACGCCAGGATATGATTTCGCTATGTTCTCCATGTCTTTCAGCCTCTTGATATAGGACTCTATGACTTCCCTCCTTGCTCCCGGTCTTGCACCAGAGATGGCATCTCCCACCATTACCAGAGGCGATATGATGGATGTCATCTCTATTTCCTCATGGTGAGCACCGATGGCATTGCAGACTTCCGGCTTTTCCTTGTATTTTTCTGCCAGTTTCATACCGAGGACAGCATGCGGAAGTTCCGGATCCTCATCCGATACCTTCCCTATGTCGTGCAGGAGTCCGGCACGTTTTGCAATCTTAGGGTTGAGCCCGAGTTCAGATGCCATTGTGGCGCAGATATTTGCGACTTCGCGCGAGTGCTGCAGGAGGTTCTGCCCGTAGGAAGAACGGTATTTCATGCGGCCTATGAGTTTGACGAGTTCTATGTGCATCCCGTGTATCCCGAGGTCTATGCAAGTCCTTTTTCCGGTCTCCATGATTTCATCCTCGAGCTGCTTCTGTACTTTGGCGACCACTTCCTCGATTCTTGCAGGATGGATGCGGCCGTCGATGACAAGCTGATGCAGGGCGAGCCTTGCCACCTCTCTCCTGACCGGATCAAATGCAGAAAGGAGAATGGCTTCCGGAGTGTCATCAACCACTATTTCGACACCTGTAGCGGCTTCAAGGGCACGTATGTTTCTTCCCTCTCTTCCGATGATGCGTCCCTTTATCTCATCGCTTTCAATGTTGAATACCGTGACAGCGTTTTCAATGGCAGTTTCCGATGCTGTCCTCTGGATGGTGTTGATGACTATCCTTTTCGCTTCCTTGCCTGCTGTCATGCGGGCTTCATCCATGACATCATTGATGTATGACTGTGCCTGTGACCTTGCTTCTGCCTTCATGTTTTCCATGAGCTGGTTCTTGGCTTCAGCCGCTGTCATTCCCGCTATGTTCTCTATCTGCTGTATGGCTTCAGCCCTGAGCCTGTCGTATTCTTCGGACTTCTTGCCTACGAGATCCACCTGTGACTTCAGGTTCTCCCTGATGGCATCTGCCTCCCTGTTCTTCCTGTTGAGTTCGGCATTCTGCTGGTTGAGGCTGTTCTCTTTCTGTTTCAGCCTGTTCTCGAGGTCGTGGATCTGGTTGTTCTTTTCGTTGATATACTGCTCGTGCTCGCTCTTGAGCTGCAGGAACTTTTCCTTTGCCTGGAATATCTTCTCTTTCCTTATGTTCTCCGCCTCGATTTCAGCTTTCTGTATTATCTCGTCTTTCTGTCCTTTCAGTAGAAGCTTATGAACGAATATATATGTCCCGACGGCTATTATGGCCCCGATGGCCGCCGCTAAAAAGTAAAATAATATCTCCATATCTTGTTGAGTTATAGTGTTTCATCTTCATTATGCGACAGCATGAAAAAGCCGGTCGCACTTCTGTGGAAGCGACCGGCCGGATATAGTCAATGATAAAAAGCCGTTAGCCTGATTGTCTGGAAATCTTATAAAAAATAAGATTTGAGCTCCGAAAATATGGTTCTGGCTTCCTCCGTCCCGCAAGCGGAATCCCCGTAAGGGTCACATAGGCCTGTCATTGCCATTCGAGTAGACTCGGTTACTTAATGTAATTTGATGATTTCAGCAAAATAAGTAACTAACGGCTATTTTTATCAATATTTTCAAGATAACCTTCAATCTCTCTGTGCAGCTGCGTCTCTTCTTCCTTCCGTCTTTCAATCTCCCTTTTCTGCATCACGTATCCGGAACTTATCGTGAGTGCCGCCATTGCAAGCAGGTCTTCACTGCTGCGGTCTGTCACATTCATCCTGAGCTGCCTGTCCATCTGCCCGTTCACAATCTTTGCCGCTTCCCTCAGTACCTCCTCCTGGTCCGGTGATTCAACGGGAATCCTGTATCCTTTCCCTGCAATCCTGATGGTAATGTCGCGTCCCATTGCTCTCCGGTATGTCAGCTTTCGATGAGTGATATGCACTTGTCGACCGTCCTGATCATCCTGTCTATCCTTTCTCTCGCCTCTTTCCTGTCAGTCGACGTCGCCATGATGGCATCAGCCAGTTTCAGGCTATCAATCTGTTTCTCCAGCTCTTCAATCTGCTTCCTGTATTCTTCAATCCTGCCCCTGCATCTTTGTAGTTCATCTGTCAGACCTGCGTTTTCTGCCTTGGCCTTTTCATACGCTGCAATCAGTCTCCCGATGTCTGTCCTGATGTCTTCAAGCATGTCAGATGGCTCTTATGAACACACTTGCAAAGTTATGATTTTTTGTCGGATTGTCAAATAAAATCTTTCCCTTCTCCTGGATGCCTGTCTGCAGGGCGCCTGTTCATGCCCTGTGGACGACTTCCGCATTCTTCATGCCGTCTTCTATAGCGGCCTTGTTCATAGGGATAAGATTGCCATATCTTGCAGGGATTGACTTGGCAAGGCCTTTCTCCACGTTTTCAAGTGAAACGAGCGGGTTGACCTGCAGGAATGCTCCGAGCACGACCATGTTGTATACTTTGGCGTTCCCGATTCTTGCTGCACCCTCAATGGCATTTATCCTGCAGATATTGATGTCTTTCCTTTCAGGATGCCGTGTGATGCCGCTCGGGTCATATATGAGCCATCCTCCGGGCTTTACTGTATTTTCGAACTTGTCCATCGACTGCTGGTTGAGGATGATGGCTGTGTCATATTTTGTCACGATAGGCGAGCCTATCTTTTTGTCGCTCAATATGACGCATACGTTTGCCGTACCTCCGCGCATTTCCGGCCCATATGACGGCATCCAGGTCACTTCCATGTCCTGCATTATTGCTGAGTATGCAAGTATCTTTCCCATCGAAAGGACTCCCTGTCCTCCGAACCCTGCTATGATTATCTCTTCTTTCATTTTGTTTTCCTATAGTTTGTGTTCCGGCCGGATGCCTGTTGCGGCCCCTGCCGGAACCATTGTCTGCTGGTGAATTATGACTGGTGTCATTTGCCGCTGAGCACATCCTTGATGTCTCCGACAGGGTATTTCTTGAACATGTTCTCTACCATCCACTTGTTGGCATCGACCGGTGACATCTTCCATCCTGAGTTGCAGGTAGAGACAATCTCGACAAATGACAGGCCTATGCCTTTCTGGCTGTATTCGAATGCTTTTCTGATGGCGGACTTGGCTTTTCTCGCTGCAGCGGCGGTATGGACGGACTGTCTTGTGATATATGCCGTGCCGTCGAGATGTGCAATCATGTCTGCAATCACGAGCGGGAATCCGTTGAGTTTCGCATCCCTCCCGTACGGAGTAGTGGATGTCTTCATCCCGAGCAGGGTCGTAGGGGCCATCTGGCCTCCGGTCATCCCGTAGATGCCGTTGTTGATGAATATCACTACAATGTTCTCACCGCGTCCGCATGCGTGGATGATTTCTGCCGTACCGATTGAGGCAAGGTCTCCGTCTCCCTGATAGGTGAACACGTATTTGTCCGGACAGAGCCTTTTTGTGGCTGTGGCAAGGGCCGGTGCCCTTCCGTGGGCGGCTTCCTGCCAGTCGATGTCTATGTAGTTATATGCGAAGACAGAGCATCCTACAGGGCAGATGCCGACTGTCCTGTCCTGTATTCCCATCTCGTCAATCACTTCCGCAACAAGTTTGTGTACCGTGCCGTGAGAGCAGCCCGGGCAGTAGTGCATCACATTGTCAGTGAGCAGTGCCGGCCTTCCGTAGACCAGGTTTTCCGGCTTTTTGATATCTTCTATGCTGATACTCATTTGTCTTTGACTTAATGCCTGTCATGCCAGGCCGTTGAACTTCTTGAATTCTGCCGCAATCTCTTCCGGGGTGTAGATGTTTCCTCCCTGCCTCCCGTAGAATCCTACCGGACATGCCCCTGCGGCGGCAAGCCTTACGTCGTCTACCATCTGGCCGAGGTTGAGCTCGATGCTCATCATGCTCCTGACCTGTGCGGCAAGCCTTGAAATCTCCTTGAACGGGAACGGCCAGAGAGTTATCGGTCTCAGAAGTCCCGCTCTGATGCCTTCGGCGCGGAGCCCGTCCACAACGGCCTCGCATATTCTCGATGAACACCCGAATGCAACGAACAGATACTCTGCGTCTTCTGTCATGTATTCGCTGTACTTGACTTCATTCTCCTCGATGATGTCGTATTTGTTCTTCAGTTTCCTGTTGAATTTTTCCTGGATGTCGGCATCAAGAGATAGGGAGGTGATTATATTCCTTTCCCTTGTCGCCGGCTTGCCTGTCGTGGCCCACGGGGCTGCCTTGAGGATTTCCTCGGCTGTGCGGCGTGGCTTCATCTCGTGCATCTCCACCTTTTCCATCATCTGTCCGATGATGCCGTCGGCGAGGATGACCACAGGGTTGCGGTACTTGAATGCGAGTTCAAATCCCCAGTCCACGAAGTCGTACATGTCCTGTGCCGATGCCGGGGCGATGACTATATTGTGGTAGTCTCCATGTCCGCCTCCCTTGACTATCTGGTTGTAGTCGCTCTGGCTTGGCTGGATGGTCCCGAGTCCCGGGCCTCCGCGCATGACGTCGACCACTACACAAGGAAGTTCAGCCCCTGCTATATAACTTATGCCTTCGCACATGAGGCTTATCCCGGGGCTGCTTGAAGATGTCATTACCTTCTTACCGCAACTTGCCCCTCCGTATATCATGTTGATGGATGAAGTCTCGCTTTCGGCCTGGAGTACCACCATCCCTGTTGTCTCCCATGGCTTTTCTTTCATCAGAGTCTCCATCACTTCGGACTGCGGGGTGATAGGGTATCCGAAATACCCGTCCACGCCGTTGCGTATTGCCGATATGGCAATCGCCTCGTTGCCTTTCATCAATATCTTCTCTGCCATATCCCTTAAATTTTGATTCTGTATACCGTGATTACCGAGTCAGGACAGACGACAGCACAGTTTGAACAGCCTATGCAGCCGTCTCCGGTCATTTCAGCATAGTGGTAGCCTTTGCTGTTGACCTTGTCCGACAGCCTGATGCTCTGTGTCGGACAGTTGGCGATACATACAGAACAGCCCTTGCATTTCTGAGTATCGACTTCTATTGCTCCTTTAAATGCCATATGTGTTTTAAAAGTTTATCAAAATCGTTCCAAAAATAATAAAAATATCATTATGATGGCACAGCAGTTTCATTTTCTCGTTACAGGAAAATTTTCCTATCTTTGAAAAATTTCTCTCCGGAGTGGCAATGGCCCTGTCCGGCAGAGCGGAAGATAATACTTTATCCGGATATGGAGACTGTGATTCTTAAGAATATAATGTTGCCTGACGCTGTCCATGCCGATATTGTCGTGGCTGGCGGTGTCATTGCGAAAGTCATTGAAAAAAGGGGCGGACAGGCTGGAGGAGGCCTTTCCGGAATGCAGGCTGACGGCTCTTGCTGCCCTGCAGAAGGATATGATGTCTCTCTGGAGGGGGCATGGCAGATGGATTGTTCCGGAAAGATGGCTGTGCCGGGATTTGTGAACATGCATACCCATGCGGCAATGTCCCTTATGCGCGGCATGGAGGAGGATGTGCTTTTCCATCGCTGGCTTGACAGGATATGGGCGATCGAGTCCAAGGTAGATGCGGACTTTGTATACTGGGGCACCAGGGCGGCATGTCTTGAGATGCTCAGGACAGGGACGACTACATTCAATGACCATTATTGGCATGCGCCTGCGGCTTTCCGTGCTGCATCGGAGATGGGGCTGCGGCCCGTTGAGTCTTATGTCTTCCTTGACAGATATGACCCTGACGAGGCGGAGCGGCAGAAAGAGCAGTGCATGAGGCAGTATGAGGAGTCTCTTTCGTGGGGCGGGAACGGCTTGTTTACCGTGGGAATACATTCTGTCTATTCTGTAGGCGAGAAGACAATGCTCTGGGCTGCAGATTTTGCCCGCAGGCATGGTCTGAAACTGCATATCCATCTAAGCGAGACACAGAAAGAGGTCAATGACTGCATCAGGGAGCATGGACTCACCCCTGTGGAGTATCTCGACAGGCTCGGGATCCTCGGGCCTGACCTTATCGCCGCACATACGCTCTGGCTGTCTGACCATGATGTCGAACTGCTTGGCAGCCATAGGGTCAATTGTGTGCACAATATCAATTCCAATCTCAAACTGGCATCCGGCTATCGCTTCAGGTACAATGAACTCCGTGATGCCGGGGCGAATGTCTGCATCGGGACGGACGGCTGTGCGTCTTCCAATAATCTTGATATACTCGAGGCTCTGAAGACTGCGGCTATGGTCCAGAAGGCATGGAGGGGAGACCCGTCAGCGATGCCGCTCGGTGAACTGCTTGAGATCGCGACCGTCAACGGGGCTAAGGCTCTCGGGCTCAACACCGGCCTCATACGGGAGGGGATGGATGCTGATATTCTCATTGTCGATACTGAAAACACGTTTTTCCTTTCAGGGGGCTCCCCATTGGCCAATCTCATATATTCTGCCCACAGCGACTGCATCGTGACGGTCATGTGCAGGGGCCGTATTGTTATGGAGGATAGGAAAGTCGCCGGTGAAAAAGACACCCTTGAAGGCGCAAGGCGTGTGCTTCCCAGGATATGATACATTTAAATCACATGGATATGGATGAAAGGACTGAAAGAATAATGAAGGCTGCGGAATATGTGCGTGCCAGACTGGGCGGGCAGAAGCCTTCGGTCGGAATCGTGCTCGGAAGCGGGCTCGGGAAACTTGCGGACAGGATAGAAGATGCCGTTGCCGTACCGTACAGGGAGATTCCCGGGTTTCCGGTGTCCACGGCAATAGGGCATAAGGGCAATTTTATTTTCGGAAGGCTCGGCGGCAGAAATGTACTTGCCATGCAGGGCCGTTTCCATTATTATGAAGGGTATCCTATGGAACTTGTCACTCTTCCGATAAGGGTGATGAAGGTGCTCGGCATAGAGTATCTTTTCGTATCCAATGCTGCCGGAGGTGTGAATTTCGATTTTAAGGTAGGTGACCTGATGGTTATCCGTGACCATATCAATCTTCTGCCGAATCCTCTGGTCGGCAGGAACATGGACGATTTCGGCCCCCGTTTTCCGGACATGACCCGCCCGTATGACCCTCATCTCATCTCGCTGGCCGGGACGGTGGCTGCAGAACTCGGGATTGCACTCAAGCAAGGGGTGTATCTTGCCGGGACAGGCCCTTCATATGAGACTCCTGCGGAATACAGGTATTTCAGGATGATCGGGGCGGATGCAGTGGGGATGTCCACGATTCCCGAAGTCATTGTGGCACGGCATTCTTCTATCCCGGTGTTCGGAATGTCTGTCATCACCAATGAAGCCCATGATGACTACGCCGAGGATTATGAGAACAACGGTGATGATGTAGTTGCTGCTGCCGATGCTGCCGCCGATCGTATGACCCGGCTGTTCTCGGCCCTTATAGCAAGGCTGTAGCCATTGCCGTCTGTCTTGATTGACCCGCCCGGTCTGCGTGTGGCAACCACAGTCAAACAAAGGCTTTTATGACGATGTAGATTACTCGCCATCGGTCTGCATTTGACAGCGTCAGATGAAAAGCGTTGCTATCGCATCGGAAGGCATTCGCCAGTCTCCTCTCGGGGACAGGCTTACGGACCCTACTTTCGGCCCGTCAGGCAGGCATGACCTTTTGAACTGCTGGCTGAAAAATCTTTTCATGAATATTCCGAGCCATTTTTCTATGGTCTGTTCATCGTAGTCTGCCCACGGCCTGTTGCCGGCAAGACGGTTGCCGATGTATTCCTTGTCACAGAATGCCTTTTTGGCAAGGAACAGGATTTTTTCATGGGAGCATCCGAACCGGAAGAAATGATAGAGGAAAAAGTCGTGCAGTTCATATGGGCCTACAAGGTCTTCCGTCTTCTGCTGTATGTTCCCGTTGTCATCTGCAGGTAGCAGTTCCGGACTGATAGGGGTGTCGATGATGTCAGTCAGTATCTCCTTTATGCTTCCTGTATCCTTATGGGCCGCAGTAAGTTCGCTGTTGAAATGATTGTCGGCGGCCCATGCAACAAGATGCTTTACAAGTGTCTTGGGGATGCTTGCATTGACGGCATACATTGACATGTGGTCCCCATTGTATGTGGCCCATCCGAGGGCGAGTTCCGAAAGGTCTCCTGTGCCGATGACTATCCCTCCGCTCTGGTTGGCGACGTCCATCAGTATCTGCGTCCTTTCGCGGGCCTGGGCATTTTCGTAGGTGACGTCATGTATGTCTTTGTCGTGGCCTATGTCCTGAAAGTGCCTGTCGCAGGCTCCGGCAATAGGAATTTCAAGAGATTTCACCCCTAAGGCAGCCATCAGGTCCCCTGCGTTGTCCCTTGTCCTGCTGCTTGTGCCGTATCCTGGCATTGTGATACCTATGATCCTCTCCCTGTCCCAGCCAAGCCTGTCGAATGCCATGACTGTCACCAGAAGGGCGAGGGTGCTGTCGAGTCCTCCCGAGATGCCGATGACGGCTGTCTTGCATCTGATGTGGGACAGCCTGGACATGAGTCCTGTGACCTGTATCGAGAAAATCTCCCTGCATCGCATGGACATTTTTTCGGCATTCCCTGCCGGTACAAAAGGATGCGGGTCTATGTATCTGTATAGAGAGGATGAGAAGTCTGTCCTGGCCGGGTCGCCCGTCACCACCCTTGAATATAGCCTGTCATATCCCGCTGCTTCTGTCCCGTCTGGTGCATATGCCCTGAAGGTATTGCTTTTCTGCCGCAGCATGTCAAGTTTTTCGCAGTCTATGTCAGCGACAGTCATTTCCGGCTCTGTCCCGAACAGGCTGCTTTCTGCAAGCAGGGCTCCGTTTTCATAGATCAGTGAAGCCCCTCCGTACACAAGATCCTGTGTGGACTCCCCATAGCCTGCCGAACAGTATACATAGCCGCACATAGTATGGGCGGACTGCTGCCGGATGAGATTCTTCCTATATCCATGTTTCATGAGCACCTCGTTGCTGGCGGACAGGTTTAAGATTATCTGGGCGCCCATAAGTGCTGCCCATGATGAAGGTGGGACAGGGGTCCAGAGGTCTTCGCATATCTCTATTGCAAATGTCACTTCCCCGGTCTCAAAAAGCATGTCGGGAGAGATGTTGCATCTGAATCCGGCGAACCGGATCTGATTCTCAAACCCTTCCCGTACTGTATCCTTGCCGTTGTACATGAAATGCCCCAGTCCGTCCGTACGTCCGCTCAGAAAATCTGCACCGGAACTGAACCAGCGGGACTCATAGAACTCATTGTAAGACGGGAGGTGGATTTTCGGCACTATTCCCTTGATGCTGCCGTTCCTGATGACAACTGCACAGTTGTAAAGTCTGCCATGGGCTTTTACAGGTGACCCGACTATGACTGTGACATCTTTACCTCTGCTGAATGTCATTATACTTGCGACCCCCTCTTCAGCGGCCGAAAGCAGCCTTTCCTGTCCGAAAAGGTCTCCGCATGTATAGCCTGTCACACACAGTTCCGGGAATACGAGGAGCGAGACCTCTCTGGATGAGGCTTCCTCTATCATCCTGCAGATTGAATCCACATTGCCTTTTACGTCAGCCGGCCTCACTGAAGGCCTTGCCGCAGCCACTCTGATAAATCCATAGTTTTTCATGCGGCAAAAATAGTTAATCCGGCTGACATATTCTCACTCTGAAATGAGTTTTTGAAGTTCGGAGAATGGTATTTCCCCTGTTATTGCTATGACGGATGTCTCTGAGCCATCATATGCGAGCATGAGAAAATCAGTGACTGTATCTCCTTTCGATATTGTGTATATGCGCATGGTCTCGCTCTCGTCCGCTGCCTCCATGAGCAGTTCGTATCTGCCTGCCTTTATTGCGTGCTGCAGTTCTGCCTCCAGTTCTGCTGCGGCTTTCCCGTCCTCTATGTCAAGGATGTACATCCCTGTGAAAGTCCTGATGATGCCTCCGAGGTCCACGTCTTCGGATTCGATCTCTACGTCCGGCAGAGATTTCATCAGCCGGAACATGGCCGGGGATATGTACACTGAACTTACGCCTTCCTTGCCTGAATATCTGTTGTATATGCTGTTCCAGTCCTGTGCTGCGGCAGTGAATGCAAGAGTTGCCGCCAGCAGTATCATTATGGCACGTTTCATTTTATCTGTCATTTTCCTGTTGTTATCAATATAGTTCCTTAAGTATGGCAGTCTGCCTTTCCATTGTTTTTTCAGCCTTTGCTGCAAGTGCGGTTCCCCGTCCCATTCTTTCCGAGATTGCCGACAGTGCATTTTCTGCTTCCGCATATGCTTGTGCCGGATCTGTAAACGTGTCTTCCGGAGTCCTGGAAGTCCATGCGGAGAATCCTATGCCTGCAATAATGGCTATGCATGCTGCAACCCCGGCAAGCCAGTGCCAGGTATTCCTGTCCTTGCTTTCTCCGGATATGATGATCCTTTCTGCCGCGTCCAGCGAATCTATCATGTCTGAAAGTTCGTGTCCGAACCCGTCAGGGCATTTTATGCTCCTGTCCGCTGATGCCCCCGTAAGGGAGTCGATACTGAATTTTTCTGTCGTCCTGTCGGCTTTCATGATGATATCATTTTGATTTTGCCTTGATTTTCTTCATGATGGTGTTTCTCGCCCTGTTCACCATTACCCTTGCATTGATTGTGGAACATCCTGTCCTGCGGGATATCTCGTCATATGACATCAGGTTGAAAAACCTCATCCTGACGATTGCCTTCTGGTTGTCCGGAAGTTGTTTTATGGCATCCATGACGGCTGTCACTGTCTCCCTGCCGGCAGTCTGTTCTTCTGCATCTTTTTCATAGGATGTGCAGCCGGCTTCTGCTGTGGCATCAAGCGGGTATCTGTATTCCCTGTGTGCCGCATCAGCCCTGAGCCTGTCGATGCAGAGGTTCCTGAGGACCCTGAGCCCGTACCCGTGCGGGGATGTTATGCTGTCAAGCCTGTCTCTGACGTTCCATAGCCTGATATACAGATCCTGTACGGCATCTTTTGCGTCAGCCTCGTTGCCGAGCATGTAGTATGCAGCACGGTAGAAATCCTCCCATAGGGGTAACCATATTCTTTTGAACAGTTCCTTGTCCATTCCAGCGGAAACTATTGCTGTGATGCATTTGTGACTACGTCAGCCATTTCTGACATCGGGATGTTTCCTCCGAGAAATATGATTGCAGACTCTGAATTGGAGACCATTACCATTTCTTTTATCGTCTCTTCGTCTTTCATCTTCATCCATATGGACATGTCGTCGGCCCCGTCTTTCATTTCGGCCGCTTTTTCATATTCTCCGAGTACGGCCATGAGTTCGGCTGTAAATTCTGCCTTAGTCTCTTCAGATGCATCTTCTGCTGTGAACACAGCCATCCTGTCTATGTAGTCTAGCCATTCGCTGCCTTCTTCGCCACTGGCTGCAATTTTTGCGATTCCGAGCAGGAATCCACCGAGATTGACTGCTTCTACACCATCCCTGTCATCATATTTCTGGATCAGCCTGATGACTCCGCTGCAACTTCCCTTGCCTGCCGCCGGAAGCGGTGTGCTGAATATCCCTATGGATAATGCCGTCAGTACCACGGCTGCTGTAATCTTTTTCATGTGTCTTGATAGTTTTTTGTCGTTATTATTGGAATTCCGCTTATAAGACGGGGATGACGGGAAATTGTTACATACAAAATCACTGTCGGCATACGTTTTTTTGTATCGGTATGGACAGGCATAAAAAGCGGGTGGGTCAAAAGGATTTTTTCCTTCGTGAGAATTGAGTATTTGAAACAAGACTCCATCGGAGTATGGATAATAAGGAGGGTGAGTCAGACTTTTGACCCACCCTCGTATTATTTTGCTGACCGTATTCAAGTCTGTCTGCAGACCACGCTTCTGTTAAAGTTCTTCGAAATTGACATCGGAAAAACTTGCGTCCGTATCTTTCTTCACCTCTTCCTGTGCAGGGACATCTTTCAGGCAGTTGCCTTTAATATAGTCTATGACTTCCTGAAGACCTTCAGTGAATTTGTCGAAATCTTCCTTGTAGAGAAAGATCTTGTGCTTGTCATAGGCGAAATGTCCGTCCTTCTCTACCCGGCGCTTGCTTTCAGTGATAGTCAGATAGTAATCATTGCCTTTTGTGGCCTTGACATCAAAGAAGTATGTACGTTTGCCTGCTCTTATCGGCTTGGAGTATACATCGTCCCCTGAACGCTCCATCTGGCCGGTTCCTTCAATATCCTCACTATACATACGATTAATTTTTTAAGTAAAACCTTGCAAATATAAGGATTTTTCTGAAATAGAGTATATCTTTGCGTAAATTTTTGAGTTCATATATGCTTAACAGACGTATTTTAAGGATAAAGGCCTTTAAGGTGCTGTACAGCAGTGTGATGGCCGGAAATACATCACTTGCTGAGGCAGAATCTTCACTTGATGAATCTTGTGAGGCTACACGCGACCTGTACATCTTCATGCTCGGTATAGTGTCTCCTCTTACACAGATTGCCAGGGAGCGTATCGAGGCAGGGAGACGGAAATTCAATCCCACAGAGGAGGAGCGCAATCCAAACATGAAGTTTGCGGACAACAGGCTTGCCGTGCTGCTCGATTCGGATCCCGATTTTACCAGGATTTTCAAGAAAAAGAAATTCACATGGGAGCCATATGACCTTTTCCTGAGAAAGATCTACGCTTCGGTATCGTCAAGTACGTATTTCGCGGACTATATGGCTTCAGGCCAGTCGTCACTTGCCGAGGACTGCAGGCTGTTCTACAAGATATTTGAAAAGGAATTTGTAGACAGTGTGGAGCTTGAGACGATACTTGAGGACATGTCGGTATATTGGAATGATGACCTCGCTTACTCACTTACATTCGTGTGCCGGACCCTTGATGCCCTCGCAAAAGGGGAGAGATGGACTCTTCCCCCGCTTTACATGAGTGACCTCGTGCCCGGACCGGACAAGGACAATGACAGGCTGTTTGTAAGGAAACTCCTGAGGAGCGCCTTTACCGGCTATCAGGAGTATTCGTCCATGGTATCGGAGTCCGTATCCAACTGGGATAAGGAGCGTATAGTGTCTACTGATATGGCTATCATTGTGATGGGACTTGCCGAGGCAGTGGCATTCCCTTCCATCCCGGTGAAGGTGACCATCAATGAATATGTTGAGATTTCCAAGTTTTACGGCACCCCGAAAAGCCGTATATTCGTAAACGGGCTTCTTGACAGGCTTATACAGAAACTGAGCGGGGAGGGCCGTATCGTCAAAAGCGGAAAAGGCCTTATGTGATGCCGGCCGTGGTTTTGATTTTTTGACCGGAATAAGTATCTTTGAAAGATTTTTGGCGGGGACTCCGTTCTGACAGGGTTTTGTCAGGAGACCGCCGGTTATATACTTAAACTGAATTGAAATGAATCTTTTGACATTACTGTTACAGACACAGGCAACTGCCGGTGCAGAAGGTGTTCAGCAGCCTGGCGGAGGCTGGCAGATGTGGCTCATGCTCATCCTCATTTTTGTCGTGATGTGGCTTTTCATGATCCGTCCGCAGAGAAAGCAGCAGAAGGAACTCCAGAAATTCCGCGAGGGGCTTCAGAAGGGAGACAAGATTGTCACTATCGGCGGTATCTACGGTACGGTTGTCGAGGTGAGCGAGAAGACTCTCCTTATTGAAGTTGACAACGGTGTGAAACTCAAGGTCGACAAGAATTCTGTCGTAAAGGACTTTTCATCCGCCGGTCAGCAATAATGCCTTTCCCCGCATAGGGAGGAAAATGCCGGAATGAGAAGAATATACCATAAGATACTGAAATTGCTGGATTTCAACGGGAGAGACTGGACAGTGTTTCTGCTTTCTCTCCTGTTGGCATTTAGCATATGGCTCATCCATAATCTTTCTCTCAGGTATTCCGAGTTTATCCAGGTGCCTGTGCGCGTTCAGTGCGGGATAGAGGGCCATGCAGACATTTCGTCCAATGTGGTGGATGTGGTTGCCCGGTGTCAGACAAGCGGATATAATGTACTCCGCTCAGAGCGGCGTCTGGATTCCAGTCCGATGATTCTGCCAGTGGATCTTTCCGTGCTGCATCACAAGTCAGGTGAGACATTCTATCTTACTCCGGACGGGCTTCAGGAATATGCCCATCTGATATTCGGAGAAAATGTGACTGTCGAATATTTTCTGAGCGACACACTTTTTTTCAGGTTCCCATACGAGAGCCACAAGAAGGTGCCGGTATATCCCGTGCACATTTTGCGCTTTGCCCCGCAATATATTGGAGAGGGTATGCTGACCATAGAGCCGGATTCTGTTGTGCTTTACGGAGAGCCCTCCCATCTTGACAATATAGGCGTGGTGATGACTGAAGCCATAAAACTCGACGGGATACGTTCCAACGTGCATGGTATGGCAAGACTCGAAAGGGTGAAAGGTATACGCATGTCAGCCGATGCTGTCCGGTATTCCCAGAATGTCACCAGGTATGTGGAGATGTCCTCAGTCGTTTCTATCCAGGGCCGCAATGTCCCGGCTGACAAGGAACTGAGGATATATCCGTCTACTGCCGAAGTCACGTTCCGCTGCGTGTTCCCTGCGCCTCCTGACATTATCGGGTCGGTACGCTTCTACATCGACTATAATGACTTCATGAATTCGCTGAACGGGAAATGTACAGTGAAGGCAGATCATCTTCCACCGGAGATTATCGGCTTTGAGACCAGTCCCCGTGTGTTTGACTGCGTCGTGAATGAACGGTTATGAAGACTCTTGCCGTGACAGGCGGGATAGGCAGCGGAAAGTCGCTTGTCTGTTCCGTGTTCCATTCGATGGGGGTTCCGGTATATGATTCTGACAGCCGGACCAAATCTCTGTATGATAAATGTCCGTGGATTGTACAGGATATAGAGTCTGTCCTGGGACGGTCTCTCAGGGATAGTTCCGGCAGTCTTGACCGCAGGCTTCTTGCTTCAATAGTGTTTTCGGATGCCGTAATGCTTGAACGGCTCGAATCAGTCGTCCATCCCTATGTCCTGAAAGATTTCTGTGCATGGCGGGAGGAACAGTCCCGTTGTACATGGAACCCTGCTGCAGGGGAAGTGCCTTTTGTCGTTATGGAGTCTGCAATAATCCTTGCCAGGCCGCTTTTCAGGGGGGTGGCAGACAAGGTGATGCTTGTGGATGCTCCGGTGTCAGTAAGGGAGAAGCGTGCGGCAGAGAGAGACGGTGTCACAGTGGATATCATACGCGGCAGGATGTCAGGCCAGACTTTGCTCAATGCGTATTCTGATGGAAAAATTGTACCTGATGCAGACTTTGTGCTTGTGAATGATGCTGATGAAGAGTCTCTGCGAAGGAAGGTAAGGGAGATATGCCCTGTCCTCTGGTCTTGATATGTTCCGGTATTGTTGGCAGTCGATGAAAAATATCTAAATTTGTCAGGCAAGAAAATAATTTTGTATTAAATCATCAATCATGAAAACTGATCTTACCAAGATTCTTTCTGTTTCCGGCCACAGCGGCCTCTTTCTTTATCTCTCTCAGTCAAGGGCTGGTGCCATTGTGGAGGCTCTGGCCGACAAGAAGAGGACATGTTTCGGCCTTAACAGCAAAATGACGGCTCTCGAGGATATTTCCATATATACGGACGAGGGGGAGACAAAACTGAAGGATGTATTCATCATGATGAAAGGGGTTCTCGGTGAGGATGATGCCCCGTCTTCAAAGTCTTCACCTGAAGAGTTGAAGGCCTTTTTTGCCAAGGCACTTCCAGGCTACGACAGAGACCGTTTCTATGTCTCGCATATGAAGAAGGTTGTGGACTGGTACAATGCTTTGAAGAAATACGCATCCCTTGACTTTTCCGGGCCTGATGAGGAAGATACTGAAACTTCCGGCTCTACTGAAGAGAAGCAGAAGTAACGGTAATGGGCGGGTTTAAGACACTGCAGGCGATTACTCTGGGCTGCTCCAAGAACAGGGTAGACACGGAGCATATCCTCTCCATGCTTGAAGGACAATATGAGATTGTCCCTGAGTCTGATGAGGATGTCACCGTGGATTGTATCCTGTTGAACACCTGCGGCTTTATTGGAGATGCAAAGGAAGAGTCCGTAGATGCGATTCTCCATGCGGTTGAGCGGAAAAAGGCCGGCCGGGCCGGGACGGTCATTGTCTTCGGATGCCTGTCGCAAAGATATGCGGAAGAACTTCCAGGGCTTATTCCGGAAGTTGATGCGTGGTTCGGGGCCAGAGATTTCGGACCAGTTGTCAGGGCTCTTGGCGTGACGCCTTCTGATTTGTGGCTGACAGGCCGTCATCTGACCACTCCGCGGCATTATGCGTATCTGAAGATTTCTGAAGGCTGTGACAGACGGTGTTCGTATTGTGCCATTCCGTTCATCAGGGGCAGGCACAGGTCCGTACCTATGGAACAGCTTGTCGGGGAGGCCAGACTCCTTGCCCTTAAAGGCGTGAGGGAACTGATAGTGATAGCCCAGGACACTACCTTTTACGGTCTTGACCTTTATCACCGGCGTGCTCTTGCCGAACTCTTGCAGCGTCTTTCAGAGATTGACGGGATAGAATGGATAAGGGTGCATTATTCGTATCCGGATGATTTTCCGGAGGATGTCCTTGTCCAGATGGCGGAGAATCCGAAGGTATGCAGATACATGGATATCCCTCTGCAGCATATTTCAGACAAGGTGCTGTCCAATATGCGCAGAAATGTCGATGGGGCCGGGATACGCCGCCTTATAAGGACGATGCGGGAAAAAGTCCCTGGGGTGGTTCTGCGGACAACCATGATTACAGGACATCCCGGTGAAGGCGAGACGGAGTTCAGGGAACTGCTGGATTTCGTGGAGGAAGCCCGTTTCGAAAGGCTAGGTGCTTTCAGATATTCGGAGGAGGAGGGAACTTATGGCGCGTCTCATTTCAGTGACGAGATTCCTGAGGAAATAAAACAGGAGCGCTGGAATATTCTGATGGAGACGCAGAGCAGGATATCCAGGGAGTTCAATATGTCCCGTGTAGGGAGCGAAGTGAAGGTCATCGTAGATGACTTCTCGGATGGCGTGTTTGTATGCAGAAGCGAGTTTGAAAGCCCGGAAGTCGACGGAGAGATTCTCGTGAAGTACGACCCGGATGTTCTGGACGGTGTGGAGCCGTATTCTCTTGTCGGTGAATTTATTGTTGTGCACATCACCGGTGCCGACGAGTATGATCTTATTGCGGAGCCGGTATCATTATAGTTGTTGCTATGAGGCGGAATATCATCCTTTTGTCTGTGGCTGCGCTGCTGTCTGTTTCATGCGGGCCTCTTTCGTATATGATGAATGTCGAACTCCGGCAGCCGTCGAGGGCCGGTCTTGAACTTGGAGGAAAGACTTTTGCCGTGTGTGCCGTAGATGACGGAGATGCCCTGGATTCTGTGTTTGTGGCGTCCGTTGCGGAAGGTTTTGCCAGGAGGCTTGAAACGGAATATTTCGGAGGGGAACAGGTGATAGGTCTGTATAATATAGACAAGACCCCCGGTGCAGACTATTCTTCAAGGGACTCCGTCCTGAATGTACTTATGGACACCGGGAGTGATGTAGTCTTTATCTTTGATTCTCCCGTGCTCGGAGGGATTTCTGCCGGTACCCCGCAAAAGGTGGAGACTCCTGCGGTAAGGGATTCTGCCTATGTTGTGGAGGTGTCTGTCCCATATTCCATCAGGCTATATGTGTATGACTCAATGGACATGAGCGATAAGGTGCGGGTATATTCCGGAAGTTCTACAGCCAAGCCTGTGGCATATACCGGAGGGAATGAGCCGGATTCGGCTCTTGTCTCAAAGGCTTTGTCGGCCGTCGGAGCCGCAGCACAGGAGGCCGGAGCGACAGCGGGAGCGCCATTCCTGCCCCGCTGGAGTTCGGAAAGCGTAGTCTTCGTATATTATGATACAGGTTCCGGGGACTGGCTCAATGCTCTTGCCGCGGCCCATGACTATAGATGGAAGGATGCTGTTGCGATATGGACGGGCCTGACATCTTCATCCAGTCTCCAGAAACGTTCATGTGCCGCCTATAATCTTGCTGCAGCATTCTATATCCTTGGACAATATGATCTTGCAGGTGAATGGCTCGATGTTTCAGATGCGGACTATCCGCTGTATCTGTCACATGATCTGCGTAGCAAGATAGAGGGGAAGTCATAATAAAAAAGGAGGGACCGTAAGCCGGTTTCTGTTTTGTTCTGCCATTTATCTTCGCAACCTACCCCCTGACATCGGACGGGCAGCCCTTTGTTGTCAGTATATTTGGTCTTGCAGGCTTCAGGACCGTACCCGGTGTGTGTCGCCACATGCCGTCGTGAGCTCTTGCCTCGCGTTTTCACCCTTGCATCATGTGATGCGGTTGTTTTCTGTTACGGTATCCAAAAGATTGCTCCCTTCTGTGATTTCCACAGTGAAGCGCCCTTTCCTGTCCGGACTTTCCTCACCGTTTCATGCCAGGCATGTCGCGGCGCGGCAGATCGTCCCTCCTTTATATTCAGTATGTCAATTTTTGTCGCTATTGAAGAAGCCAGGCCTATTTATAGCCCAGTTTTCTTTCCGTCCGGTCATTCTGCCGGATGATTTTCTGTACCTTCCTCTCAAGTGCCGGTGTTATGTCCTTGCATTTCTTGTGGCAAGCCATTTCAAGGGAATACATTCTGCCTATGCAGAAATTTGTATGTTCACATCCGCTGCAGCAGTTTTCGTCGGCCTTCATCTTGTTGACAAAATCAGTGTCTTCAAGTACTGCGCGGCCCATCTGGAGCATCTGGAAACCTGAGTCAATGACTTTGTCTGCGTCTTTTCTCGTGGTCACTCCACCTACATATACCAGCGGCATGTCCGGTAAGGCCTCCCTGAATTTCAGGGCGTCCTCAAGGAAATACAGTCTTTTGAAAGGTACGGTAGGGGAGACAATCTTGCCTCCTATCATGACGCCTAACTTGAGCCACCACTGGGTCTTCATCGGCATGTAGTGTGCGATAGTCTTTTTAGGGAACTGGCCTCTCATCACATACATCGGTGCCCGGCTTACAAACCCTCCGGACAGTACAAGGGCATCAGCCCCGCATTTCTGCAGTTCCTTGGCCACTTCGATGCTCTCGTCAATTTCCATCCCGCCTTTGAACCCGTCTCTCGTGTTCATCTTGACGAAGATGGCCACCTTGCCTTTCCCTGCATCGGTCACGGCTTTCATGCATCTGCGCATGAAGCGCATCCTGTTGTCAAGGGAGCCTCCGTAGCCGTCTTTCCTGTGGTTGGTGTAAGGGGAAAGAAACTGTGATATGAGGTAGCCGTGTCCGGCATGTATTTCCACTGCATCAAAACCGGCCTTTATTGCCAGTCTTACAGCGTTGCCGTATGCCTCGACGACTTCATCTATCTCCTTGACTGTCATCTTGTGTACAAAGGTAGGGGAGTAGAGGTTGAAGCCGCGGCTGGCCCCGTATGGCAAGCATCCGCAGATTCTCTTGTGGGACATGTTCCCGCAGTGTCCGAGCTGTATGGAGGCCTTGGCCCCCTCGGCATGGATGGCATCCGTGAGCCTTTTCAGTTCCGGCACAATTTCCTCCCTCATCCATAACTGCCTTTCAAACGAAAGCCCGCTTCTGCATACGGCAGCATATGCTATTGTTGTCATCCCGATACCTCCTCTCGCGACTGCCGTATGGTAGTCAAACAGGGATTGGGAAGGGGAATTGTTTTCGCACATCCCCTCAAAAGCAGCGGACCGGATTGTCCTGTTGCGCAGTTCAAGCGGCCCGATTTTATACGGAGTAAACAAGTCACTCATCAGACTGGTAGGTTTAATGTCCCATGGCTCGCCATGGCGGTTTGAATCCTATTCTTATGACCGGTACACCGGTTTGTTGCCGTGTCTTATTGTCCGGAAGCCTGGTGTCAGTGGCCGGGCCGCCGGTTGCTGAGTCACCAGATGAACGGGATCAGATGCTTCTTGTGCAGTTCCCTGTATTCATCCCCGAATTCTTCTTCATATCTTGCCGTAAGAGCCTTTGCTCTCGGAGCAAGGTTGGCGAATGTCCATACTGCGAAAAGCAGGCCTGCTGGAGACCATGTAAGTATGGCATAGCCTGTCCATTCGGTCAGTTCCCCGAAATAATTTGCAGATGTGACATATCTGTATAGTCCTTTTCTCGGGATATAGTGTTTCGTGTCCCCCGGTTTGCGCAGGTGCCGGACGACATGGTCGGAGTCGATGTTGATGAGCATCCCGGCAAGGAACAGCAGGGTGCCTATGATAAACTGCGGACTTGCAAGCCATTCGGTCATGTACTTGCCTGCTGGAGCAAACCTGAAGAGCCATTCCCCGATGAAATACGAGTTCATGGAGTTGAAGACGAATCCCATGGCTATTATGGCAACCGGCATTGTCCCTTTCCCGCGTATCAGCATCGGGAATATGAAGGACCTCTGGAAATAGTGGATGAGAAAAAGCCCGGCCATGATGTAGAGCACAATGCTGCTGTTGCCGGTTTCAGTGCCGGATATTGCATATCTTGCCGTATACATGAGCATCAGCAGGAATGCCGGGCACTCCATTATGATCCATCCTGCCCTGTTGTTGATTTTCGGCCCCCACTTGCCGCCCCCAAGGTATCCGTATCCGGCCTTGAAGAAGAAAAGGGCGATGAACACCACTACAGCCAGTACTGCCATCACTCCCATCAGCAAATAATATGTATCCATATCTATAAAAGTCACCATTGTAATGAAAACTCCGGCAAAGGTAATAAAGATTTTCTCAAATCAGTTTTTTTATCTACTTTTGTGTCCCTGAAAACGTATAAATCACAATTTATGAATACAAAATATGTCTTCGTTTCAGGCGGTGTGGCTTCTTCACTGGGAAAAGGAATCATTTCGGCATCTCTGGCCAAACTCCTACAGGCAAGGGGACTCCGTGTGACCATCCAGAAATTCGACCCTTACATCAACATCGATCCCGGTACGCTCAACCCTTATGAGCATGGGGAATGCTATGTGACTGACGACGGGGCGGAGACCGACCTGGATCTCGGACATTATGAGAGATTTCTTGGCGTCCACACATCCAAGGCTAATAATGTCACTACCGGGCGTATATACCATACTGTCATAAGCCGTGAGCGTGAGGGCGCATATCTCGGAAAGACAGTTCAGATTGTGCCTCATATAACGGATGAAATAAAGAGGCGGATGCTTCTTCTCGGCAAGACAGGAAAATATGATGTCATCATCACAGAAATAGGCGGTACGGTAGGTGACATGGAGTCAGAGCCTTTCATAGAGGCCGTGCGTCAGCTCCAGTGGGAACTTCCCGAGGAGGACTGCGTGACAATACACCTTACCCTCGTGCCTTATCTGAGTGCCGCAAAGGAACTCAAGACCAAGCCGACACAGCATTCCGTGCAGATGCTCCAGCAGAACGGAGTCCAGCCTGATATCATAGTCTGCCGTACGGAACACAGGCTTACCCCTGAAATCCGCCGCAAGGTAGCCCTGTTCTGCAATGTGAAGCCAGGGCATGTCATAGAGTCCATGGATGCTGAGTCCATATATTCGGTGCCTCTGAACATGAAGGCGGAAAAACTCGATCAGCTTGTCCTCGACCATTTCGGGCTGAAGTCTCTGCCTGATCCTGATCTGACGGAATGGAACAGGTTCCTTGAAAAACTCTTCCATCCCAAGAGCAGTGTGGACATCGCCCTTGTCGGGAAATATGTTGAACTTCAGGATGCCTACAAGTCGATACTCGAGTCTTTTGTGCATGCCGGAGCCGCCAATGAATGCAAGGTCAATGTCCACAGCATACACAGTGAGTATCTCAATGATGACAATGCTGAGGAGAAACTCGGGAACATGGACGGAATCCTTGTTGCGCCAGGATTCGGTGAGCGTGGCCTTGAGGGAAAGATAGTTGCGGTCAGATATGCAAGAGAGCACAATGTGCCGTTTTTCGGTATCTGTCTCGGCATGCAGATGGCAGTTGTCGAGTTTGCCCGAGATGTGCTCGGTCTCAAGGATGCTGTATCCACGGAAGTCAACCCGTCCACCCCTGTCCCGATTATCGACCTCATGGAGGACCAGAAGAGTACCACCATCAAGGGCGGTACCATGAGGCTCGGTGCATATGACTGCAGGCTCGAGAAGGATTCGCTGGCATATCGCATATATGGCTCTGAAAAGATATCTGAACGTCATCGCCACAGATACGAGTTCAACAACGAGTATCTCCCTATGGTCGAGGCGGCAGGCATGAAGGCTACAGGCAAGAATCCGGAGACGGGACTTGTCGAGATAGTAGAGATCCCGACACATCCGTTCTTCATCGGGGTACAGTTCCATCCGGAACTCAAGAGTACTCCGGAGCATCCGCAGCCTATATTTGTGGCCTTTGTCAAGGCATCCATGGAGTACCGCCAGAAACATCATGCATGCGTGTCTTCTGAAGGTACGGACTCCGGAAAACCTGCCGGGAATAATCAGTGACAGATGCCGGATGTCCGCACCGGCATCTCATTCTGTTGTCTGCAATTTTATATTTCTTACGGTCATGGCATCAGTAGCAAGATATATGATCAGGGCTGCCGTCCTTTTCCTGACGGCAGCCTTTGTGTCTTCTGTATTCCCTGTATCTGCGGCAGCGGCTGTCAGGAATTACCGTCTCAAAGTGGTGCGGGAATATCCGCATGACACCGGTTCATATACCCAGGGGCTGTTCATCCATGACGGGCAGATGTACGAGAGTACCGGCCAGTATGGACTGTCTACTTTCCGCAAGGTCGACATCAGCAGCGGTGAGCCTCTGAGAAGGCTTGATTTCAGCAGGAAATATTTTGTCGAGGGATCGGCCGTGCTTGGGGATGACCTGTATATCCTCACATGGACCAACCGTGTCGCTTTCATATACGACATCAATACTCTTGAATACAAGGCGACAAAATCTTATCCCCGCCAGGGATGGGGGCTGACCACTGACGGTTCGCAACTTATTGCGAGTGACGGGTCGGCCGCCCTTTATTTCATGACACCCCAACTTCAGGTGACTCGTACATTGACAGTCCGGCTTTCAGGTCGTCCTGTACGTTCTCTCAATGAACTTGAATATATCGGGGGAAAGATATGGGCAAATGTCTATACCAGCGATCTGATACTCATCATCAATCCGGACACCGGCAATGTGGAGGGTACAGTAGACTGTACCGGTCTGCTCCCTGATTCGCTCCGGACCCCATCGACCGATGTCCTCAACGGCATCGCCAGCGATCCTTCTACAGGCAAAATCTATCTTACCGGAAAGAATTGGCCAAGGCTTTATGAGGTGGTACTGGAGGAGAAATGATATAACGTAAAAATGTCAAAAAATAGAATCTTATGAAAAAATCAGTCCGCCGGGCAGTCTTCCTGCTGTCGTTTATTGTTTCAGTCACGCTTTCCGGCGTGTCTGCCAATGCTCAGTATATAAGTGACATGCCAGAGGACTGGCCTGTGGTCAGGAAGGGGGCCGATTTCTATGCCAACGGGGAAATCCTTACGCCTGAGCAACTTGGAAGCCTCCTGTCATATACGGACGGTATCACCCTTTCTCAGGTGGAGCAATATCAGAAAGGCTTCAGGACGGGTAAGGGCCTGCTTATCGGCTTCGGGGCACTGACAGGGGCCGGGCTTCTGACCTTGGGTGTCGGTGCTGTAGGTGTGTTTGTCGAGGCCATTGCCCTTGGCATAGGAGTGTCATTATTCGCCCCTCTGTATGCTGTGTCCGGAGACTCCCCGGATGCCTCTCTTAATAGCGGCTTCATATATGTCACCTATGCAGGTCTGGCCGCTACAGGTGTCGGAGTCCTTGGCCTGGCTGCAGGGACAGCCGTCTATTGCGTGTACAAGAAACGGCTGAACCGCGTCGCTGACTCGGTCAATGCGTCAAGGGAAGTCCGGCTGTCATTTGGTGTCCAGAAATATGGAGCCGGACTGGCCTTGAACTTTTGATTAGAGCCTTATTTAAACCTTACTTTTATAAAGACATTTTGATATGGCTGCATCTCCAAGGATTCGAGTTCCTGTCGTGTTGATGCACTTTCTTCACATATATTGACCACTTCAAACGGGATGGCATTACCGTCCCAGTCATATATGGTGAGTGTTGCCGCTTTCCCGTCAGTCTCTCTGAAATTGAAGATAACAGATCCTTCAGATATTTCAGACGGACGTGCTGAAATCATTACAATGTTGTTTGCTTCAGTGTGAATAAATGACTTTGTCTGCGCCTGACTGTTTTTTTCAGGTGCTGGTGGTATTACCCGGACAGGCATAGGTGTCCTGTTGCCAATCCCAAACTTGATGGCATCAGAGTTACTGTTACCAGCAACAGAGGTTACGAAATAGCTCCAGTTCAGTTCTCCTTCCTGACTTGCCCTGAAATTAGTTGTCCAGTAATTGTTCATGACCCATGAATAAATATGAGCATTATTCTGTTTATGGTCAATTCTGTACGGATCATTCAAAAGTTCCCCCATCATATAGAGCGGAATCTGTTCCGTTGACATCAGGATCTGGCATGAATCATTACGTACACCTGCAAAATTCTGTACTGTGTTCCATGCTGCTGAAGATCTTGGTATCTGATTGTCTGCATGCCTGACAATGCCTCCTGGAACATCGAAATAGTGTCTTGCATCCTTCAGTTTAAACGGGAAAGCCACGTATATACCAGCGGGATCTGTTTCCGGGAGTCTTATTATTGAGTAACAGAATTCTATAAGTTTCACATGGTTATATACCTTGATTTCTATCCTTACTCCATGGCTTCTGTCACATCCCCTGCTTTCTCCTGTAAAAGATATAGTATTGTAGACCTTGCCTTTATCTGTACCTGTATACCTTACATTTTCAAGAGGATGACGTGAATATGTGTCAAAGCGCCTGGCTTCCATCTGAGCACGGTCTCCTTTAAGAGACTCGTATATGAATTCTCCGATATTCCATCCGGCTGTAGAGTCTGCCAGTTCCACATCCAGTTCTTTATCGTATAGTGAGGAGATGTTGCCTTTCTGGAGATCAAATTTTATCTTGTACCAGTCATTTTCGAATACTCCGTCGTTAAGACCTGTCTCTGTGTCCATAGCCATAGGTCTGTCATGGACTTCAATTTCAAAGGTCTTGTATCCGAAAGCCGGAATGTCTTTGGCCCACACAGCGTAATAACGGCCTTCGCTACGGGAATTAAGTGCTTGACATTCAGTGTATTCTCCGTTTTTGTCTATAAGTGCAAAATCTTTGTCAGGTGGAATCATCCCATAGTCGGCATAGAATTTCACAAGTTTTGACCTTGTCCATCCGCAAGGATTGAAGAAAGTCACTGTCGGATTCGTGCTGCGGTACAGGTCTTCATAGAACATGCCTGCTGCTGCCTCACCGATCATTTTCGTACTTTTTAGCGCTTCCCATACATATGACCCTTTTTCTGCCCATTGTACCTCTGAGTTTTCACACATTGGTTCGCGGATGCTTTCCGCTGCACCGAATGTATGTTCGTCATAGAAAAGGAGGTTTCTGTAGATTCTCCTGATTTCATCCTGGTTGCCCGGTATCTGCCTGTGTCCGGATAATACAGACATGGCAAACATTGCTTCAGCAGCCCCAATATCAGACTGGGTGGTTCTTGATGCTGCGGTTTCTCTGGCCGCAGAGCCGAACCCATCTGTCCACCAGTCAGGGTAGGCGGCACGCCATACAGGAAGATTATCTGAATACTTGTCTTCGATTTCCGACATGAATTCTCCCATTGTGGCACTTTTTAATTTCGGATATTCGTATTTTTCATTCCAGCGTCTTATCAGATCGCATTCTATAAGGCATGGCGGAGAGTTGTCTGTGAAGTATCCGGAATATTGTACGGCTATAATAGGGAACTGATAGTCATGTTTCTTGAGTTTGTCTATGTAGGCAAAAAGCCCGTTTTCTACAGAATTGAGATTGCCAGAATGTATGCCCCAGGCATTTCCGGTATTGTAATGGTCCGACCTGTATGATAGCAGAGACTTTCCGGATGGTGCCTCCCATTTGTAGACTGTTGGACAGTCAAACGGGATGTCGGATCTGTGGCTGTTCGAACCGATTGTCATATATCTGACCCCGAGATCAGGGAGGTAGTCTGCAAGGCACCACGCTATGCCGCATACATCATTCTGCATGGCAGTGACGACTGGAATCCCCATGCTGTGAAATTTCTCTACAGGTGACAGAAACGTGCGGTAATTGTTTTCACCGGATATCTCGGACATGTTGAAAAACATGGCTGTCACTTCAATCCTGCCCTCTTTTACATACTTCAGGAATTTCTGCACCTGTGACTGGGGCCTTATCCTGAGCCATTCTTCTACTGCCCATGATGCTTCGCATGTCCATCTGAACTGGCTGTCTTCCGGAAGATTGTCCGTGGCTTCGCAATATTCTATCGCATAGTCGATATAACGGAGATGTTCAGTAAGAATCTCTGTCTGTGGTTTTGTATATCCTATATCAGTATGGGTGTGCTGCACAAGATATATCGTCCAGTCTTCCGGGGCAAGAATCCTGACTGTGGTTGAGGCAGATGTGCTGCCCGCTGTAAAGGTGAACTTGACATCGTGGCCAGCGTATCCCTCAGGAATGCATAGTTCCAGTATGTTGATGCCATGCTCAAGATTGACTGCGCCACCTCTGGCGTCTTTCCCATAGGTCCATAGGGCTTCTGTCTTCTTCCCGGAATTGACGACCATTAATCTGACAGGATGCTGCAGTCCGGCAGGGCTTTTTACAAGGGCGGGAACGGATGCTGTCTCCATGAATGAAAGCCCTGGCTCTGGTCTCTGGAGGTCTATTCTGACAGGGGAGTCCAGACTTATATTGTCCAGGACAAGCCAGCTCCCTCCGACCGACCTGATAGACAGTTCATTGTTCCCTTGTTTCAAGGCAGAAACAGGGATATTGACTTTCAGGGAAAGATTCCTGGCTTCAGCCTTGAAGTCATCCAGATATGCAGAGTTGCGCCCTCCTGGTGCCATTCTGGTTACCCGGAATTCATTGAGTCTGATTTCGAGTTCCGGTATATGCGACGGATGTGTCTCTACGAGATTGACTGTGAGAGTCAACTGTTCCCGGCTACCGGTCGGCTTCGGGATTCTGTCAATTCCGAAACGGATGAATATTGTGCCCTTTACGGCTCCTGCCCATCCGTCATCAGGTCCTGGAATCACATAGGGAATGTCTTCTGGTCCGCTTTCCCCATAATTGTATACGGCGGACGAGTACGGGAATATTTCAGGTACTTTGCTGTATGATTGTCCGGACAGGGCAAATTCGTCAGGCCGTCCGTCTTGGCTGCCTATTGACAGTATGTTGTAACTATAATGATCTCCATGGCCTGATGCAATGGTTTCCGGGAGAGATATTGTCATTGCAGCCAGGATTGTGGCTGCAGTAAAAACTTGTAATGTATTCAGGTGTCTCATTGTCTGATGTTTTGTCGTGTATTGGTATTTGCCATGAGTTTTTCATCCATTCATTGGATGGTTGCCTGATTAATGGCCCTGTCCGGTATTTTATTGGACAGTGTCACTTCAAGTCTGCCTCCGTCGGTTATTTCAGCGAATGGTATGCATACCGGGTCGACGGGCTTGCCATTAAGTATCGCAGACTGGATATAGTAACTGTCTGTGGAGTTCCCTGTGGTTTCGATAATGAATTTTTCCCCTGTGTAATAGTCCGGATTGAGGGTTATGGTAATTTTGTCAAACAGCGGACTTCCGAGCTGGAATGACGGTTCCGGTGCAGTAAGTCCTTTGGCATCGAACAGACCCATCGAAGCCATCACATACCATGCCCCGAGCTGACCCTGGTCTTCGTCCTGTCCGTATCCGTATCCATGTACAGGATCTGTCCCGTAGAACTCGTTGCAGATGAGTCTCATCCATTTCTGTGACAGCCATGGGCTGCCGGCAAAGTTGAAGAGTGAGGAGATATGCAGGTTAGGCTGGTTGCCATGGTTATAGTATGAGTGCAGTCCGGAAAATGCATTGACTGTAGTGCCTCCGCCGAAGATATTTTCGCGGGATATTGTGAATGTGCTGTCAAGGCGTCTTACAAACTCGTCTCTGCCGACAAGTGAGACCAGCCTTTCAATGTGATGTGGCACGTAGTAGGTATATTGTACTGCATTGCCCTCCTGGAAACCTTTCCATGGTGCTGTCGGATTGAATTCCTCGAGAAATTTTCCGTCCCTGTGGCGTGGGCGTATGAGTCTGGTCTGTGTATCGAAGAGATTTTCCCATCCATGCGACAGGCTTTCGAGCAGGATATAGTCTTCATTATGTTCGAGTGCCCTTGCCATCTGTGCAACTGCATAGCAACTGAATGAATATTCAAGGGTGTGAGATGCCGAGAAATCATATTCTGCATCAGGATTGTCGGAGTAAGGGCAGTATCCGTATCTCAAGAAATCTCCGATATCTTCTTTCCCTGCTCCTTTTACACGTCCTTTGCTGCCTGTCTCGTTCTTGAAGGCAGCCTGGTATGCTGTCCCGATGTCAAAGTCACGGATTCCGCAATTGTATGCCGCAGCAATTGCCAGCCCTACCATATTTGAACCGACACCTGACACATACCGGCTGCAGGCAATCCCATCCCCCAGCCATCCGGCATCTTTGTATACCAGAATCTGGCTTGAAATCCAGTCTGAATAATATTCCGGCCAGGCCAGAGCCCATAGTTGTGTCAGATTCCAGTATGCCCCCCAGACTGCATCGGTGTTGTAATGGTTATGTACCGGATTTCCTGCATTGTCAAGCAGAATCTGTCCTGTTGTACCGTCGTTTTTCGGATATGCTCCATTAGCATCGCTGGCAAGTCCTCTTCCGAGCAGGGCATGGAAGAGTCCGGTGTAGAACTTGACCCTGTCCTCTTTCTTCCCGCCTTCGACACGGATACGGCCCAAAGCATTTCCCCAATCTTTCTTTGCTGCGTCCAGCGCCATGTCGAAATCCATCTCTGCTGCTTCTGTATCAAGGTTATACCTTGCATTTTCTACTGAAGTGTAAGATAGCCCGATCTTTATGTTTATCGTCCTGTCTTCTCTAGTGTCGAATGTAAAGAACATCCCGGTTCCGGCCCCTGATATCTCATCTGTCCGCAGAAAGAGTTCTTCTCCACGGAAACATCCGAAAGAACTGGGGCATGCATCGATCTGTGCGCTGAAATACATTGTAACATCAGCCCCTTCCTGATATATCCTTACGTATTCGGGAACTGTCTTTACCCAGCCTTCTATTCTGCCGTCCGGTGTGTATCTGGCCCATGCATCTTTTACTGGCCCGCTTTCCCCCATTCTGGTTCCGATATTGAATATGATGTTTGAATTTTCTATGGCTGGAAAGGTATATCTGTGGAACCCGGTTCTTTTGGTAGCTGTAAGTTCTGCCTTTATGCCGTAGTCCTTGAGGACTACAGAATAATATCCCGGAGATGCCTCCTCGTCTTTTTTGTCAAATCTCGACCTGTATCCGCTTTCTGGTGTGTCAATATCTCCCGGAACAGTCTGGACATCGCCTGTTGTGGGGGCGATGACTATACCTCCGATCTGAAATTCGTGAAAGTTGGCAAAGCCTTCAATCGTATTGTGCCGTGAGTCATATCCGACGGCCTCCCATCCGCTTTTATTGCCAAGGTGTCCGTCTGTAGTCGGGGCGAGTTTTGCCATTCCGAACGGCACCGCTGCCGGGGTAAAGAAAAACCACCTGGAATGGGCTGTGCCGATAAATGGATCTACATATTCTAAGACATTCTCTGTGCTATGCCCCGAAGAGCAGGCGGCAGGTATTGCTGTCATAATGACTGCAATTGCTGAAACCGTGATGAATGGTACCCATTTTATGTCTGCAAGTCTTGTCATAGTGATTGAAATTATTGGCAGTCTTTCATGAAGGCTTTTACAACCATTATTCGCCTGCCTGAATTATTTTTGATGGTATATGATCCTGCTGCTGCTGATATTACAAGAGTCTCTGCATAGTGTATCAGGAATTTCATGCCTCTTTCTGTTGTAACAACGGCTGATTCTCCTTCAACGAGATTCAGTACATTGCATTTGCCTTCGGTATCTACTGTGACTTCAGTGTCTATATTGTACCTGTGTACGTCGTAAGAATGTTGCTGATGAGTCTTAAGATGCCACAGTTCCCAGCCGTTGCCGGTGGCAAGCAATTCTGGGCGGGATATATATTCTTCCTGAATCCTGTTCCCCTTGCGGTCAAAGCACAGGTTTTCCATTGCCCTGTGGATATTGAGCGGTCTTGGTTTTCCGTCCAGATCAAGCGACAGCCAGTCATACATCTTGAATGTAAATATATACGGTGTTGTGCTTATCTCGAGTACAAGATTGTTCTTGCCGGAACTGTGAAGTGTTCCCGGGGGTATCAGAAAAAGATCGTGCCTGTGTGCCGGTTCTGAGTTTACATATCTGTCTACATCCAGCGGAGTACCTTCCATAAAACTTTCTGTAAGGGCTGCCTCAAATTTTTCAGGGACGATATCTTCTCTGAAACCAAGATATACCACTGCGTTATCTTTTGTGTCAAGAATGTAATATGTCTCTTCTTGTGCGAGTGTCTCTCCGAAATTTTCCTGTATATACTTTTTCTGAGGATGGCACTGGATAGACAGGTTACCCCCATCGAAATTGTCGAGATAGTCCATCCTTATGGGAAATTCATCTTTATATGTGGCATAGCAGTTTTCTCCTACGACAGCCTTGCCGTTCTCATACATGATTGTGTCAAAGGTTATCTCGAGCATTTTGCTCCCGCTTTCGAAGATGATGCCGTTTTCCGGGACGATGAGTTCGAATGACCATGCATAATTGGGCACGTCTTTGGAGAGCCCGTTGATGTGTTGTTTGATCCACTGTCCTCCCCATGCTCCTGGCTCGAACCATGGACGGACACGGAATCCGTTGTGTGCCAGATTATCCAGCCCTTTCCTGATATCTGCTCCGGCAGCCCATGTTATTTCATTGTCCCTTTGCCCGTCAACAATGATATCCATTTCCCGAAACAGTTCTTTTTTCTTTCTGTTCAGTATTGGCCAGTCTACAAAATAGAATCTCTTATACATCTTTTTAGGACTATCCGGTGCTGTCGCCCCGAGGTTGGATATGGAGCCGGCTCTTGCCCGGAACTGTATCTCATTTTTCGGGATGTCGATGTATATAAGCATGCTGCTGGCATCCGGAATCTGTCCGGCAACGAATGATGCTCCGGATCCGTAGATGATATTTACCGTATTGTATCTGCATGAATCTCTGACGGCGTGAATGAATGCCGCTGTCTTGTCTTCAGAGAAAAAGTCCTCAAGGCGGAGTGGTGTCCGGAATCCGAAGAGAGGGTCGTCGCCCCCTGTCCATGGTGATATCATTCCGGAGATTTCCTCGCCGGATTTCATCGCAGCCTGCACATCCCACCATACCGGTCTTATCCCAAAGGAAACAAATGATGATGAAAGCCGGCTTATAACGGTATCAAAACGGACTCCGGCATATCCGTCTATGATTATGACCGGACTATGGCATGCTCCTGGAGAGTTGACCATGTCTGTCAGGTGCATATTTTCTATAATCCTCTCTGCAAGGGAATCATATCCGGAGAATATTTTTCCGTCACCGATCGGGTGGGTCGGGTAGATTTCATATCCATGTGCTGGGGAAGGTTTTTCTGTAGGGAGAAGATATTGTGCGGTTTTTCTTGATGCTGGCATTATATGCTTTTGTTTTCTGTTGTTATCTTATATTAGTGAGTTATGTGTGTGCGGAAGGCGCATTATTGTCTGAACAATGCGGCTGCACCGGATATTGCTGCGCAGCCGGGCATTGCCGCCTGACATACTTTGACTGGACTGCCTGCGTCAGCAATGCATTTCTGAATTTCCGTCCTGAAAAGGGGCCATGCATTCGATATGTTCCCTCCGAGTACAACAGTGTCGGCGTGGAATCCCGCTGTTATCTGTAGAATGAACCTCCCAAGCCTCTGCCCGAATTCTATGAATACCTGTCTTGCTTTTTCGCAGTCAGTGTATCTTTCTGCTATTTCTTTTGCCCCATTTGCTTCTGTCCCGGAGAGTTCCATATACCTGCGGCAAATCCATCTTGTAGAAAACGCCTCGTCAACAGTGCCTTCTTCAAAAGGCATGTCGTATACCCATCCGTTTTCTGGAATACCATGACCCTCCTTGATAATCTTTCCATCTGAAATGAATGCTGATCCCACCCCTGTTCCAAGGGTAAGTATCACTGTCATTCTGCTCCCTTTTGCCGCTCCATATATTGCTTCCCCCATGGCGAATGCTGTGGCATCGTTGGTGAAGCGCAGATCTGTCTCCTCTGGCAGTTTCAGCATATGACGCAGGGTTGTGCGGACGTCAAGCCCGAAAATGTTCTGGAATTTCCCTACTCCGTGTATGGCAGAGATACCATGTATATAGTCGAATGGACCAGGAAACGCCAGTCCTACGCCTCTAATCCGTGCTTCCTTGGCTTTTTGCATGGTTTCATTGATGTTTGTTGCCAGTGTGTACAGAATCTCTGGGGCAGAAGCGCTATTGTCCAAGGAAGTATTAGTGATATCACCTGCAATATTCCCTGTGTCAAGATCTATTATTGCTGAACTTAAATGGCTTCCTCCAATGTCTGCCCCTATGGCATATCTTTTCTCTGCCGGTTTGTTCCCTCTTGTCATTTCTGTCCTTTTTTTAGTCTGAACATTTAATATATGTTCGAACAAATATGCTGCAAAAATAGATAATAATTCTGTTATTGCAAATTATTGTCTTATTAATGTTTTAAGTGTTTCATTGTTCTGGTATGATGTCTAAGTTATTTGGATATTCAATTTAAATAGTTTATCTTTGTTTGAACATTATGAACAGAATTGCAGATTAAAATGATTCCAGCCTGTCGCGGCTGTGTCATGGTGCTGCAAGTCTGATGATTGATATAATATGAACTATAATCTTGATCCGGAATCATCTGTCCCGCTTCATGTCCAGGCTGAGGATTTTCTGCGGGAGATGATACAAGAGGATGGCTACAAAAATGGCCGGCTTCTTCCAAATGAGGTGGAACTTTCCTCGCAACTGAAAATTTCGAGGAACACATTGCGGCAAGCAATCAACAGGCTTGTGTTTGAAGGCCTGCTTATACGGAAGAAGGGCTATGGTACAGTGGTTGCGCCACAGGGCGTAATGGGGAATGCACGTAACTGGAAAAGTTTTTCACAGGAGATGCAGGCCATGGGTATCCAAGTCCATAACTTCGAACTTCATGTCAGCCACAAAATTGCTCCTGAGGAGGCATGCAGATTTTTCCGCCGGCCTTCGTCTTCCTCCATGCTGTGCCTTGAGAGGCTTCGCGGAAAGGTCTCTTTCCCTTTTGTGTATTTTGTGTCTTTTTTCAGCCCGGATATCCCGCTGACGCTTGAGGAGGATTTTTCAATACCTCTTTATGAAATTCTCGAAAAAAAGTACGGTGTGCAAGTGAAGACTTCCAGGGAGATGATTTCTGCAAAGGCTGCGCAAGGCTGGCTGGCGCAGAAACTCGGTATAAAAGAAGGGGAGCCGATACTAGAACGAAAACGTTTTGTGCTTGACAAGAACGGTGTCCCTGTTGAATATAATATCGGTTTCTACCGGTCAGACAGTTTTACATATTCCATAGAATTTACCAATGGCTGAGTTATGGATAATGAGTTTGAAGGGCATGTCAAAGCAGGCAGGGGCTGTGCCATTTTAAAGGTGTTGCCGGTACTTTCCGGCTTTTTTGTGATGGGATTCTGTGACATAGCAGGGATTGCCACAAGTTATATTAAACAGGATTTCAGACTCAGTGAGACAGTCGCCGGGTTCGTTCCCTCAATGATATTCATATGGTTTCTCTTGCTGTCTGTGCCAGTGGCAATGATAATGGACAGGTTTGGCCGCAAGAAGATTGTGCAGGTAAGCAATGTCTTGACTATTGTCGGGATGCTCCTGCCCTTCATCCATTACGATATTGCTACATGCATGTCCGGGCTTGTGCTGCTCGGTATCGGGAATACGATGCTGCAGGTTTCGCTCAATCCATTGCTTTCCAATGTCGTACCTGCCCGAAGCCTGACAAGCGTCCTCACTGTAGGACAGGTTGTTAAGGCTGTATCGTCATTTTGCGGCCCTTTTATTGCTGCGTTTACCATGGACGTCTTTGGCAAATGGCAATATCTTTTTCCGGTCTTTGCTGCAATTACTCTGCTGTCCTCGTTATGGCTGATGTTTACCAGTACGCCTCAGGATCCACCGTCAGGCCGGACCCCATCTCTGACACATACATTTTCTCTTCTTGGTGACAGGGAGATTCTGATGTTCTTTTTTGGTATTTTCTTTATTGTCGGTCTTGATGTCGGGCTTAATACAGTTGCACCTAAACTTTTAATTGAGAGAGCCGGGTTTGATGTCAGTAAGGCGGGATTCGGTTCAAGTGTATATTTTGTCTGCAGGACGGCCGGTGCGTTGCTTGCAGCAACGGTTCTCGCCAGGATGGACCCGGTCAGGTGGTTCAGGATAAACATCAGTCTGGCTGTTGTTTCGCTCATGGCATTGTTCTTCGCCAAAAATGCATTTCTCATATTCATGCTTGTCGGACTGGCTGGGTTCTTCAGTTCAAGTGTCTTTTCAATAATATATTCGCTCGCCATGCAACGGCGTCCTGACAGGGCAAACGGGGTTTCTGGCCTGATGATCATGGGCGTCTCCGGAGGGGCGGTAATACCTCCTCTGATGGGATTTATGAGTGATTTGATGGGGAGTCAGGCAGGGTCTGTGGCTGTGATACTGTGCTGTGCAGTGTATCTGTGGGCCTGTGCTTTTAAAAGGAATCTCCGTCCAGAAGTATAATGATTCAGAGAGGTATAACCTTTCCTGCTTCACCTGAATCAACATGGATTTTCCGTTGATGCTATAACGGCATGTGGGGCGAAGACTTCGTTTCCCCGGCGATTATAATGAAGCCTGCATCACTGCAGGCTCCATTCAGGTTAGTTAGCAGTATTTCCTTATGGAAATTGTGTTATTGTTGGTTAGTGGTTAGTATTTTACCGCTGAACTCCGGCAACCGTATGCCGGAATCCGTAATGCTGACATGAGCATGTGTCGCTATGGAAAGCATTACAATCATCAAATGTAGAAGATTTTTTCCAAACTGCAAAATTATTTTAGAAATTTTGCGGTTTTATTTAAAAAATATTACTCGTCGAGCAGGTTTGGCCTCAATTTTTTTGTCCTTGAGATTGCCTGTTCGTCCTGCCATTCCCGGATAAGTTTCGGATTGCCGCTCAGCAGGACATCGGGTACTTTCCATCCGTTGAACTCGGCAGGCCTGGTGTATACCGGTGCGGAAAGCATCCCGTCCTGGAAACTGTCGCTCAGGGCTGATGTCTCGTCGGATATCGCTCCTGGAAGCAGACGTACTATGGCATCCGCAATCATTGCTGCCGGTATCTCTCCTCCGCTCAGCACATAGTCTCCTACGGATATTTCACGGGTAATGATGTGTTCGCGTATCCTGTGGTCTATCCCCTTATAGTGCCCGCACAGGATGATTATGTTCTCTTTGAGCGAGAGTTCGTTGGCGATGTTCTGGCTGAAGGTCTCCCCGTCAGGCGAGGTGTAGATTATCTCGTCATATTCTCTCTCTGCCTTCAATTTTTCTATCATGAGGTATACCGGCTCCACCATCAGCACCATTCCTGCGTCTCCGCCGTAACTGTAGTCGTCGACCTGCTGCCTCGGGCCTTTCCCGAATTCCCTCAGATTGTGGACGTGGATTTCCACTATGCCTTTTTTTATTGCCCGTCCCACAATGGAATGCCCCAATGGACTTTCAAGAAGTTCCGGGACTACGGATATAATGTCTATTCTCATGTCTGGATGATTATCTCTGCCGCAAAATTAGGATAAAAATCAAAAGAGTTTATAAAAAATATGGTATATTTGCAGGCTGTAACTTTTTTGAAAACCAATTAGACTTCATTGCCATGAGTGAAGAGATGATACCTGAGGTTCCTGTCGCATCTGTAATACCTGAATGTCCGGAAGAGACACCGGCCGTTTTGCCGGAGCCTGAAGAGGCAAAGGCTGAGTCCATGCCGGATTATTCCGGGAAGAGTCTTGCCGAGCTGGCCGGGCTTTTTGAACAGTTGGCCGGACAGGACGACAGAATGAAGAGATATAAAGAGGCGGAAGCCATAAAGTCGGCTTTCTATAAAAGGCTTCTCAAGGAAAAGTCGGATGCAGGCCTTGCAGATGATGTGAGGGAGCCTGACAGCAGATTGCCGGAAGTAGAGTCTGCCGGAGACGGGGGGACGGCTGCCGATGTCCAGGAGTCTGTCGCCGAAGATACCGATAAAGCCGCTGATTCAGTATCAGAGAACCCTTTTGATGAGATAGAGCGCGGTTTCAAGGAACTGTACAATAGATATAAGAAGGAGAGGGCCGAGTATAACCGCCAGCAGGAAAAGGAGCGCGAGCACAACCTTGCCCTTAAGGAGGCTGTGATTGAGGATCTCAAGGCATTGCTCGAGAAACAGGAGGATGTCAATGCCACTTTCCCTGCTTTCCGTGAGATTCAGAACAGATGGCGTGCCATCGGGCCTGTCCCTGCCCAGAACTACAGGAATATCAACGATACATACCAGTTGTATGTGGAGCAGTTCTATGACATGGTCAAGATCAACCGCGAACTCCGTGACCTTGATTTCAAGAAAAATCTGGAAGTCAAGGAGCAGTTCTGCGAGATGGCGGAGAAACTTGCCGAAAATGACAATATAGTCGAGGCTTTCAAGGAACTGCAGAAACTTCACGAGCAGTGGAAAGAATATGGCCCTGTGGCAAAGCAGTACAGGGAAGAAATCTGGGAGCGTTTCAAGGCTGCCACATCTGTCATAAACAAGAAATACCAGGCGTTTTTCGAGGGGCTGAAGGAGCAGCATGCCGAAAATCTTGCCGCCAAGACAAAACTCTGCGAGCAGGTGGAGGCTATTGCTGAAAAGGAGATCGCCTCTTCCAATGAATGGAATTCCCTCTCCAAGGAGATAGAGGAGATACAGAAGCAGTGGAGACAGATAGGTTTTGCCACAAAGAAAGAGAACCAGAAGATATATGACAGGTTCCGCGCTGCATGCGACAAGTTCTTCAACCGCAAGCGCGAGTTCTATACCGGATACAAGGAAAGCATCAATGCCAATCTCCAGAAGAAGATTGCTCTCTGTGAGGCTGCCGAAGCGCTGAAGTCAAGCACTGAGTGGAAGAAGGCTACCGACCAGTTCATCAATCTCCAGAAGCAGTGGAAAGAGATCGGGGCAGTGCCGCGCAAGAAATCGGAGCAGTTATGGAAACGGTTCCGTGCCGCCTGTGACGAGTTTTTCAACGAGAGGGACAAGAATGTCAAGCCTGAGAATGATTTCTACGGCAACCTCAAGGCGAAGCAGCGTCTGATCGCTGAAATCAATGCATATGAGCCTTCATCTGACGAGTCCGAGAATCTTGAGGCCATGACTTCGTTCATGGACAGGTGGCAGGAGATAGGATTTGTGCCGTTCAAGGAAAAGGACAATATAGCCACTCTCTACAAAGAGGCCATGCATGCAAAGTTCCCCGGCATTTCAGCCTCCAAGGCCAGAAAGACCAGATATGCAAATGCCCCTAAGAGCGAGCGTGACCGTCTTGTGCAGAAATACATGAAAAAGGAGCAGGATATTGTGACTTATGAGAACAATATCGGATTTTTTGCCATGTCGAAGAATTCCGAGCCTCTGATAAAGCAGATGAACGAGCGCATCGCCCAGGCCAAGAAGGAACTCAACGATCTGAAGGAGCAGATCCGGGTGCTGGACAGTGCATCGGAGCAGGAATGACGGACATAGTGCCATTTTCATGATAAGAGTATAATTTTTCTCCGGACGGCTATATTTATGAACAAGAATACAGTTATAGGCTTTATACTGATATTTGTGATTTTTTTCGGGTTCACATGGTATCAGTCTTCACAATATAAGAAACAGGTAGAATATCAGGCGCAGCAGGATTCGATAGCCAGGGCAGAGCAGGCATATGCCGACTCTGTATGGCGGGCAGAGCATCCTGAGGATACCCTGTCTGCGGCACTTTCATCGGCACCGGACAGGCAGGTCCGTCAGCGTATATACAGGGACAGTCTTCTGGATGTTGCACACGAGGATTCATCTTCCTATGTCACCCTTGCAAACGACAAGGTCGAGATAGTGTTCAATACTAAAGGGGCACAGCCGTATTCAGTCCTGATAAAGGATTATAAGACGTACGACAGCACCGATCTTTATCTCATAAAGCCGGGGATGAGCCAGTACGGGATTACAATATATGCCGGTGAGAATATCAGCACGAAAGATTTCGTATTCTCTGTGGCAGAGAGTACTGACAGCACCCTTGTAATGCGTCTTCCTTTTTCCGGTGGCGGCTACATAGAACAGAAATATACTCTGGAGCAGGGGTCATACATGATGAAAAACTACCTCTCCTTTGTAGGTATGGGTGATGTCATTCCCCGCAATGTGTCAATGTTCGACATAGACTGGAACGTGGTCATCCCGCGTCTTGAGAAAGGCTACAGGAACGAGATGCAATATTCCAAACTCGACTATTGCTATCCTGGTGAGAAGAAGCCTGAGCAACTGGGAAGAGGCGGCCGCAGCGATGAGGAGAGAGTGGACTCGAAGGTGAACTGGTTCGCTTTCCAGCAGCAGTTCTTTTCCGCCATCATGAGGGCCGGGGAGGACTTCTCTTCTGCGGCATTCGGCATAAAATTTTTCGAGGAGGATGATCCGGAGAGGAATCTCATGGTATGCTATGCCGACATGAGGTCAGAGTTTGACCTGTCTGCAGGAGGGGATGTCACCATCCCGTATGAGTTCTATTTCGGGCCGAACCATTACCGGACACTTAAGAGTTACGACCAGCATTATGAGAGGATCATACCTCTGGGAGGCTCTGTGATAGGACTTATCAGCAGATGGGTGATCATCCCTGTGTTCAATTTCCTCGGCAGGTTTATAGAGAACTTCGGTATCATCATATTGCTGCTTACGGTTCTTATCAAACTTGTGGTCTCTCCGCTGACCATGAAGTCATATATATCTTCTGCGAAGATGTCGGTGCTGAAGCCCGAGATGGACAAGTTGAATGAGAAATACCCTCGTCAGGAGGATGCGCTCAAAAAACAGCAGGCAATGATGAACCTGTACAGGAGGGCCGGAGTGAGCCCGATGGGAGGCTGTCTCCCGATGCTGCTCCAGTTGCCTATCCTGTATGCGATGTTCCGTTTCTTCCCGGCATCCATCGAGTTGAGACAGCAGCCTTTCCTCTGGGCGGACGACCTCAGTGCATACGATTCTATCCTCAATCTTCCGTTCAATATCCCTCTCTATGGGGATCATGTCTCGCTGTTTGCTCTCCTGATGGCGCTTTCCATGTTCATCTACTCCAAGATGACGTCGAGCCAGATGTCATCGGATCCGAGCATGGCCGGAATGAAGTTCATGAGCGTATGGCTGATGCCAATAATGATGCTGTTCATATGTAACAATCTTTCCAGCGGACTGAGTTACTATTACCTTCTGTCGAACCTCATCACCATGCTCCAGACATGGTTTGTCAAGAGATATGTGGTGAAGCCGGAGAAAATACATGCGTTGCTTGCCGCCACTGAAGGAAAGCCGATGCCGAAATCCAAGTGGCAGCAGCGCCTTGAAGAGGCCCAGAAGATGCAGCAGCAGATGGCGAAAGAACAGGCCAGAAGACGCAGGTAGCCATGTCCGTTGTCGCAGACCAGATAAGGAGGCTGAAAGAGGAACTTCCGGCAGATGTGACACTTGTGGCTGTGTCCAAGTTCCATCCTGTGGAGTCGGTTGTCGAGGCATATGGAGCAGGGCAGAGGGTCTTCGGTGAAAGCCGTCCCCAGGAACTGTTTGCCAAGGTGCATGCCCTGCAGTCCCGGGATTCCGCGTATTCAGACATAGAGTGGCATTTTATCGGTCATCTCCAGACAAACAAACTGAAACTTGTCCTCCCTTATGTCTCCATGGTCGAATCTGTGGATTCTGTGCATCTGCTTGAGTCCATAGACAGATGGGGCCGAGATAACGGCCGGGTCACGGATGTGCTGCTCGAATACCATATCGCTTCAGAGGCTACCAAGCAAGGCTTCAGCCGTCAGGAGATACTATCCCTGCTTACCCGGCGGGAGGATGTCCCGGAAGGATACGCAGAAGTATACGGTACTCCGGGCTGTACATCCCGCCAGGGGGATGTGCCACAAAGGCACGCACAGGATGCTTCCTGTGATGGCAGACGCTTTCCGAATGTCCGTATCCGCGGGCTGATGGGAATGGCGACTTTTACCTCTGATGAGTCTGTTGTCCGGGCCGACTTCGGCAGGCTCATGTCTTTGTACAATGAGATAGTCGCCCTTCGCGACCGTGGTCTCTGCCCGGAAATCGGGAGCGGCTTTGATATCAGATCTTTCGGAATGACGCATGACTACAGGATTGCAGTAGAAATGGGCGCAGACATGGTCCGGATAGGTACACTGATTTTCGGAGAAAGGGTCTGACAACAGTGTACAAGAGGAAAACAGCGGCCGGTTAAGAAATTGTTAACCGGCCGTTTCTTATTTGTTAAAAACATCCTGTGCACTTGTAAAGTCCTGTGGCGTGGCTTATCTTTGCGCCGGACAGTAAAAAGACCCTGTCCCGAATAACAGGATGAAAATAGGATATCTTCTTGTTTCTTGTGTCTCTGCAATATGTATCTGTATTGTCGCTGATGCCCAGCGCATCAAAGGCAGCGACACCCTTCTGCCCCTTACTCAGGAACTTGCTGAAGAATACCTTGCCGGGCATCCGGATGCTGAAGTCATAGTGACCGGAGGCGGTTCAGGAGTGGGGATTGCAGCCCTTCCCGAGAATACTACTGATATTGCCATGGCTTCGCGCCGCATAAAGTTCGGTGAGAAGATGAAATTTGCGGAACTCGGTCTTGATGCACGTGAGGTCATTGTGGCATATGATGCCCTTGCAGTGGTCGTCAATCCTTCAAACCCTGTCTCGAGGCTCACGAGAGAACAGTTGGAAGCGATTTTCAGGGGCAAGATAACCAACTGGAAGGATGTGGGCGGAGAAGACAGGAAGATTGTTGTATATTCACGGGAGACATCGTCCGGTACATATGAATTTTTCAAGGAGAGTGTGCTTGAAAACAAGAACTATATGAGCAGCATCCTGTCAATGCCGGCAACCGGAGCCATAATACAGTCGGTGCGGCAGACAAAGGGCGCAATAGGATATATAGGCCTTGCATATCTCAATCCTTATGTGAAGGCTGTCGCCGTATCGTATGACGGCGGTGCCCACTATGCAGTACCTTCAGTGGAAACAGCAGCAGACGGCTCATATCCGATTGTCCGTCCTCTGTATTATTATTATGATTCCAGAAAGGAGGAGGCAGTCTCTCCGTTTATTTCATATGCATTGTCTGATGAAGGCCAGAAGTCCGTGCTTTCCCAGGGGTTTGTCCCGGTAAGCCTTGATAAGGACGCTGTCCCGTCAGACTGAAGAGTTTCCGGTTGAACAGATATTTATGAAGAAATTTTTGGAAAGAGCAGTGAAATGGCTCCTTACGGCCAGCGGTTTTGTAACCAGTGCAGTAATCCTGTTGATAATAGGTTTTCTGTTTACTGAGGGTGCTGGCCTTTTCCGCGAGCATGTCATTGAGGATGGGTATGTACTTGCCATAAATCCTGAAAATCCGGTAAAGGATCTGACTGCCGCGCAGATCAAGGCTGTTTTCGATGAGGATGTGACCGACTGGGAGAAACTTGGTGGGCCTTCACTTCCGATACAGACTTTCCGCCTTGAGGATGCCGACAGGTATTTTACTGAGGATGAACTCGGCAGGCAGTATGAAAATGCCGGTGCCCTCATTGCGGGGCTTGTGGCAGAGAACCCGGGTATGGTGGCATTTGTACCGGAATCGATAATTCCGGATTGGGTATCTGTCGATTTCATCGAAGATGACACGATTTCACCTGCAGAGGTGTTTGCCGGGGCCGAATGGTTCCCGACTGCCACTCCCGCCCCTCTTTTCGGCATGTGGCCTCTTCTTGCCGGTACATTGTGGGTGAGTCTTTTCGCCATCCTTTTTGCTCTTCCGTTCGGAATAAGCATCGCAGTATATATGTCAGAGGTGGCGTCAGAGAGAGTCCGCGGTTTTCTGAAGCCCGTGATTGAACTTCTGAACGGGATCCCTTCAGTAGTGTACGGCTTTTTCGGGCTTATCATCATCGTGCCTCTGCTGCAGCAGGTTTTCGGGCTTCCGGTGGGGGAGAGCGGTCTTGCAGGAAGTATCGTGCTGGCTATCATGGCTCTGCCCACTATTGTCACCGTGGCTGAAGATGCAATGAGGAACTGTCCGCGTGCCTTGCGGGAAGCCAGTCTGGCCCTTGGGGCAACAAGATGGCAGACAGTATCACGTGTCGTGATTCCATCATCAATGTCAGGGATAGCGTCAGGTGTTGTACTCGGCATAGGCCGTGCTGTCGGCGAGACAATGGCTGTACTCATGGTGACAGGCAATGCGGCTGTGGTGCCGACGACCATCCTTGAACCGTTACGTACAATTCCGGCTACTATAGCAGCGGAACTCGGTGAGGCCCCGGCCGGCGGAGCGCACTACCAGTCCCTTTTCCTGTTGGGAGTGATCCTGTTTTTCATCACATTTTTCATAAATCTCTGCGTAGAGGCGATATCTTCCCGCAACAGGGCCAAAAACAGTTGACATTATGAGTGTATCAAAAGGAAACAATCCGTCATATCCGGCCGGCTACAGTATAAGAAAGCGCAGGGCACAGGCTGCGGCCTTTACATTATTCAGGGTTCTGAGCCTTTTTATCGTGCTGATACTCTTTGCTATACTCGGCTTCATCATCTGGAAGGGCGCCGGAGTTATCAGTTGGGACTTTCTTACCAAGGCTCCTGCTGACGGCATGACTTCCGGAGGTATCTTTCCCGCAATAGTGGGTACGCTTCTCCTCATGCTTGGAAGTGCCATAGTCGCTTTCCCTGTGGGCATCATGAGCGGAGTCTATATGAATGAATACGCTTCCAGAGGATGGGTGGTCAAGTTCATCCGGCTCATGACCAATAATCTCAGCGGTGTCCCGTCCATTGTCTTCGGACTTTTCGGCATGGCGCTTTTCGTGAAATACCTCGGCTTCGGCGACAGCATCCTTGCAGGTTCCCTTACACTTGGCCTGCTGTCCCTGCCGCTTGTCATCAGGACGACCGAGGAGGCTCTCAAGGATATTCCTGCCGGTATCAGGGAGGGAAGCCTGGCTCTAGGGGCGACGAAACTTCAGACCATATGGAAAGTTGTCCTGCCTATGGGCATGCCGCGTATCATCACAGGTCTTATCTTGTCACTTGGAAGGGTGTCGGGTGAAACAGCCCCGATACTGTTCACATGTGCCGCATATTTTTTCCCGCAACTGCCGGCATCCATATTCGACCAGTGCATGGCCCTTCCATACCATCTATACGTAATATCTACGAGCGGTACCGATATAGAGGCGCAACAGCCTATAGCCTATGGGACGGCCCTTGTCCTGATTGTGATAGTACTTGTCATCAATCTGCTTGCCGGGCTTATGAGAAGACATTTCGAGAGGCGGCTGAAAATAAAATGAACCGAATCTGAATAACAGGATAAATATAATGGAAAAAATAGCAGCAACAGACGTCAATTTCTATTACGGGGATTTCCATGCCCTTAAAGGCATCTCGATGGAGATACCGAAGAACAAGGTGGTGGCCTTTATCGGGCCGTCCGGATGCGGAAAGTCCACGTTCCTGAGACTGTTCAACAGGATGAACGACCTTGTGCCGGGAGCCAGGCTGGAAGGGAAGATACTGATAGACGGACAGGATATATACGGGCCTGATGTACAGGTGGATGAACTCCGCAAGAATGTCGGCATGGTCTTCCAGCGTCCTAACCCTTTCCCGAAAAGTATCTTTGACAATATCGCTTATGGCCTGAGGGTCAACGGGATTAAGGACAAGGAATTTATCCGCCACAGGGTGGAGGAGTCCCTCCGTGGTGCTGCCCTGTGGGACGAGGTCAAGGACAAGTTGAACGCATCTGCATATGCCCTTTCCGGAGGACAGCAGCAGAGGCTCTGTATAGCCAGGGCCATGGCTGTCTCCCCTTCTGTCCTGCTGATGGATGAGCCTGCGTCCGCCCTCGACCCGATATCCACTGCCAAGGTAGAGGAACTGATAAGCGAACTCCGTAATGAAGTCACTATAGTCATAGTGACACACAATATGCAGCAGGCATCCCGTGTAAGCGACAAGACCGCATTCTTCTATATGGGAGAGATGGTCGAGTACGACGACACAAAGGTGATATTTACCAATCCACACAAGACTGCCACCCAGAACTACATCACAGGCCGTTTCGGTTAGGACATGTTTCTCGGCATCCGGCTGATTGGCCGCCAATAATATTAGTCATTAAATTTGTAAGACTGACGTTAAATCATATCCGATGGTAAAATTCATAGAATCAGAACTGCTGCATCTGCGCAGCGAAGTGTATGACATGTGGACGCTTGTCTGCAATCAGATGGATCAGGTCCGCCTTGCCGTCCTCGGCCTCGACAGCGGCATCGCGAGCCAGGTGATGGTCCGTGAGCGCAGGGTAGATGCCTTCGAACTCAAGATAGACAGTGACGTGGAGGATTTCATCGCTCTTTATACGCCTGTGGCTGTCGACCTGAGGTTTGTGCTTGCAATGCTGAAGATCAACAATGACCTTGAGCGTATAGGCGACTACGCAGACGGGATAGCGCGTTTTGTTCGGGATTCCGAAGGATGCCTGCTTGACAGTTCCCTTGTGGACAATCTGCATCTGAATGAGATGTTCACTGTTGTGCTTGAGATGATGAAAGGGCTTCAGCAGGCCTTTGTGGATGAGGATCCTGCAAAGGCGACATCCGTGATGTCCATGGATGACAGGCTTGACACGATAAAGGCTGCCTCTACTGGTGTGCTTGTAGAGTATGCCAGGGCCAATCCTGACAGTATTGCCCTATGTATGGGGCTTGCCGGAGTTTTCCGTAAACTGGAGCGTACAGGGGACCATCTTACGAATATTGCTGAGGAGATAGTGTTCTTCATAGACGCAAAGGTCCTGAAGCATACTTCCGGCATGGAGGAAAGCGGGAAGCAGTCCGACTGATTGACGATATGCGGATAAAGATGTCAAAAATCGTGTTTTTTGTGTATGTTTGTGCAGCAAAACGATTTTGACATATGGAAAGGATACCGGAAGAGGCACTGAAAGAGGATCTGCGATATCTGGAACTGCTTTCATTACGTTTCCCGAGCATTGCGGCTGCAAGCACAGAGATAATAAACCTTGAGGCGATATTGAATCTCCCGAAAGGGACAGAGCATTTCCTTGCGGATCTGCATGGGGAGTACGAGGCTTTCAGCCATGTGCTTCGCAATGCGTCCGGTGCCATCAAGAGGAAAGTCAACGAGATTTTCGGCAACTCCCTTTACGAGTCCGAGAAAAAAGACCTGTGTACGCTGATATATTATCCCGAAGAGAAACTGCAGCTGGTCAAGGAAAAGGTGCAGGATATGGATTCGTGGTACAGCGTCACTCTCAACAGGCTTGTCCGGGTGTGCCAGAACGTATCTTCAAAGTATACAAGATCCAAGGTCAGGAAGGCGCTTCCGGAAGAGTTCTCCTATATCATCCAGGAACTTCTGCACGAGAGCAGTGCAAGCCCCAACAAGCAGGCTTATATCAATGTCATTATCAGCACCATCATAGATACGTTGAGGGCCGATGACTTCATAATCACGATGTGCAACCTCATCCAGAGGCTGACAATAGATTCACTTCACATCCTCGGCGATATCTTCGACAGGGGCCCGGGCCCACATGTCATCATGGACACATTGTGCGGATATCACAATTTCGACATCCAGTGGGGAAACCATGATATCCTGTGGATGGGGGCCGCTTCCGGCAATGATGCCTGCATAGCCAATGTCCTCCGGCTTGCCATGCGCTATGCCAACCATCCCGTACTCGAGGACGGGTATGGAATCAATCTCCTTCCGCTTGCGACATTCGCAATGGAGACATATGCCGATGATCCTTGCACCTCATTCGGGCCGAGGATAGAGGACGAGAATGTCCATATCGATGAAAAGACCATACGTCTTCTGGCACAGATGCACAAGGCTATCAGTGTCATCCAGTTCAAACTGGAGGCTGCAATCATAAAGAGGAGGCCTGAGTTCGGCATGGAGGACAGGCTGCTGCTTGAGCATATAGACCAGGAGAGAAAGGTGTTTGTGCTTGACGGAAAGGATTACGCGATGAGTTCCTGCTTTTTCCCGACGGTAGATCCTGCAGACCCGTACAGGCTGACAGCAGAGGAAGAGGCTGTCGTGTCGAAACTCCATGACTCATTCACAAGGAGCGAGAAACTGCGCAGGCATATTAAATGCATTTTCCGTTATGGCTGCATGTACAACATATGCAATTCCAACCTGCTTTTCCATGCATCAATGCCGCTTAATGAGGACGGAAGCCTCAAGGAAGTGGACATACTCGGCAGAAGGCACAAGGGACGGGATCTGCTCAACAGGGTGGGCCAACTGGTCCGGACTGCATATTTTGCAGACAAGTCGGAGCCGGAAAAAGATTTTGCAGTCGACTACATCTGGTATCTGTGGTGCGGAAAGGATTCCCCTGCTTTCGACAAGAGCAAGATGGCGACTTTTGAAAGGTATTTCCTTGTCGACAAGGAGATGCACAAAGAGGAGAAAGGGGCCTATTATACCCTGCGCAACAGTGAGGAGGTATGTGACCGGATACTTGACGAGTTCGGTGTAGAGGGGGAGCACCGCCATATCATCAACGGCCATGTCCCTGTAAGGGCTTCAAAGGGAGAAAAACCTGTCAGGGCCAACGGAAAACTGATGGTCATAGACGGAGGATTTTCCAAGGCATATTTTTCCGAGACCGGAATAGCCGGCTATACCCTTGTATATCATTCCCGCGGTTTCCAGCTGGTGCAGCACGAGCCGTTTTCATCCACCCAGAAAGCCATAGAGGAAGGCCAGGACATCAAGTCCACAACACAGCTCGTGGAACTCAGCAGCCAGAGGATGCTGGTGAAGGATACCGATAAGGGGAAGGAACTGATGGTACAGATAGAGGACCTGCAGAAACTCCTTCAGGCCTATCGTATAGGAATCATCAAGGAGCGGGTGTGACGTCAGTCTCTTGTCCGCGCAGTGCTTCCACCATGGCTTTGGCCACAGCAGAAGATGCTCCTCTGCCGCCGAGCAGCCGGCGTATCCCGGCATAGTCTTCCAGCATTCTCTCTCTGTATGCCTTGTCTTCGATGAGGGCGCGGACTTCTGTGACAAGGCTGTCCGGGTTGCAGTCATCCTGTATGAACTCCTTGAAAGCCAGCCTGTCGATGCAGAGATTCCCGAGACTGATGAAACGCACCCGGATGATGTGTTTCCCGATCATGTATGTCAGCGGGTTCATCCTGTAGCCTACAACCTGCGGGACATTGAACAGTACAGTCTCAAGCGAGGCGGTTCCGGAGTTGACGACTGCGGCTTCAGCATTCCTGATGACAGACTGTGTCTCCCCGAACAGGACGCTGATGAAACTGTCGTCCGGCCTTAGATATGGTGTATAGTCTTTCGGGGAGCGTGCCGGGGCCCCGGCTATGATGAAC